>CAIPPO010000097.1 GCA_903866915.1 uncultured Mucilaginibacter sp. | reverse complement strand
TACCACCGAAGGCCCAGGCTCCCATAAACAACCAGGGGTTGCCCACTTCGCGGGCGGTATCTGATGGCGTTGCAAATATCCCCATACCGATGACCAGGCTAATGACGATCATCGTCAGGTCGAGGCGATTCAAACGCGGCTTAATACTCATGCAGTGGATTAATTTGAGCTCAGTTAAATAGTTTAATTTAAATACGGACCCCACCTATCTTAACCTTATATTGGCGAAACAGTATTCAAGGGCAATTTAAACAAATATTGCATACTCCATCCTTACAACCCGGCTATGTAATAGCATTATTATAATTGTGCACGGAACTAATGTTGAAAAGCATCTATCTATAAGGTTGAAATGTTTATAATTTGAATTCCCGCGAAAAGCAAAAAATGGCATATTTGGGGGTTGGCGAAAGGTGTCCGGATAGCTATCGGGAGGTGAAGGGCTTCCCGATAGCTATCGGGAGGTTAAAGGCAATGGGTATTAGGTAAAACCTTTCAACATTGCAACTTTACAACATTCCAACATCCCGATAGCTATCGGGACAACATTACAACAAAAGAACATGGCAGAAGCAACAGATTATAGTGAAGACAGTATCAGGTCGCTTGACTGGAAAGAGCATATCCGACTGCGGCCGGGCATGTATATCGGCAAGCTGGGCGACGGTTCGGCTTATGATGATGGCATTTATGTTCTGCTGAAAGAGATCATCGACAACTCGATAGATGAATTTGTGATGGGCGCGGGTAAAACCATCGAGGTAAGCATGAGCGATCATAAGGTATCCGTGCGTGATTATGGTCGCGGTATACCACTTGGCAAGGTGATCGATTGCGTATCCAAGATCAACACCGGTGGAAAATATGATAGCAAGGCTTTCCAGAAATCTGTGGGTTTGAACGGTGTGGGTACCAAAGCGGTTAATGCTTTATCTAATATTTTTACCGTACAATCTTACCGTGACGGCAAAACCAAAATAGCCGAATTTGCCAAAGGTGAGCTGGTACGGGATGAGCCCGAAAAAGAAACAACGCAGCGCAATGGCACATCCATCGTATTTACGCCGGATGATACCATTTTCAGGCATTACCATTTTATACCCGAGTTTGTAGAGAACATGATCTGGAACTATGTGTTCCTCAACTCGGGCCTTACCCTTAATTTTAACGGCACCAAATTCTTATCCGAACGCGGCCTTTACGACTTGCTTGTACGTAATGCCGATGCCGAAAATCTGCGTTATCCCATCATCCATCTCAAGGGTGAAGACATTGAAATAGCCATGACCCACGGGCAGCAGTACGGCGAGGAATATTATTCGTTCGTTAATGGTCAGCATACTACCCAGGGTGGCACCCATCAGGCGGCATTTCGCGAAGCAGTGGTGAAAACCATTCGTGAATATTATGATAAAGACTACGATGCAGCCGATATACGGGCCTCTATTGTAGCTGCTATCGCCATAAAAGTACAGGAGCCGGTATTTGAATCGCAAACCAAAACCAAGCTGGGTTCGCAGAACATAGGGCCCGAGGGACCATCAGTACGTACTTTTATCAACGACTTTGTTAAAAAGGAACTCGACAATTACCTGCACAAAAACCAGGCAACGGCCGATGCACTGAAAGCAAGGATATTACAATCTGAACGTGAACGTAAAGATATAGCCGGTATTAAAAAGCTGGCCAATGAGCGTGCAAAAAAGGCTTCGCTGCATAACCGCAAACTGCGCGACTGCAAGCTGCATTTCGATGATAACCACGAGCGTAAACAGGATACCACGCTATTCATCACCGAAGGTGATTCGGCTAGTGGTTCTATTACTAAATCGCGGGATGTGCAGACTCAGGCGGTGTTCAGCCTGAAGGGGAAGCCGCTCAATTGCTATGGGCTGACCAAGAAAGTAGTTTACGAGAATGAAGAATTCAATCTGTTACAGCATGCTTTAAATATCGAAGACGGACTTGAAGCCTTGCGGTACAATAACATTGTAATCGCTACTGATGCCGATGTGGACGGGATGCACATCCGCCTGCTGATGATGACCTTCTTCCTGCAGTTCTTCCCCGATCTGGTGAAGGCTGGCCACGTATATATCCTGCAAACACCATTGTTTAGGGTGCGCAATAAAAAGGAAACCATTTACTGCTACAGTGATGAAGAACGGAGAAACGCCATTGGCAAACTAGGCAACAAACCTGAAATCACCCGATTCAAAGGTTTGGGTGAGATATCGCCGGAGGAGTTTGGCTTGTTCATCGGTAAAGATATGCGGCTCGACCCGGTGATACTGAAAGATGCCAATATCAAAGGCTTGCTGGAATACTTTATGGGCAAAAACACGCCCGACCGTCAGCAACACATTATCCGCGAATTGCGGGTAGAAAAAGATGACGAAACGATCAATCCTACGCTAGCAGTAACTGAAGAGGAGTTGCCTCTGGCAGTTTGATTTAGTTGTCATGATAGCTATCGGGATGATTGTATTGGTTAGCGTTATTATACTGATCACCGACTTACAAAAGCATCAGATTTTACGGTATAGTACACTATCCTGATCTTGTTGTCGGGATCCTTGTGCAGCCTGATCGCAACCTGCCCGATTGCTTTTTTGTAGGTATTGCCAAAGAAAAAGGCATAATCGGCCGAGGCATCTGCACCACTAACTACCCGGGTTTTCCAATCTGTTAAATTGGTATCACCAAGGTCGCCTAATTTTTCCTGGGTCACTTTAAATACTTCGTTCAACTTATCCTTCGAAGTTATTTTGTAGAAATCTTTACTGAATAAGGTATCAGCCGCTGCGTAGTTTTTGGTTTGCAGGTCGAGAAATAGTTTTGCGGTTACCTGTTCGGCCTCTGCTTTATCGTCTTCCCTATTGTTGTAGGTGGCGTTTAAAGAACAGGCCGTAAAAAACAGCACCAAAAGTAACAGCACTAATTTTGATTGAAAACTGGTCATTATTCTATGGATAAGTATTAAACGCGGTTAATAATTATTAATAAAGGAAAAGATAAAAAGACAAAAAGCAAAACGATCGTCGGGAATTTTCAAATTACTGAAGCCTTTGTTTTAGCAATTTTTTATCATTTTTGTGATTCACCAATGGGGCTAAGTCAATAATCATGAAATATAAAATATTTTTAATTGCATTACTGGCCGTACTTAGTTTAAAAACGGTGGCCCAAAACGGCTTCCCATTTGCCAACGAGATTCGGGATTTTAAACACCAGGACAGCCTGTTGTTTCCTAAACAGAGTGGCATATTGTTCATTGGCAGTTCTTCCATCCGTAAATGGACCGATCTTGAACAACGATTTCCCGGAAAAAATATCATCAGGCGTGGTGTCGGGGGCTGCGAATTGTCGCAATTAGTTAAATATTATACCCCGTATATTCTTATCCCCTACCATCCTGCAAAGATCTTTATTTATGCCGGTGAAAACGACCTGGCTGCCGGAGAAAGTGCCGACTCCGTATTTAGTAACCTGAAAGCCTTGTATACATTGATCAACACCAATTTGCCAAATACCAAAATCTACTATCTCTCCATCAAACCAGCACCAAGCCGAATCGGTATTGAGCCCGAAGAATTGAAGGCAAATGAAATGATCAAAAATTTTCTGGCGGATAAACCCAATAGTCTTTTTATAGACGTGAGTTCGGTCATCTATAAACCGGGAACTATCGAACCCGATCCTGCTCTTTTCGAAAGCGATATGTTGCATTTAAAAGCGATAGGCTACGATCGCTGGCAGAAAGTATTGGAACCCTATGTAAATTAGGCACGACTAATTTTCTCCTTAAAATAGATCAAATAGTCAAAATGGCTGATTCAGACTGCCATTTTGCTATTTTATACCGTTCGGTTTAATTTTTGACAGCGCTGAACTATGGATACATATTCACAGATCATTATAGATGCAGTAGAAAAACTGCGCAAATCGGTTGTCAAGATAGAGCAGTTTGAAATAAAGGCAGGGCGGGAAACAGTAACAGGAACCGGGACAGGGTTTTTATTTTCATCCGATGGTTATTTGTTCACCAATAGCCATGTCATAAAAAAAGCAAAAAATCTTAGAGCTATGTTATATGATGGCAATGTTCATCACGCAACACTGATAGGAGAAGATCGATTCACTGATCTGGCCATCCTGCAAATAGACGCGATCGACTACACTCCTGCTATTTTAGGTGATTCAGACAAGTTAAAGATAGGTCAATTAGCAATAGCCATAGGTAATCCGCTTGGCTTTCAGCATACTGTAACTTCGGGGGTAATTAGTGCTCTGGGCAGAACATTGGCAGGTGAATCCGGCTTTCAAATGGACAGCATGATACAAACGGATGCATCGCTCAACCCCGGGAACTCGGGCGGACCACTAATCAATGCCGAAGGAGAAGTAATTGGTGTAAATACTGCAACAATTCGCGGAGCCCAGGGACTTTGTTTTGCGATCAGCATCAATACAGCTAAATCGGTGGCCAACCAACTGATCCGGTATGGGAAAGTAAAAAGGGCTTATATTGGGGCAAGTTTACAGCAGATCGGGCTGGTACCTAAGCTGCGAACGATACATCACCTTAAAAATCAGCAGGCCCTGTTTGTGACACAGACCGAAAATAATGGGCCTGCCGAAAAAGGTGGTTTATTGAGCGGTGATATTATATACGCATTTAATGATAAGGTGGTTGAAACTTCAGATCAATTGTTTAAACTTTTAACCGAAGACAAGGTTGGGCAGTTTCAGTATATCAGCGTATTACGGAACAATCAGAAGAAAGAACTGAGAGTGACGCCGGCAGAGCGATGATTGTATAAATAGAAGTTAAAGAAGATAGGACTTGCTGAATATTTTGCCTTTAAAATCATTTGAACTGGCTATTCAAATGACCGCTAATTGAATTGCCTCATTAACTGCTTTTACCCGCGAGTTTACGTCCAGCTTAAACAAGATCGCAGAAATATGATGATCTACAGTTTTTGCTGAAATGAACAAGCGTTCAGCTATTTCTTTGTTTTGCAAACCTTCTTTCAGCAATCGCAAAACGTCAATCTCCCGTTCAGTCAAATGGGCCCGGTTTGAACGGGTAGTATTTCTTATGCCTCTTGGTATATTTTTAATGCCTGCTTCCCGCATTTCGCGCTTCATCTTTTCATAAACTGCGTCAGCTCCCAGACTATGCATAATTGACAGCGCTTCTTTTTTATCATTTTCTATTCCTTCAAACAAAATCAAGGCTTGCTGATACCGGCAATTGATGTTTTTCCAATAAGTTGCAGATCGGCGCAATGATTCCGGACTTCCGATATTAAATCCTTCGTAGGAATCGTTTTCCGGCATTTTCAATCCTAGCTTCTTACAGCGCCAATATTCAAATTCTATTTGTTCGTCCCGCGTCCCACTTATTGCTAATCTGGTCAAGGTGGCATCAATTTCATTGCCCTCCAGGATATCAGTGGTATTTAACCATTCATATTCAAATATTGCGATCAATACAGGCACAATACGCATTAATTCGTTGGTTTCAAATGCCAGATTTTTTGCTTGCAATAACAGCGGCAAAGCCCCCGACTCGCCATTTCTCATCTTTAGCGTTGCTAAAACAACCAAGGCGCCAATTTCGGTAACGGGTGATTGTCCGCCGGTGTCAATAAGTTCAGATGCTAACTGCTTCGCTTTTTCCCATCTTCCCGTGATCATGTAAATTCTGGCCAGATGTGTTGACATATAGGTTGACCAGGGCCATAGTTCGTTTTGCTGACAATACGCTATACCTTCACCTATAATCTTTTCCGAATAGGCATAGTCTCTGATCCCTTCATTAACCGATCCGAGGTTCGTAAACGCTCTGGCAGCATGTTCATGAAATGAATTTTTCAGGGCTAGATCCAGGCTCTTTTTTAATAGTTCCAAACCATTGACACGCAGCTCAGGTATTGGTATCTGGGCCGTGCCCACATTATTCAGGGCATGACAAAGGGCTTCATCATCACGGATATTATTTGCAATCCGGATTGCTTTTTCACCCCAAAAAACACAGTCGTCAACTTCATTGCTAAGCATTTTTAGTTGCGACATATTGCTGAAAACCATAGCCTTTACCCGCGAATCGGGCTGATCATTTAATACATCGATCGCTTGTTGGGCATAATATTCAGTCTTTATACGATTGCCTTCAAACCACCATAAACGGGAAAGGAAACGCAGGCAGTCGCCTATTTTCTCGCGGTCGCCCGATTCCTTTAGCATTTCCAATACCTTACTCTGGTAGTTTATGGCCTCTTTGGTCTGGTTAGTTAAATAACACTCATATGCATAATTGATGTAAAGGCCAAGCAATATATTCTTATCGTTGCCCTGGTAATTGACTAAGGTTGTATAATATAGTTTAGCAGCTTCGATATGTGCGCCTAATAGTGCAGCAGTCTTGGCCGCTACAGGAGCATATTGGGTGACAATATCATAGGCATTGGCATTTCTTGCGTGGTGGACGATACGTTCGATTTCGCCATCCCGATCGAAATTAACCAGCAACTTTTCCAGAATTTGCTTATTAAGCCTTATCCTTATTAAAGGCGAAAGTGACCCTTCGATGGTTAGGCGATACAATTCATGTTTAAAAAAAACAATGCCATTTTCTAATTGGAGTACCCTGGTGGATAAGCAATTTTCAATTGCTGCGGGAAAGGCTGGGTCAAGTATTTCAAGATGAGCAATTTTAATACCCATAGGCGAAACCGACAAAACGCTAAGGGCCCGTTTCGTATCTTCTTCAAATAAATGAAAAACGGAAAGTACTGCATCTTTAATATTATCAGGCACGCCAGGGCTATAACTTGCCAGAATTTCGGTTACATAAAATGGGTTCCCGCCCGATATATGGTAAACCTCCTCGCCTCTTAACCCTCTGTTTGCCGCCAGATTATTTACCGTCTCTTTCGAAAACGGCTGCAATGGCAACCTGCTGAAGGAACGAGGTGGCAATTGTCCGAGTACCGATCTTAAAGGATGCGCTGTATGTATTTCGTTATCACGATAGGTAATGATCAATAAGCAATTGGTAAGGCTAATACGCCTACCCATGAATTTGATCAGATCGAGCGTTGCTTCATCTGCCCAATGGATATCCTCGATGATGATGATCAAGGGCTTCCTATCATCACATAATTCATTAAAAAAAAGGCCAAATAGTGCAGTCAGATCACTATTATTCCAATTCTTTAGCAAATCGCCTGGCAACTGGGCTGCAATATCATATAAAGGCGCAAGCGGCCTGGGTGTAAACAAAGCATCGCAACTGCCCATAACAACCCGGTATTCTGCTTTTTTTTCGGACGCAAATGCTTTTACCAACGAAGTTTTGCCTATACCTGCCTCGCCGGTAACAAATACGCAATGACCCTCACCGGATACAACAGTATCAAACTTCTCGTTCAATGAAGCTAAGAATTCCGCTCTCTCAACCAGTTCAATCATTGCCTTTTTTTAATTTGCATAAATCATCCGAACGAGTTTTTCAAATGATCTCTAACTGAATAGCCTCATTAACTGCTTTTACCCTCGACTTCACTTCCAGCTTCAACAAGATCGATGAGATATGGTGATCTACAGTTTTTGCCGAGATGAACAGCCTTGATGCGATCTCCTTGTTCTGTAGCCCTTCTTTCAATAAACGCAGTACATCAACTTCCCGGTCGGTTAGATGCGCCTGGTTTGAGCGGGTTGTGTTCCGGATACCTCTTGGTATATTTTTGATGCCTGCTTCCCGCATTTCGCGCTTCATTTTTTCATAAACTGCGTCGGCGCCTAATTCTTTCGTCATCAATAATGCTTTCTTTTTGCCGTCTTCATCCACTTCAAATAAAGCCAGAGCCTGTTCATAAGGACAGCCCCAATTTCCCCACAAAATTGCCTGCTTTTCAGCCTTTGTTAATTTTTCGCCTTCCTGTTCGTCATAATTTCCATCAGGTATTAAATGTTCTTTCCCTGCTTTCCACAGCCAGAAATAGAAGCGGCTCTTCTTCGAAAATTTACCCAGGCGAATTAACCAATTAATAGCATGGCTGATTGCTTCTGTTTCAATATGGCTTTCTCCGGTTAACCATTCATATTCAAGCAGGGCAAAAATTGCAGGAACAATTCGTTGCAGTTCCTCAGTTTCAAATGCCAGGGTTTTGGCTTCGAGTAAAAAAGGTAAAGCATCCTGATGTCCTTTACGCATTTTCAATGTTGCAAATACCGCCTGGGTACAGAACTTTAAAATAGGCAACAGATCTTCATTTTTAAGAAGATCTTCTGCGAGCGCATAGGCCGGGTTCCAATTACCCGTTTCCAGGTCGAGCCGTGTTTGATATGCCAACATATAGGTCTTCTGCGAATCAATATCCTTTTCTTCGCAATAAAGCAAACCTTCGATCAATGCCTTTCTGGCTATCTCGTACTCTTTTATTGAAACTCCAATAGTCAGCAAACTTGTATAAGCTCGTGCAGCAAATTCGTGGTAAGAATTTTTGAGGGCGATATCCAGGCTCTGGTAAATAAAATCGACTCCTTTTTGAAGAGTTGATCCCGAAAGCATCAGTGCGGAACCCATATTATTCAATGAAGTGGAAATTGTCTCCTGATCATCAACTTCCCGTGCGATCACTACTCCCAGTTCGCCCCAATACAGGCACTCATCTGCCAGATCCTCCGACATTTTCAATCGCGACAAATTACTATAAGCCATGGCCTTCGCTTTGGACGAAGGTTGATTTTGCAATAGCTCAATGGCTTGTAAGGCATAACTATGCGCCATCTCGGTTTTTCCTTCAAACCACCATAAACGCGATAAAAACCGCAGGCAATTACCTATATTTTCCTGATCATTTTGTTCTTGCCAAAGTTTAAGCGATTTCTCAATATAAACTATAGCATCCTTGTTTTTACTGGTTAAATAACACTCGTAAGCGTATATTTCATACAGTTCAATCAGCTTGTTTTTATCGGCACCCCTGTAATTTTCAATAGCCGACAGGTACAATTTGGAAGCTTCGATATGTGCCCCTAACGAAGCTGCATGCCGGGCCGATAGCATGGTAAATTGTGCTACCAGCTCGTATTCATTTGCGTTTTTTGCATGATGCAGGATCCGTTCATTTTCCTGGTTCTGCTTAAAACTTTCCAGGTACAGATCGAGTATCTTTTTATTGAGCGTTACCCGCCTGAGCGGCGACAAAGAAGATTCTATCGCTCGGCGGTAAAGTTCGTGCTTAAAAAATACCAGCCCATTTTGCAAGATCAAAATTTTTGAGTCGAGCGAATCAGCTATGGCGTCCATATAAAACGGCTCCATTTTTTCGAGGTATACACATTCAAAACCGCCTGGCACCACCGACAATAATTCCCAAACCTGTTTTGTACTTTCAGCCTGCTGATAATAAACTGATAGAATAGAATCCCTGATATTGTCAGGAATTCCGGGGCTATAACTGGCTAATATTTCGTTTACATAAAAAGGATTACCGCCTGAAATGCTGTAAACGTTCTCGCCATTATAGCCTTTTTCAATCGCCATCCTTTCTACCGCCGGTCGGGAAAGCGGGCTAAGCTGCATGCGGGTAAAAGTGTCAGGCGACAGCTGTCCCAGCAGGTTTCTCATCGGATGGCGGGCGTTAATCTCGTTATCCCGATAGGTTAAGATAAACAGACCCGGAACACGTTTAATTCTTCTCGCCAAAAACTTTATAAAGTCTAAAGTTGCTTCATCGGCCCAGTGTATATCCTCAAATATGATCAGCACAGGCTTATTTTGCTGTTCCAATTCATGAAACACCGCCGTGAACAAGGCAGCTCGGTCGTCGCTATGTTCATGTTTACCCCATAGGTCGCGCCGAAGCTGCGATGCGATATCATATACCGGAGCAAGGGGGCGGGGTGTAGTAAGGGCATCGCAGCTTCCATGAAATATAAGTGCATCATCTTTATGCAGGCGGCAAAAAGCATTTACCAGCGAGGTTTTGCCTATTCCCGCTTCGCCACATAAGAGCATACTATGGCCTTCGCCCCCGGCTACCCGCCCGAATTTGGTTTGCAATAAGCTAAAAAAACTTTCTCTCTCTACCAGTTGCATATAGGTATAGTATAAAATAGGGAATTCACCTTTCTAAAATAGGGAAAACTTCTTATAAACAACCAGCGGCTGTTAGCGTCATTTGTATAAACAGAAAATTTTAAAGTATTAAACTCAAAAACCACATGAAAAATTATTTTGCTAGTATAGCAGCCGCAGTTATTTGTTTTCTTTCACTCGGCGCAATAGCGCAAACCAAAGAAAATGCACCTATCCTGTTTATCGATGTGCACCATCTCGGTGCAGGAAAAGTAAAATACAGCGATGTAGCAGCGGCGCATAAAAAAGACCTTGCCGTTGAAAACAAATACCATGTTAATTTTATAAAGTTTTGGGTTGATGAAAAAAGAGGAAATGTATACTGCCTTTCAACAGCTCCTGACTCAGCGTCAATAGCTGAAACCCATAAAGAAGCGCATGGATTATTGCCCGACCAGGTGCTTGAAGTTTCGCCGGGCATGCAGGCTGACATTATCAAGGGAAAAGACTTTTACCTGGATATTCATTACCTGGGTGCAGGAAAAGTTACCGCGGCCGATGTTGCAGGTGCACATAAAAAAGACCTGGCAGTACAGGATAAATACAATGTTAATTTTATCAACTATTGGGTTGACGTAAAAAGCGGGACAGTTGTATGTCTTTCGCAGGCGCCTGATTCATCAGCTGTGATAGCCACTCATAAAGAAGCTCATGGTTTGCTGCCAAATTCAATCAGCAAAGTTGAACCCGGACAATAATCCTTATAAAATTGGGGGCTTATTAATAAACTCCCGGATCAGTTAATAAAGATACAAAAGCACCTAACTAAAATAGGTGCTTTTGTTTTGGACCTGTCCTTATTTCGCTGATCCCTAAAAACCCTTTCAAAGTTACCATCAGTAATATCCAAAAAATATTCGAACCGAATACTGTATTTTGGCATCATGGTTGAATTTACCGCCATGATGTTACAGTTTGCTGAGCAGGGAGAAAAAACCGGCTGGACCTATATTGATATCCCAGCCGACATCGCTCAACAACTTAAACCAGGTAATAAAAAATCGTTCCGGGTTAAAGGTATGCTTGATTCCCTTCCCGTAACCGGAATGGCGCTGATGCCTATGGGCGATGGCAACTTCATCCTTGCTCTCAAAGCCGAAGTACGTAAAGCCTTACACAAAAATGCGGGCGCTATGCTGCACGCAAAAATCGAAGAAGACACCGATTTCAAGATCGAAGTCCCCGCCGACCTGCAGGAATGCTTTGATGATGAACCCGAAACCTGGGATTTTTTCAATAGCCTACCAAAATCGCACCGCGACTATTTTGTCAAATGGATCGACAGTGCTAAAACCAGCGAGACCAGGGCTAAACGAATCGTCAATACCGTTAATGCTATGTTGCGAAAATGGACTTATAGTGTGATGATGAGGAATTTGAGGGTTTGATGATGTGATGATTTGAAAATTTGAAGATGAAAGGTGACCAACAGACTTGCGAAGTTTTAAAAACTTCGCAAGTCTGACACGCAATTAAACCAATACAACCATCCCGATAGCTATCGGAACTACCAGTATAACCATTACAACTAATAGAACCACTACAACTACTACTACTAATACAACTAATACAACTAATACAACTAATACAATTAATACAACTAATACCCAAAGCCAAATGTTAATTAAAACCCCCGATATCAACATACCTACATCTTTACAATCCATTATATTTACCCATTCTATTTTTTGCTGAGAATGAGTGACCAACTGGGCAATGATACGCCTGAAAATACCGAAGACAATAAACTACATACCGTAACTACCCTGAGCGGTTTGTACGAGAACTGGTTTCTGGATTACGCGTCTTACGTGATCCTGGACCGTGCGGTGCCGCATATAAACGACGGACTGAAGCCTGTACAGCGGCGTATTTTGCATTCGCTAAAAGAGATGGATGACGGACGCTTCAACAAGGCCGCCAACGTAATCGGCAATACGATGAAGTATCACCCGCATGGCGATGCCTCCATTGGTGACGCCATGGTGCAGATAGGCCAGAAAAATTTGCTTATTGATTGCCAGGGTAACTGGGGCGACCCCATTACCGGCGACTCGGCTGCAGCGCCGCGTTATATTGAAGCGCGTTTGTCAAAATTCGCCAACGAAGTTGTTTTTAACGCAGATACAACCGTATGGCAGGCCAGTTATGATGGCAGGAATAAAGAACCGATTACCCTGCCGGTTAAGTTTCCGCTGCTATTGGCGCAGGGGGCCGAGGGCATTGCCGTAGGCCTGGCTACCAAAATTTTACCTCATAATTTTATCGAACTGATCGATGCCTCGGTCGCCGTGCTGCGCGGCGAACGTCCAAATCTGGTGCCCGATTTTCCTACGGGTGGCCTTGCTGATACCTCAGCCTACAATGAGGGCCAGCGAGGCGGGCGTGTTCGTGTTCGGGCTAAAATTGTTGAGCGCGACAAAAAGACCCTTGCCATTACCGAAATACCTTTTTCCACCACCACTGGCAGCTTGATCGATAGTGTGATTGCTGCCAATGACAAGGGTAAGATCAAAATCAAAAAAATCGAGGATAATACGGCAAAAGATGTGGAGATCATGATCCACCTGGCACCCGGCATTTCGCCCGACGTAACCATCGATGCGCTGTACGCCTTTACCGATTGTGAAGTATCGATATCGCCGAACACCTGCGTGATACAGGACGACAAGCCACGCTTTATGAGCGTGAACGATATGCTGAGCGAGAGTACGCATTTTACCCGCGACCTGCTGAAACAGGAATTGCAGATCAGGCTGAAGGAATTGATGGAGAAAATATTTTTCAGCAACCTGCTGAAAATTTTTATCCAGGAAGGGATGTACAAAAACCCGGATTACGAAAGTTCGGGCAGCTTTGATGTGGTAATTGAAGTGCTGAACATGTTGTTTACACCTTTTTTCCGGCAGTTTTATCGGGAGATTGTATCAGAAGACTATAAAAAGCTGATCGATAAACCGATGAGCAGCATCACCCGCTTTGACGTGAAGAAGGCCGACGAGCAAATGAAAACGCTGGAGGCCGAAATCAAAGAAGTAAAACATCACCTCAAAAACCTCACCGAATACACCATTGCCTGGTTCGTAAAACTGAAAGAGAAATATGGCAAAGGACGCGAGCGAAAGACTGAACTACGCACCTTCGATCGCGTGGAAGCTGCACAGGTAGCTTTAGCAAACGTGAAATTGTACGTCAATAAAGTCGATGGCTTTATTGGCTCAGGCTTAAAGAAAGATGAGCTGGTAACGTTTGTATGTGATTGCTCGGATATTGACGAAATCATTGTTTTCCGTGCTGATGGTAAATGCATCATCACCAAAGTTCAGGATAAGGTTTTTGTTGGAAAGGATATTGAGCATGTGGCCGTCTTTAAAAAGAACGACGAGCGCACGGTATACAACATGATCTATAAAGACGGGCAAAGTGGTGTAAGCTATATCAAACGTTTTAACGTGATTGGGGTGACCCGCGATAAGGAATATGACCTGACAAAAGGCAGCAAGGGTTCAAAAGTGCTTTACTTTACGGCTAACCCCAACGGCGAAGCAGAGGTAATAAACATACAGCTGAAGCCACACGCCAAGCTTAAAAAACTACAGTTCGACGAAGATTTCGCTGCCATCGCTATCAAAGGCCGCAGCTCCATGGGCAATATCGTTACAAAATACCCGGTTAAGAAGATTGTGTTGAAAAGCAAGGGTGTTTCAACCCTGGCCGGGCGCAAAATCTGGTATGATGAGATACTGAAACGGCTCAATGCTGATAGCCGGGGTAAATACCTTGGCGAATTTGACGGGGACGACCGCATATTGACAGTGTTAAGTGATGGCACGTACGAACTAACCAGTTTCGACCTCAATAACCATTTCGATGATAAGATGATCCTGATCGAAAAGTATCAGCCCGAAAAAGTATTTTCGGTGATACATTTCGAGGGAAAATCGAAGAATTACATGGTGAAACGCTTCAAGTTTGAGCTCACCAGTATCGGTAAACAAACCAGTATCATTAGTGATGAGAATGGCTCGAAACTGATCCTCATCTCGGGGGCGAAACAGCCGTTGATTACAGTAGAGCAACTGAAAGGTAAAACCGAAGCACCAGAAACCGTAGAATTGAATTTATCCGAACTGATCGACGTCAAAGGCATGAAAGCCATGGGCAACCGCATCTCGCAGCACCCGGTAAAATCAGTCGCCCTACTGGCCCAAATTGAGCCTGAAGTGATAGAGGAAGAAATTCAGACAGAAGAGGAATCCGATGAATCATCAATAGTTGAATCGGTGGAATCACCAAAAACAGAATCGGTGGAACCATCAAATCAAGAATCAGCTGCCAAGAAAATCGATTTTGAAATAACGAATCTCGATGACCTGGATATAGATGATAAAGGACAGTTAGGATTATTTTAGGGTGACACCCATCTTTTTTGATAAAGGAATTATGAGGTGCGTTGTCATGCCGAGCCCCGTCGAAGCACCTGCGCAAAGGCCCCGCCCGCGTCGCCCTTCGACAGGCTCAGGGTGACACCCTGCGCTTTAGATAAGTAGTATTTTATGTGCGTTGTCATGCTGAGCTTGTCGAAGCACGTGCGCGAAGGCCCGGCCCGCGTCGCCCTTCGACAAGCTCAGGGTGACACCCACCTTTTTTGATAAAGGAATTGTTATGTGCGTTGTCATGCTGAGCTTGTCGAAGCACCTGCGCAAAGGCCCCGCCCGCGTCGCCCTTCGACAGGCTCAGGGTGACACCCTGCGCTTTTGATAAGTAGTATTTTATGTGCGTTGTCATGCTGAGCTTGTCGAAGCACGTGCGCAAAGGCCCCGCCCGCGTCGCCCTTCGACAGGCTCAGGGTGACACCCTGTGCTTTTGATAAGTAGTATTTTATGTGCGTTGTCATGCTGAGCCACGTCGAAGCACGTGCGCGAAGGCCCTGCCCGCGTCGCCCTTCGACAGGCAGTATGACAATTCTTTTATTATTTTTACAATATGAGAAAGATCATTTTCCTAACCATTGCACTTTTTGCCGGTATCAATACTTACGGTCAAAAAGTATCGCACACCTTCGCCCTCGGCGACACGGCTTTTTTGCTGGATCATAAGCCCTTACAAATCATCTCGGGTGAGATGCATTGTTACCGGATACCGCGGGCTTACTGGCGCGACCGGATCCGCAAGGCCAAAGCAATGGGATTGAATACAATCGCCACCTATATTTTCTGGAACATGCACGAACCGGTTGAGGGACAATACGACTTTACCGGCAATAATGATATCGCCGAGTTTGTGCGCATTGCCAAAGAAGAAGGTATGTGGGTAATTATGCGGCCAAGTCCTTATGCCTGTGCCGAATGGGAATTTGGTGGCTACCCGTGGTGGCTGTTAAAAGATAAAACACTGAAAGTGCGCAGCAAAGACCCGAAGTTTTTGCAAGCTTATCATGACTATGTGATTCAGTTAGGCAAACAGTTGCGGCCCTTATTGATCACCCATGGGGGTAATATATTGATGTTCCAGATCGAGAATGAATATGGTTCATATAGTAATGATAAAGAATACCTCGATATCAACCGCAAGCTTTTCCGCGAAGCCGGATTTGATGGCACCTTGTTTACCTGTGATGGGCCATCGCAATTGCCCGCAGGTTACCTGCCCGGCTATTTACCAGCAGTAAACGGACTCGACAATCCCAAAGAAGTAAAAGCTTTGATCAACAAATACCACGATGGTAAAGGTCCTTATTATATTGCCGAATGGTATCCCGGCTGGTTTGACAGCTGGGGCAGCGGCCACAATACCAGCAACCTGAACGAAGACGCAGGCAAGCTGGATACGGTTTTGGCCAATGGCATTTCCATCAACCTGTATATGTTTCATGGTGGCACCACGCGCGGGTTTATGAACGGCGCAAATATGAGTCGGAATGACCCTTATTCGCCGCAAACATCCAGCTATGATTATGATGCCCCGCTCGATGAAGCCGGTAATACTACGCCCAAGTATTTCAAATTCCGCGAAATCATCCAAAAGCATCTGGCGCCGGGTGAAAAATTACCGCCTGTGCCTGCTAATAATAAAACCATCGCTATTAAAAATATCAGATTGACGAGCAGAGCGCCACTATTCGCTAATCTGCCTGCTCCGGTTACTGCTGATAAACCTTTAAGCTTCGAAGATCTGAACCAGGGATATGGATTTGTTCTATACCGAACCAAAGTAAAGGATGCCACCGGCGGTTTATTGAAGATCAAAGAACTCCGCGATTTTGCGACGGTTTATTTGAACGGGAAACAGATTGCTGTATTGGACCGTCATTTAAAACAGGATTCCGTAAAATTGGATCAATTCCCAGCCAATTCTACATTAGAGATACTGGTGGAAAATAACGGTCGCATCAATTATGGCCCCTATCTTACCGACAACCGTCAGGGTATAACCGAAAAAGCTACCCTGGCTGGAGCGGAATTAAACGGATGGGAAATGTATAAGTTCCCTTTCAGATCATTAAGTGGGATACACTTCTTGCCGGTAAATGCATACGCAATTTCTGAGTTTCACGATAGTATAACAGGTTTGTATCGAGGCACATTTAACCTTACCAAAACCGGCGACACCTATCTTGACCTGAGTGGTTTCGGCAAAGGTTTTGTATTTCTTAACGGTCATAATTTAGGCAAATACTGGTATGTTGGCCCGCAGCAAACGCTTTACGTCCCTGCATCATGGCTAAAAAAAGGCGCAAATGAGATCGTTGTTTTTGATGAATTGAAGGGCGGGCATACCAGCATCAGCGCATTGAATAAGCCTATTTTGAACACGGTGGTAAAGGAGCAATAAAAAATAGTGTCGTTGTTAAAACGCTAATGGCGCAGCGCTCCCTTAAACACTTCAAAAAGAATGTCATTTCGACGAACGAAGCGTTGGGTAATAGCATGGCGTGAGGAGAAACCTTGGGCAACTTGCATGGCCGGCAGGTATTTAGCACAAGGTTTCTCCGCACCCCTACGCATAGGCCCCTACCGTTTGTCGAAATGACATTTTTTTTCAGAGCGCCAGGCGCCTCCCTAAATGCTGATAAAAAAGGCAGCCTCAAAAACGTGACCTTGTTTCAGGTGCTGTATAGCTTCTTTCTTGCTGATATCCACATGTTTGCCAACCGTATCTGCGCAACCCAGCCAGGGCTCGATGCACAGGAAATCGGCACCGGGTTTGGCCCAGATACCAAGGTAATTGAAATGCGGAAATTCAACAGCCAGTGTTTCGTCGTGTTTATCGCTTTTGATTGTTACTTCACGTGATTTTAGATTTTTAAAAACCCAGGCATCTGTCACAAACATATCCCGGGTAAGGTGCAGCTTTTTACCGTCGAGTTTAACGGATTGCGTTTCGCCGGTATAAAAGCCCTCGGATGACAATAGCTGCTTTTCGAGCTTATCATCGCTTTCAAACTCCAGGTAGTAATCCTCATAATTTTCACCGGTATGAAAAGGCACATTAAAAGCCGGGTGCCCGCCTACTGAAAAATAGATCGTATCGTGCTGGTGATTGACTACTTTATAAGTAACACGCAGCGCATTGTCAATCAAATCATAGTGCACCTGAAAATCAAATTTATAGGGATATTCAAGCAGGGTATGATCGGAATAAGGAAGCGAGAAACGTGCAGATACCTCATTGGATGCCAGCAGCAACAGCTCACTTTCGCGATTAAAGCCATGGCGTTTCATGGCGTATGTTTTGCCGTTGACCAGGAGCTCGTTATTAATCAGCCCCCCTACCACAGGGAACAAATTAGGTGCATGCCAGGGCCAGATATTAGGATTAGCCTGCCACAGGTGTTCGACACCCGACACTTTATTATATACCGAGGTCATTTCAGCACCCTGGTGGCGTATCTTAACTTTCAGAAATTCGTTTTCAATGGTAGTCATAAAGGATAATTGGTAGGATACAAATTACATCATTTTTCATCATACAAACCAACAAATCCGGCGCTTGTTTGGTGGCGGGGATTAACCACAGAGAGCACGGAGCTAATACAGCGAGACACAAAGTCATTTCTCTGTATCCTCTGCGCAAACCTCCGTGTACTCCGCGGTTAAATAAAGACCCGATGCTATTTAGATTATTGAACCAGGCATCCCATCAAATCGCTCAAATCCTAAAATCGCGTCCTAGTCTTCCTTCTTCTCCTCCAATATCACAAATGCGCTATGCCTTGGGGCCGGCATCACCGAACTTTCGCCCTTAACGTATTTCCAAATCACCTCGTTAAGGTCACGTTCGGGTGCTTTATCTTCTTTCGCCAGATTAAAAAACTGCGAACGTTTGCTGCTTTCATTATTAGCAACATTACGCTGTTCCAGATCGACCTGTGCAGGACGGGTTTGAAACGGCGTCAGATCGGGTTTGGAGGTAAAACAATCATAAAGGGGTTTGGCCGCCGCATCATACTGACTCATCGGTGGCAGGCCCAGTATTAATTCCATGGTTCGTAAAACCCCTGAGGTGGAGTACATTTCGTGGATCACCGCCTTGCGTTTCACATAGGGACCGGTTACATATACCGGTGAACGATGCGCGTCGATATGATCAGGACCGTCCTGCGCGTCGTCTTCCAGGATAAACACAACAGACTGGCCCCAGATTGGGCTATGAGACAAATGTTCGAGAAACAGGCCTACTGCCAGATCGTTATCTCCGACAGCAGCAATTGGCGAATAGGAACCTTTGTTCTGTCCGCTGGTATGATCATTGCAGATACGTACCGTACTCAATTGCGGAACCGCGTTGATGTTTATCAGCGAATCAAGGTCGTGTTCCCATATCGCTTCGCGCTTAACATCTTTAATATCCAGATCAAAACTTGGCGCGGTGGGGCAATAATGGTCCTGCAATACCTTGATATTGGGTTTGTAATCGTCGGCAAACTCACCATAAGTACGGAAACTTACACCTGCCCGTTTGCAATAATCCCAGATATAACCATCGCGCGGATCACTGGCCGGGCGTGTACCTTCCGAATCGTAATTACCACCGCGGTCGCCATAACTTGTCGGCCAGGTTTTTTCAATAAAATCCGTAGCATAAGCCGCGGTGCTCCACTGGTGACCGTCGGCGCTTACTTCGGCATCAACATAAAAATTATCAAGCAGCACAAAATTATTGGCGATGGCATGTTGATTTGGCGTTACTTTATTGCCGAAAATACAAAGCGAAGAATCGCCATTCCCCTGCGATACATCGCCTAAAACCTGGTCGTAAGTGCGGTTTTCTTTGATGATGTAGAAAACGTATTTAATAGGCGATTTCTCGCCCGGTTTACGTGGTATAGGGTTGCCTGCTTCGCCTTCAGCCACCTTAATTTTTTGCTCATTGAACGGCGAATTTGCATACACCTGCCGGGTATAGACTTTTAATTGCGCAAGAGCGGGAGTTTTAATAAAGGAAAGAGTGCCCAGAAAAAGCCCCCCGATATATTGGTCTTTGGTGTTTTTTGCGCCTTGCTTATACCCGCTATTGTCTGTTTTTTTGACAGGCTGCGGACCTTCGGGGTTGGCCATAGAAGAAAAACCTTTGCCGTTAGCAACGATAATTTTGTTACCCAGTGTCTTCACGTTAGTTGGATACCACCCTACCGGGATAAAACCCAGACTGCGGCTGCTACCCGGTTTACTTACATCAAATACAGCAAGGCAATTATTATCGGCATTAGCAATATATAAGGTCTTTTCATCCGCCGATAGCGCAAGTCCGTTGGTTGTTGAACCGGTTAAATGGGTTGGGAATAAGGTGGTAGCTAAAGTCTCCAGTGTTCTACCGGATAGGGTATTAATCACTGATACCGAATTATCATTAGCGTTTGCTACATATAATAAAGTTCCTTTTTTATTGCGTAATATCTCATTCGGGTGATCGCCAACTTTTATGCTCTTTTCGATCTTATTAGAGAGGGTATTATAAACCACAACCTCTTTGCTTCCCCAAATAGAAATATAGAGTAGTTTCTCATTGGGTGAAAGGATGCAGCTATAGGCTTCGGCAGGTAGTGCAAACTTTTTAATTACCAGCCTTTTAGACGGATCAACAATATATAGTGCACTATCTTCTTTAGTAACTGTATATAAACGTGTATTTGCTTTGTTTACGGCAATACCTGTTGGCGAAACTTTGCTTTTTGGCCAGGCTGTTGGTGCCAGTTTAATGGTATCAGGAATGCCGAGCTTGTCATTTTTGATGGGGTAAGCCAATATCCAGTTATCGTTACCACCTGATGCGTAAAGCGTACTTTCATCGCGACTAAATGCCAACCCGTACCACGACTTACCAATCACTTTTTCATCCAGCAGTTTCTCAGTTTTAGGATCAATCAGCTGGATCGACTGCGTGCTTTGGCCATTATTGGTTACTGCGAGCAGGCGTCCGGTAGAGGACAGCTGCATATTTAGAGGGAGATCGCCCAGTTGGATCGATTTCCCGGCCGGGCTCAATTTCCAGCCATTGGGCAGTAATACCTGGCCGGTTTGCGGTATTTTTCCGGGTAGCTGGGCAAATGCAGTGCTGCAGCAAAATAGGGCAGCCAAAAAGCAAAATAGTTTTGATCGCATAGGAATTATTTGAAGGCAGATCAAAAATAAGTATTAAGCTTTTGAAAAACGGGGCTTAACAAAAACTTAATGGTAATCTGACGTTTGCGAATATTAACCATCGAGCGCACTAAGGAGGTGCACAGCGTTCGTAGTGCAAAAATGATCAATGGACCTCAACGCAACAATTCGGGCCGAATTTTATCGGTAAACTCTTTTGCAAACTTGTTCAACTTGGGTTGGATAACAATGGCACAATAGGATTTGTGGGGATTATCATTATAATAATTCTGATGATATTCCTCGGCCGGGTAAAACTCAGAAGCGGGCGTTACTTCAGTAACTATCGGGTTGTCGAACACTTTTTCTTCCGTTAGCCTGTTGATCATTGCTTCGGCAGCAAGACGTTGCTCTTCGCTATAATAAAATATAGCTGAACGGTATTGGGTACCTACATCAGCACCCTGACGGTTGAGCGTGGTTGGGTTATGGGTTTTAAAAAACACCAGTAATAATTCTTCAATCGAAATTTCAGCATCATCATATTCCAGGTGAATCACTTCCGCGTGCCCGGTGCGGCCGGTACAAACTTGCTCATAAGTTGGGTTTGTAGTTTGCCCCCCCATATACCCGGAAGCAACCGATTTAACGCCAATCAATGTCTGAAATATCGCTTCAGTGCACCAGAAGCAGCCGTTACCGAATGTTATTTTTTGAATGCTCATATTACTCCCTTAACCAATTTTATGCCGGAATTTAATTTATGCCTTTATGGCATAATAACGCTTCAGCCGCACGCTATTATCGGCGCGGGCCAACGCCGCAATTTAATTTATTACACTAATTAATAATAATTTATAATTTAGTGTCCGTTATACATTTATTGCCTAAATAAACCGTCATGTATTCAACCCTTTTAGCTGGAAAAACAGCAAGATCATTTTTGCTGATCCCCTTTGTATTATTTTATTTGAACAGCTTTGCCCAATCGCCCCGCAACCGGGCCGATTTCGACCAGAGCTGGCGCTTTAACCTGGGCGATGTACAGGGTGGCGAATCGCAAAACCTGAACGATGGCAGCTGGCGGCAATTGAATCTGCCCCATGATTGGAGCATAGAAGGCAAATTTAGTCAGGATAACCCGGCCACACCAGATGGAGGTGCATTACCGGGTGGTATTGGTTGGTACCGCAAAACTTTTACGGTTCCTGCTACTTCTAAAGGCAAGAATGTTTATATCGATTTTGATGGCGTGTACCAAAAAAGCACCGTATGGATAAATGGGCATCAGTTAGGATACAGGCCCAATGGTTATATCTCATTTGAATACGACCTGACACCTTATTTAAATTTTGGCGGAAAGAACACCATTGCAGTTAAGGTTGATAACTCAGTTCAGCCTAATTCACGCTGGTATTCGGGCTCGGGTATTTACAGAAATGTGTGGTTAGTTACTACCAATAAAATAGCAATTGATCATTGGGGAACCTTTGTAACCACACCGGAAGTGAGCGAAAATGCTGCAAAAATTAAGCTACAGGTAGCTATTAAGGTAGCGGCGAAAACAAGTTCAGTTATTGCGAAGACGATCATTTACGATGAAGCTGGAAAAGCGGTAAGTACGGCAAGGGCTGAGATCGCCTTGAAAGAATACCACCCGGATAATGTAATCAACGCGGCGTGTTCGTTCAATATCAAAAACCCGAATTTATGGTCCGTTGATCACCCGTACCTATACCGTGCTGTTACCAGTTTGACAAGCGCAGGGAAGCTGGTTGACGAATACACCACCCAGTTCGGTATTCGTTATTTCAATTTCGATGCCGATAAAGGCTTTTCACTCAATGGCAAATCACTCAAAATATTGGGGGTTTGTGATCACCACGACCTGGGCAGCCTGGGTGCCGCAGTTAATTACCGAGCACTGGAACGCCAGTTGCAAATGCTGAAAGAAATGGGTTGCAATGGTATCCGCACCTCGCACAATCCTCCGGCGCCTGAGCTACTGGAGTTGGCTGATAAATTAGGCTTTATTGTAATGGATGAGGCGTTCGACTGCTGGGAGTGGGGTAAAGTGAAATACGATTACCACCTGTTTTTTAAAGAATGGCACAAACGCGACCTGGAGGACCAAATCCTGCGCGACCGCAATCACCCCAGTGTAATTATCTGGAGCGTTGGTAACGAGATTCCGCAACAGGGCGATACCAGTGCTTTGCGCATTGCCCCCGAACTGGCTGCTATCGTACATAGTTTGGATACAACCAGACCTATCACTACGGCTAACGACAGGCCAGACACCAGCAACAAGATCATCAAATCGGGCGCTATAGACCTGGTGGGCTATAATTATCACGAATTTAATTATGCGGGCTTCCACGAACGTTATCCCGGCAGGAAATTCATCGCTACTGAAACTACTTCGGGATTAGAAACCCGTGGTTTTTACCAGATGCCGTCGGACAGTATTATGCGCTGGCCAACGGCAAGGGATTACCGGACTAAAGCCAAAATGAATGATGATAATACCGTGTCTGCTTATGATAACGTTTCGCCACCATGGGGTTCAACACACGAGGAAACCTGGAAGGTGATGAAGAAATATGATTTCCTATCAGGTATGTTTATCTGGACCGGCTGGGATTACATGGGCGAACCAACGCCTTACGGCTGGCCATCACGCAGCTCCTATTTTGGTATCATCGACCTTGCTGGATTCCCTAAGGACGTGTATTATATGTACCAGAGCGAATGGACCAATAAAACCGTGCTTCATATATTACCACACTGGAATTGGCAACCCGGGCAAACTGTCGATGTTTGGGCCTACTATAATCATGCCGATGAGGTAGAACTATTTCTGAACGGTAAATCATTAGGAACCAAAAAGAAAGCAGGTGACGACCTGCACGTAATGTGGCGCATCAAATATGAACCGGGTACTATTAAGGTGGTATCGCGCAAACATGGCAAGGTGGTACTTACCGATGAAAGGCATACTGCAGGGCCGCCGGCAAAGATCGTACTATCGGTAGACAGAAAGTTGATTAAAGCTGATGGTAAAGATCTGGCCTTTGTAACGGTTAAAGTACTGGACAAAGATGGCAACCTGGTACCGAAAGCAGATAACCTGGTGAAATTTAAACTGAGCGGCGCTGGCACTATTACAAGCACCGATAACGGCAGCGAAACCGATCACGACTCGTTTCAAACACATAACCGGCATGCCTTTAATGGCCTTGCACTGGCCATCTTAAAATCAAGCGATAAAGCAGGAAAAATCAGATTAACAGCAACGTCAGCAGGGTTGAATGGAGCAGCAATTGTAGTAGAAACTAAATAGTATTTCGTCTGAAGTTTTTAATTAAATAAATTACCCTGCCCGGGAGTTTTATGAAAAATTCTCGTCCAAAAATTCAGCAGCAATGATCCAAATTTTTCCGGCAAACCAAATAGGTGGCCGGGGAGATTAAACAGAAAACGAAGATCTACTATCAGGCGTCCTGCTCCTGGGTTGAATCTTCTGTTTTGTTAATACCGAAAAGCTGTTGCAGTTTCCGTATCTGACGCTGGCGATTGAAAAACTCGTCGAGCAAATAGGCTGGGATAAAGCCCCCCATCCAAAATGCCACAACAAAAAGGTTTGACAAACCGCGTGTCAGGAAGTAAGCAGAAACCAGGAAAAACAGAAAGCCGAACAAGGAATAATAGTTTGACTGCATCACTTTCAGCTTATACCCTTTTTCCTTAAAGATCAGACGGAATGGCGCAGTTAGCAGCGGTATGAAAATGAAATAAAACAGATTCTTTTGCGAAAGGCTGAGATCGTGTGCTATGTTCTTACGGATATACCTGTTGAGCTTTTCAACCTGTTTGGTTTTATAGACCTTGATTTCTTCTTCTGAAATTTTCCGGCAGGCCAATTCTTCAAAAGCAACAGTCACAGCAAGCTCAGAATAGCCAAATTTATTGTCTATAATTTCCATCAGCTTTTCCGTAGGTAAACTGGAAAAAGTAATCTGTAACTCTTCTTTTGAAACCATTAGGGGCGGTTTATTATTGGTAATCGGTTGACCCTTAGCGACAAAACTAAGCCAATAAAATTGCTTATCCTAATAATAAGGGCAAATTTTATGTAACAAATACACTAAGCTGATTTTGGCTTATTTTTTTAGCCTCAACAATTTTGGTTGCGATCTGACCGCAATAGTGGATACGGTACCGTTTACAGCAATCTTACGGATAATATTATTATTCTCGTCTGATACGTAAACATTGCCCGCTACATCAACCACAATACCTGCAGGCGTATTGAAAGTTGCCTGTGCCGCTCCTGCATCTGATGAACCTTTAACACCACTGCCAGCAAAAGTACTAACCTGGCCTGCCTGACTAATTTCGCGGATAAGGTTGTTACCCGAATCGGCTACATACAAATTACCTGCGCCGTCGATAGCTATACCAAATGGCGAATTAAAACTTGCCCCAGACCCATTTCCGTTAATTTTACCGGGGCTGCCATTACCAGCAACAGTGCTTACCTGCCCTGCTGGTGTAACCTTACGTACCTCGTTATTGCCATTGTCAGCAACAAAAACATTGCCATTGCCATCTACTGTCAGGCTTTCGGGCAGGTTAAATCGCGCTGCCGTATCAAGTCCGTCGGCATTACCAGCCACACCGGCCTTTCCCGCCAGTGTACTCACAACGCCCGAAGGTGTTATTTTTCGGATCTCGTTATTGCCATAATCAGCAACGTAAACATTACCGCTGCCATCTACGGTAACGCCCAGGGGCGAGTTAAAACTTGCCGAATCCTTACCATCAGCAGCACCTGCCAGTCCTGTACCGGCAAAATTACTTACGGTACCGTTTGCCGCTATTTTTCGAATCAGATTATTCCCTGCATCGGCCACATAAACGTTGCCCGAACCATCAACCGCAACCCCAAACGGCCTATTGAAACTGGCAAGGGAATCGGCTCCATTAACCGCTCCGGCGATACCGGGGGTGCCGGCCAGCGTATTGACAACAGAAGCCGGACTAATACTTCGGATCACCGAATTTGCCTGGTCGGCCACGTAAAGGTTGCCGGACTGATCCAGCGCCAAACCGAAAGGATGATTGAACCGCGCCGCTTTGCCCACACCATTAATATAGCCCGGCGAATCCGTACCGGCAACGATGGTGGAATCTCGATAATGGTTGGGTGATATCAGTTCCTTTTTGAAACAACCGCACAGGCTGATCGCAAAAAGGCCAAGCAGCCCAAAAACAAATAAAAATGATACAAAACTTCTCATCACCATGTTACCAACTTTAACGCTATCAAAGGTAAAAGGTTAGAACGAAAGGGCAATGGTCATTGGGCATTTGTCATTGGGCATTGTGTCATTGCATTAAGTATATGGACTATAGACTATGGCCTGTCGACCAAAATCTGTGAAATCATTTAAATCACCCTAAATCTGTGATCAAACACAACTTTCTCCTTTAGCTTCAAAACGATATCTTAGCGCTAATGATCAACCGGGCAGCAAGCAATAAAGTAACAGGCAAAAAGAACCTGTTCAAAGCCGCTTTCTTCAAAACCTTTCGCCTCAATGCAATTACTACTTGTATTGCGCCGATAGCCTTGCTCCTCGCGCTTGCAGCATGTCATTCATCTGACCCATCATCAGATAAAACCGTATTCAACATCAACCTGGATGAGGGCCTTACTTCGCTCGACCCGGCATTTTGCCGCAATCAAAATACCATCTGGATGGACAACCAGTTATATAACGGGCTGGTGCAGATAGACGACAGCATGCATGTACAGCCCGGCATAGCCAAAAGCTGGGATCTTTCGCCTGACGGCAGAATTTATGTTTTCCATCTCCGCAAGGATGTTTTCTTTCATGACGACCCGCTATTCAGCAAGGGTATTGGCCGTAAAGCTGTTGCTTCCGATTTTGTTTACAGCTTCCGACGGCTGATCGACCCGAAGGTTGCTTCCTCCGGTTCATGGATATTCAGTGATAAGGTAAAGGGCAAAGAATCATTCAGCGCACCTGATGACAGCACCTTCCGTATCGAACTTAAAGAGCCATTCCCTCCCTTGCTGAGTATGCTCACATCGCAGATCGCGTCCGTAGTACCATACGAAGTGGCCGAACATTATGGGAAAGACTTTCGCAATCATCCTGTAGGTACGGGCCCATTTAAATTCAAGTATTGGAAAGAAGGCGAAGTGCTGGTTTTCCTGAAAAATGAAAAATACTGGGAGAAAGATAAAAATGGCGAGCCCCTGCCCCACCTGGATGCTATTCGCAGCACTTTTATAGGCGACAAGCAAACGGCTTTTATGGAATTTGTTACCGGGAAAATCGATTTCCTGAACGACATAGATGGCAGCTACCGCGATGATATCCTCACCAAATCCGGCCAGTTGACGAGTAAATATAAAGGTCGCCTGATTCTCAACTCTGCCCCCTATTTGAATACCATGTATCTGGGAATTCTGGTTGATACTACTTTACCTATCGTTAAAAACTCACCGCTCAAAATACTTAAAATCCGGCAAGCCATCAGTTATGCCATCGATAAACAAAAGATGATCAAATACCTGCGCAATAATATGGCCACACCCGGCATTGCAGGTTTTATCCCTGCAGGCATGCCCGGATTTGATGCCAGTAAAGTAAAAGGGTATAGTTATAATCCCGAAAAAGCCCGGCAATTATTGACCGAGGCGGGATTTCCAAATGGTCAAAAGCTGCCAGAAATAACACTAACTACCACCATTGGCTACCGTAACCTGATCGAATACGTGCAGGGCCAGCTAGACCAGGCCGGTATCAATACCAAAGTTGAGGTGGTACAAAGCGCCAGCCTGCGCGAATTGGTGGCCAAAAATGGGGTCAACTTTTTCTATGGCTCCTGGATAGCCGATTATCCGGATGCCGAAGATTACCTTTCGCTTTTCTACTCCAAAAACAAAATCCCCTGGGGCCCAAATTATACAGGGTTCAACAACAAACAGTTTGACTCACTTTTTCGCCAGGCCTACCAGGTTTCCGATAACGAAAAGCGCTATGCCCTATACCGTCAAATGGACAATATTGTGATGCAGCGGGCACCCGTCGTGATACTTTACTATGATAAACTGGTTAATCTTTACCAGAGTAACATCACCGGTATCAGTAAGAATGCGCTTAATTTGTTGAATTTGAAGGGGGTGAGGAAGGAGTGATTGGTTAATTGGGTAAGCCCGTATTTTTAAAATCACCGATTTAGGGTGATTTAACTGATTTCACAGATTCTGGTTGGTAGTCAATAGACCATAGTTGATGGTCCATAGTCCATAGAAAAAGGATATTTTCCAAATCCTAATGACTAATGCCAAATGACCAATACAACCAAACTCAGGAAGCCCTTCTCTGCTCCGCATAAACCTCGCTATCCTCAAAGGCCCAATTGGCCATGGCTTGGAGCACGAGTTGCAATTTGCGGCCCGATTTGCTGAGGCTGTAGGTAACATAAGGAGGCACCACAGGTTTTGCCTGCCGGATCACCAGGCCGTCGGCCTCCAGTTGTTTCAGGTGCTGGATAAGCATTTTTTCGGTAACAGCCGGAATTGCTTTGCGTAGTTCACTGTAACGCTTATCACCCGCCATTAAATGATATAAAATAATCGGTTTCCAATAACCGCCAATACGCTCCATTGCATAAGTCACCGGACAGGTTTCCAATGCTATTCGTTTATTTTCTTGTATAGTTGAGTTTTCCTTGATCTGAGTCATGATACATACTTTAGGGTAAGTACTTGTATAAAAGTAAGTACAAATATACCTTTGTCATCAACAAATCCAAAAGAAAATGAAAATAACCGTAACAGGCTCCCTGGGCAATATCAGCAAGCCATTAGCCAAACAATTGATCGCAGCAGGCCATGAGGTAACTGTTGTAAGTAGTAATCCGGATAAGAAAGCAGACATCGAAGCCCTTGGTGCTACTGCAGCCATTGGCTCTATTGGCGACGCCGAATTTTTAAGCAGCGCATTTTCCGGTGCCGATGTGGTTTATACTATGGTACCGCCAAGCTTTGCAGTCAATGATTACCGCAAATACGCCAGTGACTTAGCACATAGCTACGCGGCAGCTATAAAAAGTGCCGGCATCAAACGCATCGTTAACCTAAGCAGTATTGGTGCTGATGTTGATGGCGGTACCGGCCCGATAGCTGGTATGCATGATGCGGAGCAGATCCTGAATGCCATGCCGGATGTCGCCGTTAAACATATCCGTCCGGGTATATTTTATGTGAACCTGTACGCCAATATCGGCATGATCAAAAACCTCGGCTTCAACGGTGCCAATTATAGTGCCGATACCCGCCTGGTATTGGTACACCCTAATGATATCGCAGCAGTGATTGCCGAAGAAATATCAGGTTCATTTACAGGCAAATCAGTTCGCTTTGTAAGCAGCGACGAAAGCACTGCCGGAGCGGTAACCACTGCCCTTGGTGTTGCGATTGGCCAACCTGACCTAAAATGGGTTGAATTTACCACCGAGCAGGCCATCGGTGGCATGATACAGGCCGGGGTACCCGACTATTTTGCCCACCTGTACGCCGAAATGTATACGGCAATTAACACCGGTATCCTTTGGACGGCCTATGACGCAGCAGGCACCAAACCTACCGGCAAAACCAAATTGGCCGACTTCGCCAAAGAATTTGCGATAGTATATGGTGCGTAATTGACAGCTGTTGGACACGGGCCCTTTTGTTGAATTCCTTTAGTCCGGATTGATGATCCGGACTAAAATACCCGGATTGACTTTCCCTGATCTCCCTGCGTCTTTTCATTAAGGCTGAATCTCAACTACTTATTTTTGCGGGCAGCAACCGACGTTTGCATTAACTATTAAAAACTATATTTGTTATATGCAGCCAACAATACGACAAATTATATATCATAATTATACACCGCGGCAAAGGGTAAAATTTTTATACAGATTTTTCAAATGGCAAACTATAGATAAAGTCTTCAAAAGAAACCTGGTCTATAATTTTACTCCGAAAAGCAAATTGATACTGATGAAAGGCTTTCAAGCTTTAAGCGGGAACTACTATTTCGGACTTGCAGAACCAGACGTAATGCCTTTTGTTTTACATGTGTTACAACCCGGTGATTTATTTGTAGATGTCGGAGCAAACGGAGGAACTTACACAATTTTAGCCTCCGGAGAAAAAGGTGCCAATACCCTGGCCATCGAAGCTTCTCCTGCTACATTTGAAGGTTTAACAAAAAATATAAACCTGAATAATTTAACTGATTTGGTTGAAGCCTGGAACGTAGCAGCTTCAAATGAGAACGGTTATCTTCCATTTACGTCAAATGACCACGCCACCAATAGAGTTAGCTTTGAAAACAGACCTGATATTATCAAAGTGCCGGCCAAAACAATCGATTCGTTATTGAATGGCAGAGTGCCCCTATTAATGAAACTGGATATTGAGGGTCATGAACACAACGCATTATTGGGTGCCATCAATTCCATTTCCGATAGCCGTTGTCGGGCTTTAGTTGTGGAGTTTGCCAATACCGGTGAATATTACGGCTACGGAAATAATGCAACCCATAAACTGTTAACGGATCTTGGATTTAAACCCAATAAATACGACTATATAAACAAACGGTTAATTCCTTTCGACCCCCTGGCAACTAATTTTGATTTTAATATGATCTATATCAAGGATCTGGATTTTATTGAACAAAGACTTGCCCAGGCAGAACACATTCTGATAAGCGGCGAACTAATATAAATGCATCGCAAGGCACCGCTCCTGCAAGCTGTTTCATTGACGCATTTAGTTGATAGAATCAAACCTTTTACGTCTATCTGCCGCTACTCCAAATTTCACCTGAACAGTTTGAAAATTCAATTAACTTCGCTTTCATAATAAGGCCTGAAGCAAAAACGCTTCTATAAAACACGATCTGTTATTAAAAGATGAACGATAAACTAAAATTGATACCCACTGACTTGCTGGCGGAATACCGGCAACAGGTGGGTTTTGATCTCCAAGATCGTTTTGACAGCTTAAAAGACGCGGATATATCCACAGATACTTTTAGTTTTTACACTTCGGTTTCGGCTATAACTTCATCAAGGATCGAAGGCGAACAAATGGAGGTTGATAGCTATCTTAAACATAAGATGCTTAATCTTGGCTATCAACCCGATCTGGTACAGAAGCCAAACGACCTGTACAATGCCTACCAGTTTGCACAAAAAAACGAACTGAATAGTTCCAATCTTTTTAAGGCGCATCAAATGATCACCGCACACTTGCTGCCTGAAAATAAGCAGGGTGTTTTGCGCAGCGGCAACATGGTGGTTATGGAACATCAAACCGGTCGCATCCAATTTGAAGCAGCACCCGGGCAGCAGGTGAAGGCGCTTTTTGAATCGCTTGCAGATGATATTGAAAGCCTAAAAAAACAAAACCTGAGCTATCCCGAAGTTTTTTATTTCGCTTCTTTTATACACCTTGTATTTGTAAATATCCACCCATTTGAAGATGGCAATGGCCGTGCAGCCCGCTTGCTGGAAAAATGGTTTATTGCCGAAAAACTGGGCCCACAGGCCTGGTTCATACAAAGTGAGCTGAATTATTACAATAATGTAAATGCCTATTACAAAAATCTCAACCGCTTGGGGCTGCTTTATGAGCAATTAGACTATACAAAGGCTTTGCCTTTTTTGTTGATGTTGGTGGAAGGGGTGGGGTTGTAAAAGGGGATGATTTGGCTTCGCGGGCACGAGAAATCTGGCGCACATTGCTTGGCTTCAATCTCGCGCGAGAAAGGTGTAATTGCCGAAACTCCGTAAAAATTATATCTTTATTGGAATTCTTAACTCCCTAACCTAAATACTTAAACATAAAATGATTAAGAAGCTAAATCGCATTATTCAATGGTGTGACCATCATGCAGGATTTCTGACCTTTTTAACTTTCCTATTGATGATTATTTTGGCAATCCCTTATAACAGCATAAATCTCGGGTTTGCAACAACATGGTTAGACAAGATATATGTATTACTGATTTATAAAGTGAAAATACCTCTTTTCACGTTTATTCTATTGGCCTTAATTATTTTTTTATACTTCAAGAAGATTAGAAAAAGATATAACAAAACCACTATTGATATTGAATTCTTAACTGGGCATTGGAAGAATGAATGGACAGTTGACGGAGTCACCCATTCGGAAAATTGTGAAATCAAACCAGGTGGCAAATATTTTTTAATGAATAAACATTATTTCGACTTATTGAATTTTAATTACAATTCTAAAACGAATATTATAACATTTACAAAATCCGGAGTCCAGCCAGGCGATTCGAGAACTGCAAAAAACATTTTAAAAATAATCAATAACGATGTAATCAAAGGAAGTGAAGAAAATCACGAGATCAAGTACACCAGAGAGTTCTAATGTCAAGTGAAATTTAACGACTGATACTTGGTTTTATTCCAATGTTCCCCAAACTTCCAACTGATGGTTTTGAAAGCATTTTCAGTCTTCAATCGCGTAGGCTAAAAGCTTGCCATGCACAAAACCACGCTTTACACTTCCCTTACCTCACGGCAGTTTTCTTCAAAAGCTTCCCATCCCCCCTTGCACCTTCCCCCTATTAATCCCATTTTTGCTCCCGCTAAATACTATAACCATGACTTCAAATGCTAATGATATAAATGCCGTTAACGAAGCGGTAGCACAACTACGCCAGGCCATGCTCAGCGCTGATGGCGAGCAGCTCAGCAGCCTGGCGCATGAGGAATTGACCTACGGGCACTCCGGCGGACAAATACAAAACAAGCAGGAATTTGTAGATACTTTCACCAGCGGCGCTTCTGTTTTTACCAGCATCGATATCAGCGATCAAACTATCCGCATTGCCGGCGATACCGCCATCGTTCGCCACATCCTCAAAGCTACCACCAACGACAAAGGCAAGGGCCCGGGTAATGTCAATATCAGCATTTTGCTGGTTTGGGTCAAAAGCGAAAACAATAGCTGGCAGCTTTTGGCGAGGCAGGCTGTGAGAGTGGTGTAGCCCTCTCGGGCACGAGAAATCTAACGCTCATTCCGGCGCTTCACTCTCGCGCCAGGCCGGGAAGTCGGAAAGTCCGAAAGCTATTGGGATGGTTAAAAAAGTACAACTTCATCCAACTCAATCAACTGAATCAACTCATTCAACTGAATCAACTCATTCCAACTCAATCCAACTCAATCCAACTCAATCCAACTCAATCAACTACTCTCCCACTCCGCAATCCTTCCTCCCCATCCGATATTCAAAAAAAAGCCCCTCCGTTTCCGAAAGGGCTATTTGAGGTAAAAGGACAAAGGTGAAAGGGTAAAGGCAGATATAGGTTACTGGTTCAAACCTTTCGCCCTTCACCTTTAACCATTCGCCTAATACTAAGCTATTTGCCTTCTGATAATATTCAGCGCACCACCGGCCTGGAACCACTCGATCTGCTGCGCATTGTAGGTATGGTTTACGGCGAAAGAATCGGTAGAACCATCTTTATGGTGCAGCACTACGCTGAGTTGTTTGCCTGGGGCAAAAGTAGTTAAGCCATTGATGTCGATCACATCATCTTCCTGGATCTTGTCGTAGTCGGCATTATCGGCAAAGGTGATGGCCAGCATACCTTGCTTTTTCAGGTTGGTTTCGTGGATACGGGCGAATGATTTCACCAGTATGGCACGTACACCGAGGTGACGGGGCTCCATGGCCGCATGTTCGCGGGATGAACCTTCACCGTAGTTTTCGTCGCCTACTACCACGGTGCCGATACCGGCAGCTTTGTAAGCACGCTGTGTAGCCGGAACCGGGCCGTATTCGCCGGTCAGTTCATTTTTAACGGTATCAGCCTTATCGTTGAAATAGTTGATCGCACCGATCAGCATATTATTTGAAATATTGTCAAGGTGACCACGGAATTTCAGCCACGGTCCAGCCATCGAAATATGGTCGGTTGTACACTTACCTTTGGCTTTGATCAGCAGTTTCAGACCGGCCAGATCGGTGCCTTCCCATGCCGGGAACGGATCCAACAATTGCAGACGTGCTGATTTAGGATCAACCTTCACCTCAACACCGCTGCCGTCTTCGGCTGGTGCCTGGTAACCGGCATCCTCAACAGCATAACCTTTAATCGGCATTTCCAGGCCCAGTGGTTCGTCAAATTTCACCTGCTCGCCGTCTTTATTGGTCAAAGTATCGGTTAGAGGGTTAAAAGTTAAGTCGCCTGCTATCGCGAAAGCGGTAACAATTTCTGGCGATGCTACAAAAGCGTGGGTATTAGGGTTACCATCCTGACGTTTCGCAAAGTTGCGGTTGAAGGAGGTAATGATAGAGTTTTTGCGTGTAGGATCGTCAGTATGACGTGCCCACTGGCCTATACATGGTCCGCAGGCATTAGCCAGCACCACACCACCCATACTTTCGAAGGTGCCGAGGTAACCATCGCGCTCTACGGTATAACGTACCTGCTCCGAACCCGGAGTAATGGTAAATTCAGCTTCCGTTTTCAGGTGTTTATCAACTGCTTGTTTGGCAATAGAAGCCGCACGGGTAATATCTTCATAAGATGAGTTGGTACATGAACCGATCAAACCTACTTCCAGTTTGGTAGGCCAGCCGTTTTCACGAACTGCGGTAGCAAATTTCGAGATCGGCCATGCCAGGTCGGGTGTAAACGGACCGTTTACATGCGGCTCCAGCTCATCCAGATTGATCTCGATGACTTCGTCGAAATATAATTCAGGGTTAGCATAAACTTCAGCATCGCCGGTCAGGTGTTCTTTAACCGTATCAGCCAGATCGGCTATATCAGCACGTTTTGTACCGCGCAGGTAAACCGCTATTTTCTCATCATAACCAAATACCGAAGTAGTGGCACCAATTTCGGCACCCATATTACAGATGGTTCCTTTACCAGTTGCCGAAAGCGAACGCGCACCTTCACCAAAATATTCCACGATGGCACCAGTACCGCCTTTTACGGTCAGGATACCAGCCACACGCAGGATTACATCCTTTGCAGAGGTCCAGCCCGACAATTTGCCGGTCAGGTGCACACCGATCAGTTTAGGAAATTTAAGCTCCCATGGTAAACCGGCCATCACGTCGCATGCATCGGCACCACCAACACCTATGGCCACCATACCCAGGCCACCGGCATTAGGAGTATGTGAGTCGGTACCGATCATCAGACCACCCGGGAAAGCATAATTTTCCAACACTACCTGGTGAATGATACCAGCGCCCGGTTTCCAGAAACCGATACCGTATTTATCCGATACCGAAGCCAGGAAATCATACACTTCTTTGTTAACGTCTTTCGCCGTTTGCAGATCGGTATCAGCACCAATTTTAGCCTGGATCAGGTGATCGCAATGCACGGTAGATGGCACCGCCACCTGCGGGCGACCGGCCTGCATAAATTGCAAAAGAGCCATTTGCGCCGTTGCATCCTGCATCGCAACACGATCGGGGGCAAAATCAACGTAGTCGACACCACGCTTGTAAGCGCTATGTGCCTCACCTTCAGAAAGGTGGGCATATAAAATTTTCTCGGTTAGGGTTAGGGGTTTTCCGGTTGCTTTGCGGGCAGCAGCAATGCGTGCGCCATAGCGTTCGTAAACCTTTTTGATCATATCTAAATCAAAAGCCATCTTTCAGATATTTTAGGTGAAATTAATAACGGGCCGTAATGAGCCTCTCTCGCGGCGAATTTATAAAAAATACAGGTAAATGATGTCGGTAAATTGTATTTTATTGGTGTTTTGAAAAGTTGAACTGGTTGTACTAGTTGTATTGGTTGTAGTGGTTGTCCCGATAGCTATCGGGATGGTTGTATTAGTTGTCCTGATGGCTATTCAGATAGTTTGGCATTGGGCACTGGTTACCGAGTCACTAATTAACTAGTCACTAATTAACTGATTACCGGTTCAGACAATCTGGGCGTTCCCTGCGGGCCGCGCTGTCCGCTCATACGCCGCAGGCCTTATTCACAAGGCCGGTATCCGCTCCCATCGCTAACGCGGGGTACGATTGGCTATGAGAAAATCAATATATTTACTGCTGACCCTAATAGGCAAAAAGGCAAGTTATCAGATATATAGAACAGCTTAAGTTTAGCAACACCCAGGTAAAATCCGGGCAACCTTGAACCCAATCCATGAAAAAATTCCAAACCGTCTACGATTTTCATCAAACCGCAGCAATTCCGTTCTTTGCTTATTTGTTTGTGGTACCTATCCTTATTGGAGTAGGTATATTTATTTATAACTTCTTTTATGGCGACCGCCGGGGTATCAAATTTGGCATGTCAAAGCGAAACTTCGGGATGATCTTCGGTATCGTATTTGCCGGTATCGGATTTTTGATGTTCAAAGCCGTTATCGGTGCATCCGGCATTAAATACCGGTCAGGAAAGTATTACTCCGAAAACGGGGAATCCCAAGTCGTTGAAGGGCGCATACAAAACTTCCACCCCATGCCGGCAGGCGGTCACGACAGTGAGCACTTTGACGTCAATGGCGAATATTTTGACTATTCAAGCTTTGATCTCGGCGTTCTAGGTTACAACAAACCCCAGGTTGATGGCGGCATAATGAAACAAGGCCTGTATGTGCGAATCACCTATATTACCCATAATCAACGGATTGCTATTTTGAGAATAGATACGCTTAAGTAGTGGCGATTGGTTAACTGGCGATTGGTTAATCAGTGATTTGTTAACTAGTGCCTTATGACCAACTAATATAACCATCCTAATAGCTATAGGGATAGTTGCAGTTGGTAGACTTAGGCAATTTAACCCATTCAACTTAATCAACTCAATCAACCAATACAACCATCCCGATAGCTATCGGGACAACCAATACAACCATCCCGATAGCTATCGGGACAACCAATACAACTAAATCACAGCCCCTCAAACACCCAACCCTTACTACTCCACTCCTCCATCGCCCTGGGAAACACATATTGTAACCTGTCAAAAGCTTTCAGGCTATCATGAAATACGACGATTGAACCTGGCCATACATGCCGCAGCACATTCTCAAGGCAGGCTTCAGGGCTAAGATTTGGGTCGAAGTCGCCGCTTAGCACATCCCACATCACTATCTGGAGTTCAGGCCGCTGCTGTTTTAACAGTTTGATCTGCGATCGTCTGATGCGACCGTATGGCGGGCGGAATAAATTTGACGGTATCAATTCATCCGCTTTAAGGTAATTATCCAGGTAGACCTGCTTCTCCGTTTTCCAACCCTTTAAATGGTTAAAGGTATGATTACCAACACTATGGCCAGCAGCTTTTACCTGTTCGAACACCTCAGGATGCTTGCGCACATTGTCGCCTATACAGAAAAAAGTAGCCTTAGCCTGGTACATCTGTAAAATATTTAAAACAAAGGGTGTAACAATGGGTATAGGGCCGTCGTCAAAACTTAAATAAATACGCTTGCCGTCGGCACGCTTATTCCACAACAAACTGGAATACAACTGTTTGATAAACCAGGGCGTTTTTACAAGGTACATGTTGCAAATGTAACATTTTGACAGTTAGCGATTGAGTGGGTGAATGGTTAGTTTGATTTGAAGACTATCTCTCTCAGGCACCTGTTGACTAATTAAAAAGGATCAAGTGGAACGATTGTTTATTAGCAAGTTTGAGTTTATTATTCACTCATTCACTAATTCACTCATTCACTAATTAAAATAGAAATATGAATCTGAAAATATCAACCAAACTGTTAATGATGCTTGCGATGATCGCAGGCGGTGCTTATACTGCAGGGGCCCAGCAGGTTATTTCGCTGCAAAAAGCGGTTGAGCTAACACTACAAAAAAACCTCACCATCAAACAGGCCCAGTATACTGAAGCGCTGGCTATTGAAGATGTTAATCAGAGTAAATACAATTTGTTGCCCAACCTGATCGCTACACCAAGTGGCGGCTATTATTTTGGTAAAAGCCAGGTTACAGGTGCTTTTGCCTATGCAACGTCGACATTGAACATTAACGGTAACGCACAGGCTCAGGTTACTTTATATCAGGGAGGCCAGCTGAGGAACCAGATCATACAGAATAAATTGATATTGGATGTCGACAAATCGAGCACCGCTAAAGTAAAAAACGATTTAGTGTTAAATGTGGTAACCGACTACCTTCAAATTCTAACCAACCAGGATCTGGTAACTGCTGCTCAACAGCAAATTGATATTGCGAAGATCGCGCTTGATCGTACACAAAAGAATTTTGATGCTGGCAATCAGTCACAAGCCGATCTGTCTCAATCAAAAGCTGGTGTTTCTACGGCAGAATTAAACCTGACCAATGCCCAAAACCAATTGGATCTGACCATACTGGTACTGAAACAATATATGGAAATGGACCCAGCTACCAGCATAACGGTAGAAAGGCCAGACATCAGCAAGTTAAATGATATCAAAACAGCGTTTGATGCTCAGGATGTCATCAAAACAGCATTCTCGGTAAGTCCGGATATTAAACTGGCAGAGGCTCAGCAAAAAACCTATGAACAAGCGATCAAAATCGCACAGGGTAATTATTATCCAAGTCTGGTTTTGTTTGGTGGCGTTGGAACAGGTTATTCTAACCAGGCCAAAACAGTTACAGGCGAAACAGTTGTAGGTTCATCCCAGATAGGCACGGTTGATGCAACAGGTCAAACGGTTTCATCGCCGATATTGCAGCCTACCTTAACCCCGATCTCTTTTACTAACCAGTTAAATAACAACTTTAACAAATCTATCGGGCTCAGCTTACAGATACCAATATTTAATAGGTTTACTGCCCGTACTTCATTACGCAAAGCAAAATTAAACCTCGAAAATGCACAGGTAACAACTGATCTGGCGAAAGTTACGCTTAGCAAAACGATCACCCAGGCAGTACTGGACCTTAACGCTGCCGTGAAACGCTTTGCATCAACACAGCAAACTTACCAGGCAAATAAAGACGCGTTTAATTTCACGCAGCAACGCTTTAATGTTGGGCTGGTAAATTCGCTCGATTATAACACTTCGCTCACCAATTACAACAAGGCGCAAACAGATATGATTGAGGCTCAATATGAAGTGATCTTCAGAAGTAAGGTGATCGATTATTATTTAGGAAACCAGATATCGTTGTAGTTATTGGTTAATCAGTTATCAGTAACTGGTGATTTTGAGATAAACAATTTTTTAAAAAAAATAGCAATTAGAATTTATACTTTAATAATATGGGAAAGACTACTAAATATATCCTGATCATTCTTGTAGCAGTGGTGGTGCTGCTCGTAGCCTTGAAAATGACCGGGGTTATTGGCAAACAGCAAAAAACACAGGTAGCTACCGAGAAAGTGACCGAGCGCACGGTAAATGAAACCGTTTCGGCCAGCGGAAAGATCAAGGCACACGTGGAAGTTAAGATCAGCCCGGAAGTTTCGGGTGAGGTGGTTGAACTTCCGGTGCATGAAGGCGATGTTGTAAAAAAAGGCCAGCTGCTTTGTAAGATCAGGCCCGATATTTTGCAGTCGGAATATGACCGTGTGCAGGCAGCCTATAATACCCAGAAGGCTAATGTCGAAAACTCGAACCAAATGTTGATTCAGGCTGAAGCCACGTATGACAACCAGGCATCGATCTATAACCGTGATAAGGTTTTGTATAACAATAAAGTACTTACCACCGCCGAATTTGAAGCTGCGAAAGCAAGTTACCTAGGTGCAAAGGCAGCACTTGAAGCTGCAAAACAGAATGTGATCGGTGCAAAATATGGCCTGGCACAATCAGAAGCTTCGGTAAAAGAAGCTAATGGCAACCTGGTAAAAACCACTATTTATTCGCCGGTTGATGGGGTGATATCAAAACTCTCGATCCAAAAAGGCGAACGTGTACTGGGTACCCAGCAATTTGCCGGTACCGAGATCATGACCATCTCCGATCTGAACCAATTAGATGCTACTGTTGACGTGAACGAAAATGATATCAATCGCATTAAATTAGGCGACTCGTCAAAGATTGAAGTTGACGCATTCACCGGCAAGGCATTTACCGGAACTGTAATTGAAATAGGCAGTGCAGCCAACGTGGTAGGTAATACTGCCGACCAGGTTACCAATTTCACCGTAAAAGTGAGGATCGATCCTAAATCATATATGGCGCTGTTGAACAAAAGCGATAGCAACCCTTCGCCTTTCCGCCCGGGATTGACTGCTACAGTTGATATCAACACTAATCATGCAAGGTCCTTAACCGTTCCAATTCAATCGGTAACAACCCGCGAGGAGAAAAAACCTGACAATGCAGGTGCACCAAAAAGTGATAATTCTACCGATAACTCAAAACCTAAAGTGACAGTTTCATCTAAAGAATATGTATTTGTTTACAGCGCTGGCAAGGTTAAACAGGTTTTGGTAACTACCGGCATACAGGACGATAGCTATATTCAGGTACTTTCTGGCCTTAATGCAGGCGACGAGGTTGTATCTGCTCCTTACTCGGCGATTACCAAGACGCTTGCGGATAAAATGGAAGTTGAAAAAGTTGATAAAAGCAAGCTTTTTACAGTCGATAATAAATAATTGACTCGAACCCTATTGAAGAAAAGAGGCTGTATCATAAATAAAATTACCCCTTTGAGAATCGTGTATACGAAAACGATCTCCACCACGTATCCGTATAAATCAAAGAAAAAAGAGGCTGATCATGATTTATGATACAGCCTCTTTTTAATTTGCATTTGTACACCAAAAGTTGCTTAGCCTCCTGTTATCACGGTGCTTTGGTGTCGAAATCGAATGTATCAGCCGATTCACAAGATTCATCGGCCTTATCATTTTTTCAGAAGCGAATAGCCCACGATCGGTTTCGCATTTCAAATCCACCATTAAAAAAACTAATTACTTTTTAAACTTATAAAATTTGTAGGATTTATTGGTGAGATCAAATTGGAGATACCCGCCTTCGGTACCAATATAAACATGATGCTCGTCTGTAGCAGCCACAGAATTAAAGAATATCTCTTGATCAAGTGGATTCTTAAATATCCCCTCTTTCTGCAGATCAAAAACGACTTCATTTTGAAAATCATGTATCCTATAAAGGTAATTCCAGGTCGTTATCAAAATATCCCCATTTAAAATGAATAGCCCTTCTGCCTGTTCATCTAAAGCGAGGATTTTTTGGTAGGTATATCCAACTCCCGTCCATGCCAGTTTAAAAAGAAAACTCTTATAATAATCAACAAAATCTTTTCTAAAATCTATCGCACTCTCTATAAAATAAAGGTCATGATTGTACACAAAAAGGTACCGGATATTTCCTTTTTTAATAATTGTTCCGTTATCCGAATCGTCGAAAAACTCTAACTCTCCTCCAAATTCGCCGTGGTCCGTCCCAACCAGATGGCCATGGTTTGTATAAAGATTTATCTCCCACTCCCGATCATTTGTATCGAAGTATTTCAGACTCAATTCATGTTTTTTAACACTTACTTTAAATCCATAAGTTCCATCTAAGAATTGTCGCCACTCCTCCGAATTAGGTTCCGGGAGTCGAGTCTCTACAAAATCAGCGGCCCGGTATATTTGTGCCTGCAGTCCGAGGGGCAGAAGAAATGTAGCTAATAAAATAAGTATCGGTTTAGGCATAGTCACGTAGGTTTTAAGTTGATATCATCAATACTAATATATTACAAGTTCACCAAATAAAAAACATTTGCATATTTGCACATTCACTCATCACTGCCTGAAGGCAGATAGGTGCACAATAAAACATGATCGGTCAAAACAGGATATTGGTAGTAGGCGGTGGCAGTTGGGCAACAGCAAACATTAAAATACTCAGCGATAATCCGGTAGAGAAGGAAATATACTGGTGGATGCGCAGCGAACATGCAGCCGACCATATCCGTCAGTTTGGTCATAACCCGAATTACCTGAGCTCGATTGAGATCAGGGTGCCAGCACAGCATATTTCAACCGACCTGCGGTCTTTATTTGGCGAAGCTGATATCATCCTGCTTAATGTACCTGCAGCATTCCTTAAAGAAGCTTTGGCCGGTATCAGCAGCGCTGATTTTGAGGGTAAAAAAGTAGTATCCGCCATTAAAGGAATTGTACCGGATGAGAATTTGATCATCGGCGAATTCATCAATAAACATTACGGCGTATCATTTGATGATTTTATGGTCATCAGCGGTCCCTGCCATGCCGAGGAAGTTGCATTAGAGAAATTATCTTATCTCACCATCGCATCGGGTGATACTGAGCTTGCCGCCGAATTTGCCGGCATGATCAGTACCCGGTATATTAATACTACGATTTCGGACGATATTTGGGGCACCGAATATGCCGCTGTACTCAAAAACGTTTACGCAATGGCAAGTGGCATTTGTCATGGCGTTGGCTATGGCGATAATTTTCAATCGGTATTGATATCCAATGCTATCCGAGAACTGGAACGCTTTGTGGCCGCAGTACACCCCATCGACCGCGATATTAAAGAATCAGCCTACCTGGGCGACCTCTTGGTAACAGCTTACTCTAATTTTAGCCGCAACCGCACCTTTGGTAATATGATCGGCAAGGGCTATACCGTTAAATCGGCTCAGCTCGAAATGAATATGATCGCTGAAGGTTATTATGCGGTAAATTGCCTGCATCAGGTCAACAAACAATACAATGTGCATATGCCCATATGCAACGCCGTTTACGCCATTCTATACGAAAAACGGAATCCATCCCTTGAAATGAAACATTTGTCGGGTCAATTGAGTTAGTACTTTATATAAACTACTAAAACCAATGAAAAATTTGATCAAAGTTGCCCTGGTTTCCGGGGCAATGTTATTTGCAGTGCAAGGCATGGCAGATATCGTAAAACAGGATACAACCTTAGGAAAAAAAATCAGTCATACGGCAAAGAAAGTCGGCCATAAAACCGCCAATATAGCCGCCAATACTGCTTCGGCAGTAGTCGACAAAAAATACGAAGGGAAATGTGGCCCCAATGGCGAAACCGTTTACATCAATGAGCACTCCCATTATTACATCATCAACAAAAAAGGTCACCGCGTGTACCTCAAAAAATCTGAGTTGATGGACAAAAAAATGTAGGTTTTTATTCGCCAGGCTTAAACATTATCGTTAACAAAAAAAGCCCTCATCCGCACAGATGATGGGCTTTTTAAACTAAACTAAACTATCTTTAGTGATCTGGTAATAGATATCCGGTATTAGGAAGACAACGGCCGATTAACGATTTCAATAATTATTAACCAGTAGCTGTTACCATGTGCCTGTTTCCTGTTACCCGATCCCAGTCACCAGATACCCGATACCTAATACCTGATTCCTGATATCTAATACCTGATTCCCGATATCTAATACCTAACCTCAAAACTTCCTGCGACGTTCGCCACGATCCTCACGGCGTTTGCCTGAAAAGTCGCGAAAACCGCCGCCGCTATTGCCGCCTGAACGTTCTCTGCTGCCACCTTCCCTGTTACCACCCTCACGGTTGCCACCGCCATAGCCCGAGCCATTACGGAAACCACCTTCTTTGCGTTCGCCACCTTCACGTTTTTTATAACTGTTAGAAGTACCGCCACTGCGACTTTCGCTGCTGCCTTCTCCCGAAATCTCTATCCTAACGTCGCGTCCCTGAAAATCGGTACCTTTAAAGCCCGATTGTACTTTCTGAACATCGTCATTTGCAACTTCAAAGAAAGAGTAAACACCTTTCACATCAATTTTACCAACTGTTTTACCAGCTATTTTGGTGGTGTTACAGATATAACCTAACAAATCGCCGCGGGTAAAGCCGTCAACCGAACCTAAGTTGATGAACAGGCGGGTAAAATCAGAACGCATACCTGTACGGTTAAAACGATCACCACGTTCGCCACGATCGCCTTCAGCACGCGGACGTTCGTCAGCAGGGGCATTCAGATCTACGGCATTTTTATAATATTCCAGGAAGCTGTTAAACTCGAGAGAAGCAAAACGTTTGATGATTTCTTCTTTGCTCAGTTCCTTAAACTCATCCATGATGCGAGGCAGGTACTGCTCAATTTGTTTTTCATTAACCTCAACGTTGTGAACCTTGTGAATCAGCGCAAACAATTGTTTTTCAACCACATCAAAACCAGTAGGTATTTCGGCTTTAGCAAAACGTTTACCTAAAGTTTTTTCTATCTGGCGGATCTTACCTAATTCCTTACCATTGATGATCGAGATCGATACACCTGTTTTACCGGCACGGGCTGTACGGCCGCTGCGGTGGGTATAGTTCTCAATTTCATCGGGCAATGAATAATTGATCACGTGCGTAACATCGTTCACGTCGATACCGCGGGCGGCTACGTCAGTTGCTATCAGCAATTGCAGACTACGGTCGCGGTAACGTTTCATTACCTTATCGCGTTGCTGCTGCGAAAGATCGCCATGCAACGAATCAGCATTATAACCGTCTTTGATCAAAGACTCGGCAATTTCCTGGGTTTCGATCTTGGTACGGCAGAATACGATACCAAAGATCTCGGGATTGAAATCAACGATACGTTTAAAGGCAGCGTATTTATCGCGGGCACGTACCACATAGTATTCGTGCTCGATATTTTCGTTACCGGTATTTTTGGTGCCCATGGTCAATTCGTAAGGATCTTCCATGTATTTTTTGGCGATCCTTCTTACTTCAGAAGGCATAGTGGCCGAAAACAGCCATGTCTTTTTATCTTCGGGGGTGGTAGACAAAATACTGTCAATGTCTTCCTGGAAGCCCATATTGAGCATCTCATCGGCCTCGTCGAGCACAACAAACCTTACGCCGCTGAAATTGATGGCGCCGCGGTTAATGATGTCGAGCATACGGCCAGGTGTTGCTACAACAATTTGCACGCCGCGGCGGATCTGGTGTAACTGATCCGAAATGCTTGCGCCGCCATAAACAGCAACAACATTTACATTGCGCATATTTTTAGCATAATTTTTCAGATCATTGGTGATCTGTAAACAAAGTTCGCGGGTAGGGCACAAAATAAGGGCCTGTGGATGATTTTCTTCGAAATCAAGTAGTTCCAGTAATGGAAGGCCAAAAGCAGCTGTCTTGCCGGTCCCGGTTTGGGCTAATCCGACAAAATCGTTGCTGCCTGTCAACAATACCGGAATTGACTGTTCCTGGATTGGCGTAGGGTTTTCGAACCCTAACTCAGAGATGGCATTAACAATATCATGACGGATTCCCAGTTGAATAAATGGGTTCATGAATTTAAATAACGTATTCGGCTACATCGCCAAATCGGGCGCAAAGGTAAGGTTAATTTATCGCATTTCAAACACTGGAGAGGGATTACGAAAAGATGACAATTGGGCAGAAAATGTGTTTGCTTTACCGCAAGAATAATTTTTATTAAATTTGATACAGAAAATATAGGGACCAAGCTCATGAAAATAGACGAGATCGCGTTAAAAGAAGACCTGATAGATAAGATAGAGCATGCTGATAGCAAACAGTTGGGAGAGATCTATGGGCTGCTGACCAATTATTTCAATGGGCAAACTTCGGTTGAAGAGTGGGATATTTTGACTGATCGTCAAAAAGCAGCCATTGAGGAGGGCTTAGCTGAAGCCGAAGCCGGCCTTGATGAACCTGCTTCGGAATTGACCAAGAGAATTCGAATAAAATATGGCTTAAATGGCTAAGGAAGTACGCATATCTCGCCGTGCTGCTAGAGACATAGAAAAAATCACCGATTATTTGTTTAAAAATTGGAATGCGAATGTGGTTGCTGATTTTATTTCACGTTATGAAGAATGTCTCGATTTGCTGACGAAAAACCCAGAGCAATATCCTATCGCGAGAAAAAATACAAATGTCAGGAGATGTGTGCTAACGAAACACAATGTCGCCTACTTTAAAGAATTTCCTAATAAAATTACAATCTTAACCGTATTTGACACCAGACAAAATCCCAAAAAATTGAATAAAATCATCTAAAATTTTTAGCAGATATCTGATCATCAAAAAGCCATAAATAATACTAACTTAGATTCCATATCGCTTAAACCATGAAAATAAAACAACTCCTGCTGGTAGCCCTGTTTGCATTTGCAACCCAAACCCTTTTCGCACAGGAACTTGAAAAAAGCTTTGATACCACACATTATGGCCGCAATGCCGCAGTTGGTAAATACGCTGATATTCGTGGTTTTAAAATGTATTACGAAACCTACGGCAAGGGTCAGCCACTGCTGATCATCCATGGTAACGGTGGCTCTATCAATAACTTTCTTTTCCAGATACCTTATTTCGCTAAAAAGTACCAGGTGATACTGGCTGATAGTCGCGCTCAGGGCAAATCGGTTGACCCTAAAGACTCTTTGAGCTATGAAATGATGGCCGACGACCTGAACGGCTTGCTCGATCATTTACACCTCGATTCAGCCTATGTTATCGGGTGGAGCGATGGCGGCATCAATGGCTTGTTACTTGCTATCAGGCATCCCGATAAAGTAAAAAAACTGGCAGTTACCGGAGCTAACCTCTGGCCCGATTCTACCGCCGTTGAACCTTCGATCTATAAATGGGCTATGAGCATGAACAAGGCGATGACCGATTCATTGAAAAAAGCTAAGTCGCCCAGCGCTGCATTTAAAAATGAAGCGAAGATCAATCATTTGTTATCCTACGAGCCCCATATCAAACTTTCTGAGTTGCATGGAATCAAAGTGCCGGTATTGGTGATCGGTGGCGATCATGATGTGATCTTGCCACAACATACCCTGTTGATCGCCCAATCCATTCCAAAAAGTGATTTGTGGATCATACCTAATTCGGGCCACTCGACACCGGTGTTCAAACGCGACCAGTTCAATGAACGTGTATCCGAATTCTTCGAGCAACCTTATCGGGTTATTGAAGGTATGAACCGCTTAAGGTAATTTGGTCCCGGCTTCAGTTTCATCCGGCGGTGCCGGTGCGGTTTCAGTGACCGCCGCCGGCTCAGGTTTCTTTTCTGTGTAGGAAACGATCAGTAGTCCGATCACACCACCGGTAACGCACATATCGGCTACGTTAAAAATGCCCGTACGCAAGCTGCCTATACCCAGGTTCATGAAATCGGTCACATGCCGGTCGTAAACCAGGCGATCGATGATATTGCCCAATCCGCCTGCCAGGATCAGCGATAGTGACATCGTTTTTAAACGGCTAAAACCGTCGATCTTAAGTACTACATAAACAAATAATCCCACCAAACACAATAATGGCACCACGCTAAGCAGCCAAAAACTAAGTGATTTGGACAGGTTATCGCCCAGGCTAAGCGCTGCGCCGGTATTTTCGGCGTACTCCAGCACAATGGTATCATGCAAATACGTTTTTGGCATCTGGAACATCAGATGCTCCTTTGCGAGGTGCTTGGTGTACTGATCGCAGCTGATAAAAAAAAGCGATAAAACACAAAAAGAAAAAATACTGATCTTATTCTTCATCCTAAAAATATTATGATCACTTTCTAACGCAGTCTATCCGCCGATTTGATCAGTTTCTCGTCTCGCTGTATCGCCTTGACAGCAAGCAAGGTCAGCACAATGCTGATCGAACTTAGCAATACCCCGATCCCGAAATTGCTGGTTTTAAATGTGTTAATGTCGACTACCGACTTAACCGTTTGTACCTGCCAGTAAGTGTAAGCAATGACTACAAAAATATAGCTGTAGCCAAAAGCGATCTGTTGTTTGCGATTTTTATACAAAAAGATCAGCGCAAGCGGTAAAATCCCTGCGATCGCAGTACCGGCAATAAGCGCAGTAAAGCTTTGCACCTGGGCTTGTTGGTCCCCGTTATCCTGCGAAACCCCGGTTACACTTACGGTAGACGCTATGCCGTTGATATAAACGTTATGCGCCAGGGGGAACAGGAACAGTGCGAAAATGGCCAGGCCCGCGAGGAGGAAGTAGATGCTTTGTATGCGTTGGATCATTGTTGGTTGTATTGGTTGTATTAGTTGTAGTGGTTGTATTAGTTGTCCCAATAGCTATGGGGATGGTTATAGTGGTTGCATTAGTTGAAGATTTTATAGCGATCATGGAATGAAACCGGATAAAAAACCAATACAACTACTACAACTAATACAACCAGTATAACTCTTTATAAAAAACAAAGATAGAAAAACCCTAAACCCAATTCACAAAACCTGATTCTAAAATCACAAATCAATTCTACCTTTGCACCGTGTCAGAAAAACAGCGCTATTTTATTGAACTGGCTTACGATGGCAGCAATTACCATGGCTGGCAGGTGCAACCTAATGCGCTTACAGTACAGGAAGTGCTGGATAATGCGCTTACAACGGTTTTGCGCCAGCCTATTGCAACTACCGGTTGCGGGCGAACTGATACCGGTGTGCATGCCAGGCAGTTTTTTGCGCATTTCGATTGTTTGGCATTGGGCAATGGGCATTTGGCATTGGTGAATAGTTTGAATGGTGTATTGCCGTCGGAAATTGGGATAAAGCGTGTAATTGAAGTACATGCTGATGCGCATGCCCGTTTTGATGCTACACTGCGATCGTATGAATATCATATACATTTTGGCAAAGATCCATTTAAGGTCAACCGTTCCTGGGAGTTGCGCGATCGGCCCGATATTGGATTAATGAATACAGCTGCGCAAATCCTGTTAGCATACACTGATTTTAGCTGTTTCAGTAAATCAAACACCCAAACTTTTACCAATAATTGCAAAATATCCCGGGCCGAATGGGTTGAAAATGATAACGGATTGGTTTTCCATATTTCTGCCGACCGATTTTTACGTAATATGGTAAGGGCCATTGTTGGTACGCTGATGGCCATAGGCCGCAAAGAGATAGCGCCAGAAGGTATCAGAGAAATTATAGCCAGCAAAAACCGCAGCAACGCCGGCACATCGGTACCTGCCTGTGGTTTGTACCTGACGGAGGTGAAATATGATTATGTTTAGTCATTTCGCTGCGCTGGCATTGGGAATTGGCTGCGCGTCATTTCGCTGCGCTGGCATTGGGCATTGGGCATTACTACTACAACTAATACAACCAGTACAACCAGTACAACCAATACAACCCTACAAATTACACTAATTACACTAATTCACTAACTCACTCACTCACTCATTAAAATGTCCACCGTAACCGGCAAAGCACTTGATTGGAAATTATTGGGAAGGGTTATGCGCTATGTGCGCCCTTATCGCAAAACATTCGTCATTGCGGCTTTTCTGACCATTTTTCTGGCGGGCAATGCTTTGGTGCAGCCGGTGCTGATGCAGTTGACGCTCGATAAATATATCCTTGGGGGTGATTACAATGGTTTATTGCTGATGATTGGGCTGATGCTAGCTCAATTAGGCATTCAAACTGCCGCGCAGTATTACCAGACTTTTTTAACGAATTCGCTGGGACAATCGGTTATCCGCGATCTGCGTATCGATATTTTTAATCATATTTTAAGTTTGCGGCTGAAATATTTCGACCGTACACCGATAGGAATATTGATCACCCGGACGGTTTCCGATCTGGAAACCATTGCTGATATTTTTTCGGAGGGACTTATCTCTATAGTAGGTGACTTTCTTCTGGTAATTGGTATTATTATCGCAATGATGCTGCGCGACTGGAAGCTGGCACTCATTACCCTGACACCTATGCCCTTGCTGATATTGTCGACGTATGTATTTAAAGAGGCCATCAAATCGGCTTTCCAGGAAGTGCGTACACAAGTGGCCCAATTGAACGCTTTCCTTGCCGAGCATATCACCGGCATCAGTGTCATCCAGTATTTTGCCCGCGAAGAACAGGAAATGGGTAAATTCAGGAATGTGAATTTAAAATACAGGGATGCCAACATCCGCTCCAACTGGTATTATTCCATTTTTTACCCGGTGATCGAAGTGCTATTTGCGGTGTGTATTTCCCTTTTGGTATGGTACGGCTGTCAACGTATTTTAAACGATCAGCAAATTGGCGCAATTTCGGCCAGGCACCAGATCACACCGGGGGTAATATTGGAATTTATTGTATTACTCAATTTGCTATTTAGGCCCATACGGCAGCTGGCAGATAAATTCAACACCCTGCAAATGGGCATGGTTGGCGCCGACCGTATCTTTAAAGTGCTGGATACCGATGAGGTTGCTGTTAATAAAGGAACCTTACGCCCTGTTCGATTACACGGTGAGATCAGCTTTAAGAATGTTTGGTTTGCCTATAACGATGAAAACTGGGTGCTTAAAAATATCAGCTTCCACGTTAAACCGGGCGAAACTTTGGCATTGGTTGGTGCTACCGGCGCAGGAAAATCATCCACCATCAATATCCTGAACCGGTTTTATGAGATAGGTAAAGGCCAGGCCGAAGTGGACGGTATCAACATACAGGATTATGATGTGAGTTACCTGCGATCGCGCATTGCGACTGTAATACAGGACGTGTTCCTGTTTACGGATACCATCGCCAATAACATTAGTCTGAATAACCCTGCCATTACCCGCGAGCAGATCATAGCAGCGGCAAAAGAAGTTGGTGCACACGAGTTTATTGAACGCCTGCCGGGTGGTTACGATTATAATGTGATGGAACGCGGCTCTACTTTGTCAGCCGGGCAGGCGCAGCTCATTTCTTTTATCCGTGCATTGGTCTATAACCCGGCTATCCTTGTGCTGGATGAGGCCACTTCGTCGGTAGACACCGAAACCGAACTACTGATACAACATGCCATAGACAAGCTGATGGAGGGCCGTACTGCTATTGTGATCGCGCACCGGCTATCAACTATCCAGAAGGCCGATAAGATAATCGTCCTGGACCACGGCGAGATCAAAGAAACCGGAACCCACCAGGAGCTGTTAAAAATTGAACACGGCTATTACCGCAAGCTGTACGATCTGCAGTTTAATTCGGCGGGGATCGTTAAGGAATAAGTCTTTTCTAAAAAAGCTGTCATTGCGAGGAGCCGGCGCCGGCTTTGGCTCGGGAGGCGACGTGGCAATCGCAAGTTGGCTGTCACCTGTTTTGAATAGTAGCCAAAAGGCAATAACTCCCCCGATTGCAAACGGGCCTAAAGGCATACCTTGGGATTGCTTCTCCGCCTTTGGCGAATCGCAATGACAGGGTTTTTGTTGTTAAACTTTGTTAAAAACAACAACACTACCATCACCTTCCAATAATAATAACCGATAAAGTTTTACCTTTATGATGAGTATTGCTATTTTCGCAGAATTGGATGTGAACCACAGACTTTGTCTCAAATCTCATCTCACATTCCGAAAGCTATCGGGACTCATATCTCAACAACAATGGAAGAATTTGAAGCAAGCGAATCGTCAAAAAAAACCAAGAGTATTTATATCTCTACCGTTTTTGGTATAGCTATGGTTTTGCTGATGGTGGGTTTGCTTGGGCTGATTCTGGTTCATGCCAATAAACTATCGCGTTATGTTAAAGAAAACATAGTGCTTAATGTTTATGTGGATGAGTCGGCGCACGAAACCGATGTGCTTCAACTGCAAAAACAGCTGGAAGCAAACCCGATTGTTAAACAGACCCAATACGTGAGCAAAGAACTGGCTGCGCGCAATCTGCAGAAAGACATGGGCGAAGACTTCGTGAAATTTCTGGGCTACAACCCGCTTTCTCAATCTCTGGATGTATACCTTAAAGCTGATTTTGCCAATACGACCGATATCGAAAAATTTAAAACGGAATTGCTCAAAAATCCAATGATTAAGGAGGTTAAATACCAGGAGTCATTGGTCGGCCAAATGAACAAAAATCTTACATCCGTCAGCCTCTTTATTCTGGGCTTTGCAGTAATTTTTGTTATCCTGTCAGTTGCCCTCATCAATAATACCATCAGGCTAGCTATTTATTCGCAACGCTTTCTGATCAAATCCATGCAGCTTGTGGGTGCAACCAAAAGCTTTATCCGTAAACCTTTTTTATTATACGGTATCTGGCATGGCTTATTGGGATCGCTAATCGCCATTGTAATTTTAATGTTCACCCTCTACATTGCTCAAAAACAAATACCCGACCTGGTGATCTTACAAGATTATACCGAATTCGGCATCGTTTTCGTATTAATTGTAGGCCTGGGCATTTTTATATCAGCATTCAGTACCTTCCTGGCAGTTAATAAATATTTACGTTTAAAAATTTATAATTTGTATCGATAGGAGGTGAAAGGTGAAAGGAACAGCATTATTCACTAACTCATTCACTAACTCATTCACTCACTCACTCACTCATTAAAAACATATGGCACAAATAAAACCAACAACACCGGTTAAAACAGCTTCGCCTTTGGCGGCAAAACCTGCGGTGAAAGAAAATAACAGCACGCCAATGACATTGGTGTTTGATAAAGGCAATTACCGCCTGCTGATCATTGCGATTGCGGTGGTTATCATTGGCTTTGTGCTGATGTCGGGCACGACCGATATCTACAGCAATACTAAAATTGTAGTGGCACCTGTAGTAGTACTAACCGGCTTTGCTATCGGTTTCCTGGCAATCTTTAAGAAACCTTCGGCAAAATAATTTTTCAATTGATTGTATTTTTTGTCTGTTAGGCCGTATAAGACCCGGAAGGATAAAAAACACATTCAACCTAATCATCACACAAAATGAATATTTTCCACGTAATTATCCTGGCAATCATTGAAGGCCTGACCGAATTTTTGCCGGTATCTTCTACAGGGCATATGGTTGTCGCCAGCGCCTTGTTGGGCATTGGAACCGACGAGTTTGTAAAACTATTTGAAGTGGTGATTCAGCTCGGTGCCATCCTGGCTGTAGTTGTTTTGTATTTCAAGCGCTTCGTGCGCTCGGTCGATTTTTATGTAAAACTGGTCATTGCGGTAATACCTGCCGTGGTATTGGGCCTATTGCTTAAAAAATATATTGATAAATTACTCGAAAGCCCGCTGGTAGTTGCTGTTGCCTTTGTAGTTGGTGGCGTCATTCTGCTTTTTGTTGACGATTGGTTTAAAAGATCGGTGATTAAGGACGAAAAGAATATCAACCACGTAACCGCTTTTAAGATCGGCGTTTTCCAATGCCTTGCTATGATTCCTGGCGTATCACGTTCTGCGGCTTCCATTGTAGGTGGTATGTCGCAAAAACTGAGCCGTACCGCTGCTGCCGAATTCTCTTTTTTCCTGGCCGTACCTACTATGTTTGGGGCCACGGTAAAAGATCTTTGGGATTTCAAGAAAAAAGGCCTGTTTGATACGCCCGACTTCCACCAGGATGTCAAATTCCTGATCATCGGCAGCGTGATCGCATTTATAGTTGCGTTACTGGCTATAAAAAGTTTTATCACTTTCCTTGAAAAACGGGGCTTTAAACTGTTTGGTTGGTACAGGATATTTGCCGGTATTGCTATTATTATTATTTATTTTACCACCACAGCATTGCACAATTGATCACAGACGAAAATAAACAGCCATACTAATCTGTGAAATCAAAATCATCAGCCTGAATCTGTGATTGAAACAATTAGCCTACCTTTGCGCAAAATATCTAATTGAAACAAACATTTTCCAACATCAACGAATTTGCTGAGGGGCAGCTCCTGCTGGTCAATAAGCCCTATAAATGGACCAGCTTTGATGTGGTTGGAAAAATACGGAATGCATTTAAGCCTTTGAAGTTGAAGGTGGGACACGCAGGCACGCTCGATCCATTAGCTACCGGTTTGCTGATCATTTGCACGGGTAAGATGACCAGGCAGATAGATACCTTTCAGGCCGAGGAAAAAGAATATACCGGCACTTTTACGCTCGGCGCAACCACACCCACCTATGACCTGGAAAGTGAACCCGAACAAAAATTTCCAACCGACAAGATCACCGAACAACAAATAATGGAGGCTTGCAAGCAGTTTATCGGTGAGATACAACAATTCCCTCCGGCCCATTCGGCCATTAAGGTTGATGGCGAACGTTTGTATGAAAAAGCCCGCCGCGGCGAGGAAGTTGAACTGAAAGCCAGAACCCTCACTATCAGTGAATTTGAGATCACAAGAATCGAGTTGCCTGAGGTTGATTTCAGGGTGGTATGCAGTAAAGGCACTTATATCCGTTCGCTTGCCAATGATTTTGGCATTGCCCTAAATAATGGAGCCTATTTATCAAGACTGAGACGTACCCGTAGCGGAAACTTTAATATTGATGAATCATGGCAGGTATTGGACCTGGTAAGCACCATTCGCGAACTAAAACAATTACAGCAGGATTAAATTACCAAAGCAACGATTAGTTAATTTCGCCGCCAGATCCGAAATGAAGATATACCATAACATCGAAGAATTTGCGCCAGTCAAAAATGCGGTGGTTACCATCGGCACTTTTGACGGCGTACACCTTGGACACCGGAAGATCATTTCGCGGGTAAAAGAAATTGCGGATGAAATTGGCGGCGAAACTGTACTGCTCACCTTTTTCCCACATCCCCGGCTGATATTACATCCCGAGGACCAGGACCTGCGACTGATCAATACCATCACAGAAAAGGCAGAACTCTTGTCACAGCTAGGCGTAGATCACCTGATCATCACGCCATTTTCGCGTGATTTTTCGAACCAGAGCGCGGAAGAATATATCCTCGATATCCTGGTCGAAAAAATCGGCACCAAAAAGATCGTCATTGGTTATGATCATCGGTTTGGCAAAGACCGACGGGGCGGTTTGGAGCAGCTGCAGCAATTTGCGCCTGTTTATGGCTACGATGTAATAGAGATACCCGAACAAGACATACACGAAGTTGCTGTTAGTTCAACCCGCATACGGGAGGCTTTGTTGGATGGCGACATTGCACTGGCGAATGAATTTTTAGGCTACCCCTTCTTTATTACCGGTAAAGTTAACCGCGGCGACCAGATCGGTCGCACCATAGGCTACCCTACCGCCAATATCCTGGTTGAAGAAACTTATAAGCTGATACCAAAAGACGGCATTTTTGCCGTAAAAATTTATCTCCAGGGCTCAGAACACAATGGCATGGGCTATATCGGCCATCGGCCAACCATCAACGGCATGACAAGAAATATTGAGGTTAATATTTTTGATTTCAACCGCGATATCTACACCCAGCCTATCCGCATGGAATTTTTGTATTATGTACGCGATGATATGAAGTTTAATTCGCTGGAAGAATTGACCGAGCAATTGGGTAAAGATAAGATCTCGGTCGAAAAATTGCTCAAAGCCTAATTTTCTACCCGATAACACCCCCCTCTCTTACTAATGTTTGAACAGGTGTTCATATACTTCCTTCCCAAGGGTGTAAGCAGCGAAAGCATACAGCAATACAGCTATAGAAGTATTGATCAGCTGCGTACTCAGGTCGAGTTTTTCTTTAAGCAGTTTGGCAAAGCGGGCATATAAAAACAAACATAAAAAAGCCCCTATCGCCGACCCGACGCTAAAAATGATCAGCATAAACCAGCCCGTTTGTATCCAGTCGTGGGCAATAAGATAAGACCCTATAATGAGCCAGAAGGGTATCTGCACCGGGTTGATAAAGCCTAAAAGAATCCCATATTTGATACTGTTGGCACGGGAGTTTTCTTTTGCTTTAGCCGGCTTTTTGCGATTGATCCAGGTAATGGTACCCATTGTCGTAAAAAGCGCCACCATGAACCAGTCGATCACCGTACCCAGATGCACTTGCTGCGACAGCCAGTCGGCCGCATTCATGATGAAATAGGTGAAGAAAAATTCGACACAAGAAAATGCGATGATAAAGCTCAAGGCTTGCCGCATGCCACGATTGATTGTCAACTGCGCAACGGTAAGGTTGATATTACCCGGCGGAATATAGCCGATGAAATTGGCGATCAGCCCGATCAGAAAGGCGAGGAATATCATGGGAGGCAAAAATAGGTTTTATTGTTGTCACGATAGCTATCGGAGGGTTGATTGGGTTGATTAAGTTGATTAAGTTTATTGGGGTGATTAAGTTGGATGGGTTGAATTTGCGAAATCTTTTTGAACAAGTACAACTAATACAACCAAAAACTAAATTTGCGGCATGTCTGATCACCGTATCTTGTCGCTGTTACCGGCTGCTACCGAAATTGTTTGCGCTTTAGGGTTTGAAGAAAAAATGGTGGGTCGTTCGCATGAGTGTGATTATCCGGAAACAGTTGCGCATTTTCCAATCTGTTCGGAGGCGAATTTCCCGGATAATTTAAGCAGCGCTGATATCGACAAAAATGTAAAAGAGCTTCTGAAAGAAGCTTTATCCATTTATGCGATAAACCGCGAACTGATCAAAAACCTGGCACCAGATATCGTCATCACCCAGGCGCAGTGCGAGGTTTGTGCGGTATCGCTGGAAAACGTCGAGTTAGCTTTAAAAGATGAGCTTGAAAATGCCGCCAAAGTCATTTCCCTGCAACCCAATAGCCTGGAAGATATCTACAACAATATCCGCGAAGTAGCTGCCGCACTGGGTGCAGACACAGCAGCAGAGCAATTGATAGATGAGTTAGATGAGCGTGTTGGCATTATCCGCCATAAGCTTAAATTTATCGAAACTAAACCCCGCATAGCCTGCATCGAATGGCTGGAGCCACTGATGGTTGCTGGCAATTGGATCCCGGAACTGGTAAACATCGCAGGAGGCAACGCCATCCTGGCAGATGCCGGCAAACACTCCCCATTTGTACAATGGCCCGATATTCAGCAAGCCGACCCGGATATTATGCTTGTTATGCCCTGCGGATTTTCAATCGAACGTACCATTAAAGAAATTCACTTGCTTTTGCAACTGCCCGCCTTTGCCGAAATGAAGGCGATCAAAAACAACCGTCTCTATATCGCCGATGGCAACCAATACTTTAACCGCCCGGGGCCACGTATCGTCGATTCCATTGAAATTCTCGCCGAGATCATTAACCCCAAACAATTCATTTTCGGTTATGAGGGCAATGGCTGGGTGAAGTTTACGGTGTGAGAAAGGCGAATAATTTCTGAATCAGAATATTCGGAATTGAAGAATTTACAAGATGATTGAGACAATATTATTAAATCAGAATTCTGTTCATTCTAAAATTCCGAATATTCTGATTCCAACAAAATTCGCCAGCCATCCAAAAAACTTTTTAAAATTTTTAAAAAAGTTTATATTTACGATTCAAACTGAGTGTTTCGTTCTGAAGACTTACGAAGTTTTTAAAACTTCGTAAGTCAGTATTTGGAACTGCATTTTAAACTTCTAATTCAATGCGCCATCTATTATCTCTATTGTTGTTCATTTGCATCAGCACCGGCATTTATGCGTCAGTGCCCAATTTTAACCCCCACGACCTGAGCATCACCTGGGAACCCATCAAAAACGATGCACCCAAAGCCGGGCAATCGCTTAATGCTTTAACGCTCACCAACCATGGCAAAACCAGTTTGCCTGCATCGGGTTGGAAATTGTATTTTAACAGCGCAAGGAGTTTTGTGAAACAAAGTCCCACCAACAATGCCGAGATCAATTTTGTGAATGGCGACCTGTTTAGCCTTACCCCCACTACCGGTTTTACCGATATTAAACCGGGACAATCAGAACGCATTGAATTTGTAGGCGAGGATCAGGTGATCAATATCACCGACGGCCCCGAAGGTTTTTACCTGGTTTGGGACGAAGAACCAGGCAAGGGCCATAACCTGGGTGAATTTAGTGTAAAACCTTTTAGTCCGACTTACAAGGGACTGATCACTCCCGCCATCATCTATGATCAAAATAAAAACATCACCGAAATACCTGAAGAGCAATTGACCAAAGTATTTCCTACACCGGTGAGTTATAAGGAAACTGGGGGATATTTTAAATATACCTCCAACGTAAAATTTAATGCTGACCCGCAATTTGCAGTTGAATTGAATAGCATCAAAAATTTACCTGAAATAACAGAAACAAAATCCAAGACACCAGCTACATCAATCAACCTAAGATATAAAGATGGATTAGGTGCAGAAGGCTATGAATTGATCGTAACATCAAATAATATCACAATATCAGCTACAGCAAATACAGGTATTTTTTATGGTATTCAGTCTTTGACGAGCCTGATTTCTCCCGTAAATTATTCGCGTCTTTCAAAAGAAATCCTAATTCCCTGCGTCGAGATCAAAGACGAGCCACGATTTGCGTATCGTGCCTTTATGCTGGATGTAGGTCGTAATTTCCATTCAAAAGAAGAAGTGTTGCGCATTTTGGATGTGATGGCGCTGTATAAACTCAACGTTTTCCACTTGCATTTGACAGAAGATGAAGGCTGGCGACTGGAGATCCCTGCATTACCGGAGCTAACCTCTTTTGGCGCCAAACGCAGTCATAGTATCGATAGTAAAAACAGCCTCCCTGCCTCACATGGTTCCGGCGGCGATGAAAGTAATACGCATGGCACCGGTTTTTATTCGGTAGCTGATTATATTGAAATTTTAAAATACGCCCAGGCCAGGCATATTACCGTGCTGCCGGAGATCGAAACCCCAGGTCATGCACGGGCTGCGGTAAAAGCCATGTTCGCGCGTTACAATCGCCTGCTGGCCGAAGGCAAAAAGGAAGAGGCTGAAAAATACCTGCTTTCTGACCCGAACGACCAATCGGTTTACAGCTCTGCACAGGCCTGGACGGATAATGTTATTGACGTATCACTCCCATCGACCTATAATTTTGTTGCGACAGTGGTTGATGCAATACAAGCCATTTACAAACAAGCCGGTGTGCCTTTGACCACCATCCATTTTGGCGGCGACGAAGTACCGCGTGGCGTTTGGGAAAAATCCCCCTCCTACCTGGCTTTCAAAGCTAAGCATCCTGAAATTCAGGGACCCGGTGATATGTGGTATTACTTTTATGGTCGCGTTGATGATATCCTGAAAGCCAGGGGACTGAAACTGGCCGGCTGGGAGGAAGCACCGCTCCGTCGCACCAAAGTTGATGGCGAACCAGTTTACCTGCCCAACCCTGATTTTGCACCCGAGCACTGGCAAGCCGAAGTATGGAACAATACCCTGGGTGATGGTAACGAAGATCTGGCCTATAAACTTGCGAATGGTGGCTACCATGTGGTATTATCGCCGGTAACTAACTTCTACCTCGATATGGCTCATTACAAATCATTTGATGAGCCGGGTTACTATTGGGGCGCGTTTAGCGATATCGATAAGTTCTTTTCCTTCATCCCTTTTGATTATTTCAAAAACTCAAAGGTCGACCGTGACGGACTGCCTATTGACCGCAAAATATTTACCGGCAAACAGCGCCTGACCGATTACGGAAAAACCAATATCATCGGCCTGCAATCGGCATTATGGGGCGAAAACATCAAAACCAACGAACGGCTTGAATACATGCTATTACCCCGGCTACTCGGCTTCGCCGAACGTGCCTGGGCCCAGGACCCGCAATGGGCAACTGAGGCTAAGCCTGCTATCAGTGATTCGCTGTACCAGGTGGCATGGGTCAAATTCCTGAACGTATTGGGTAAACGGGAACTACCGCGACTTGATTATATCGATGGCGGCTTTAACTACCGCGTTCCTAAAACCGGTGTAATGGTACAAGACGGCAAATACTATGCGAACGAACAATTCCCGGGCCTTACCATCCGGTATACCACCAATGGCAAGGATCCCGATTCGAAAAGCCCGATTTATAAAGAAGCTGTTACTTTGAAGGGGAGCGTCATAAAATTCAGGGCCTTCGACAACAAAGGGCGGGGCAGCAACGTTAGCGATGTAGTTAGTCAATAACCAAGGGCAATAAAGGCGCCGGGACATCTGCGGGCGCCTTTACTGCCTGACCAAATCCCGGCATAATTTTTTGTAACCACAAAGGGCACAGAGAAATTACAGCGGTTCACAGAGAAAAGTCCCGGTGGTTGAAATCCATTTTGATGACCTCGATTTTACCTAACGGCTAAGGGCGGCACCTACGGAGCCGGAATGCTTTTGCTTTTTTTTGGGCTACAAATGGGGGGCTCCGATGGAGCCCAAAAGGAGAATATTCTTTGTGTACGCTGTGCAAACCTCCGTGTTCTTCGTGGTTAAACCCAAGCGCGCAGCGTGCCTTGTTTAAATTCATGCCGCATAATAATTTCTGGGCGCCGCCGAATTACTGGCTACAAATGGGGGGCTCCGATGGAGCCCAAAAGAAGAATATTCTTTGTGTACGCTGTGCAAACCTCCTAGTCCTCTGTGGTTAAACCAAAGCGATTGGCAGCGTGTTGTGTTTAAAACTGAACGTTAATACCCGCATAATAGTTTCGCGGAGCGGCAGCATTATAGTAACGCCCGCCAACCGCATTCAAATCGTCGCCGAGGCTGTATTCCTGGTTAAGGAGGTTATCAACGCCTGCAAAAATACCAAAGCGTGTTTTATGCGAAACAATATCCCATCCTGCTTTTAACTGTACCAGGTGATAAGCCCCGGCAAAGGCAGAGTTTGCATCATTAAGCGGCAGTTTGGAGGTATAATTATATTGGGCGAAGAAATAGATATTTTTAGGGAAATTAACCCGGGTACTCGCTGCCACAACCTGCTCAGGCACCCCGGTCAACATTTTACCCGAATAGTTATTTGGGGCTTCAACGTAATTGGCAAAGGTAAAATGATCCAGCGTAACCGAACCATTTACCTGTAATCCGCGAATAAAATCAGCCTGATTTCTCCTGATCAGCCAATCGGTAAAATACAATTCGAAGCCTGGCTGATGGGTATCCCCGGCATTGATATAATAAGTGGAGCCATTACTGTTCTGTTGCGGCAAAATAGCATTATGCAGGTCGTAATAAAACACCGAAACATCCAGAAACGCACTTTCATCTACATTGCGCAGCCTGAACCCGGTTTCATAATTGATACCATCTTCTGCCTGTAAATTATTGTTGATCAATTGGTCGGTAGGGCGTATCTCGGTTGTGGTAGGCGTAGAGTAGCCGCGACTAACTGATGTCCTCCATACAAAATCGTTATTGATCTGATACGAAACCGCCAACCGGGGCATCAGCTGCGGGGTAAAATGCCGCTGCGTAAAATTAGTCTCATTATTAGGATACAAGTTCCTGAAATTGTAGCCATAGAAGTTTAAACTGGTGGCTGCCTCCAGGTGCCAGCGCCTGTTGATATCGGCCTGGTATCTTACAAAAAAGAAATGCTGATTGGTATGTATCTGATCCAGAGCTTGTGCCGTATCGCGTACACCACTTCTATTCCCGTACGCGTTTATATCCGAATTGGTTTGTTGCCATTCTAATCCGGCATCAACTTTCTGACTGAATTGTGCCGTAGCCTTACCGCTCCATTCAAAATAGCTTCTCAAGCCGTAAGTACCCTCATAACGCTGATTATAGGTTGTAATAAATGGATTAGCAAAATCAACATAGGTGCCAAACAACGAAGTAACGTTTCTGATCTGGTCCGTCAGCTGCCATTCATTAACTGCACCACCGTAAAGCAACTTTTGCCCGATACCTGCCTTTTGCCGGATAGCACCCGGGAGCGTTTTTGTTGCGAGTCTGGCTAATTGCGGGTTTACGTTGAATTGCGCCAGGGTTAATCCCCCCGGTGTTTCGTAATTCAGGTTGGAATATAAGCCTATAAATTTTAGCCGGTCTTTTTGCGAGACAGATAGCTGATCAACCGCCTGCAGATAAGTACGATCCATATTGCTGTTTTGGCGATACCCTGCCGATGTTTGATAGGCCTCATTCAGGGTAAACTGGTTGTTCGAAGTATGGTTCTGCAAAGCGGCTGTTTGATGAAAAAGCCCGTAAGAACCACCGCTTATCCCAAAAGACTGGTAGTTACTTTCATTGTTTCTATCGGCTGGATGTATCAAAACTACACCACCTGAATTGGCGCCAAATAAGCTACCGTCAGGTCCTTTTAATATTTCCAGTCCTTTTACGCTGCTTACGTCAATGGCGTTAAGGTAGGTATTGCCACCAGCATCAGTCAGCGGCAATTCGTCGAAATAGATCTTTACATCACGCACACCAAATGGCGAACGAAGCAAACTCCCCCTGATCGATAAGCGGTAGCTGCCGGGTGACCGCTCTTCCATCCGTACGCCGGGCACCGTATTCAAAGCCGGCACCAGCGAGGCGCCGGGCTGCAATCTTAATTGCTCCGGGCTTAAAATACTTACCGAAGCAGGTACACTTATCACTGGCTGATCTGAAAGGTATCCCGAAACGACAGCTTCTTTCAGGTGCTTTATTGTGTCCTTTTTTAGCGTATCGGGAGCTTTTTGCCCAAATACACAATTGACGAAAAATATAAAAAGCAACGAAAAGTAAACTTTAACCATAGTTGATAACGAAACATTTAAAATTAGCTTAAATCGAGCAAATACAGGGGACAAATGCGGCAAGCTCTCAAATATAGCCGATTTGGCAAAGATTTTGCAAATGAAGCCTGAATTACAACTAAAACATTATTTTTGACATCCATGCAATTTTTTTGCACCTAAATTAGCGATGAAATCCCGGATCATTAAGTTGATTTTATTGATTGTTTTGTTTGCCCTCACCCAGGAATCAAAAGCACAGACCTGTTCCGGCAGTCTGGGCGATCCGGTTATTTATCAGACTTTTGGTTCGGGCGCTACAAATCCCGGGCCTCAGCTGCCTCCGGGTGTTACTACCATGCAATATACCACCGATGCATGCCCGAATGACGGTTTTTACACCATTGAAAACGCAGTAAATATTAACCAGGCCTGTCATAGTGATTGGCATATTGTTACAGGCGATCATACCGGCAACCCTAATGGCTATATGATGGTGATCAATGCAAATGTACAACCCAGCGTATTTTTCACTCAGACGGCCAATGGCTTATGCCCCAATACTACTTACGAGTTTTCGTCCTATATCATGAACCTCGGCACTCTGGCATCGCTTGCATCCAATTACAGCAAGCCTGATATAACATTTACTATTCAGTCAAGTGATGGAACCGTTTTAAAAACGATTCAGACAGGCAAGATTTTACCTACTGCCGATCCGACCTGGACCAAATACGGTACTTATTTTACAACACCTGCAAACGTCGCCGATGTGATTGTCACCATGACCAACAATGCACCGGGCGGCAATGGCAACGATCTGATATTGGACGACATCGCTTTTCGTGCCTGCGGCCCAATTGTACAAACCGGATTTGGCAGCCTGGCTGCTAATGGCGACCAAAACATTTGCGAGGGGACCAATATTAATTATACACTAACATCGAGCATAGGTGCAGGCTACGTTAGTCCTTCGTTGCAATGGCAGAGCAATATAAACAATGCAGGGTGGACCAATATCGCCGGGCAAACCGCAGCAAATTATAGTGTTAACCTACCGAATGCTAACCCAGGCACTTACCAGTATCGTCTTTCGGTAGGTGAGGGCACCAATATTAATGCACCCTCATGTTTTGTAAGCTCGAGTCCGTTAACGATCCGGGTAAACCCTAAACCGGTTGTTTCTTTACCTGCATCGCAGACACTTTGTTATGGTGACGTGCTGACGCTAACAGCGACCGGGGGCGCAAGCTATAAATGGAGCGGCCCCGGGCTGGTGTTTACCAGTCAAAATCCGCTGGTTATTACGGCAAGTAATCAAACGGCAGGTACTTATACCGTAATTGCTACTTCCGATAAAGGTTGCGTTGCAGCACCGGTACAAACTATTTTAATTGTTGAACCCAAGATTTTAGCAACCATCAGCAGCAATACCGCAATTTGTGCCGGAAGCACCACGCAATTACACGCATCCGGTGGACTTTTTTACCAATGGACGCCTTCCGCTGGCCTCGACCACGATAACATTCCCAATCCGATAGCATCCCCGGCCCAAACCACCACTTATTCGGTTAAAATAAGCAATGATGCTTGTTTTGATAATAGCAAATCGGTAATTGTTACCGTTTATAATAATCCGTTAGCCAAAGCCGGGCCAGATAAAATATTAGTTGCAGGGCAATCAACAAAACTGGATGGCACAATTAGCGGGGATAATATTACCAGTTTCTCCTGGTCACCTACAACCTATCTAAGTGATCCCAACTCGTTAACACCTGTAGCAACACCGCCACACGATATCACCTACACGCTTTCAGCGCAGTCGCAAAACTGCGGGCTATCGACCAGCTCGGTCAATATCAGGGTTTATCAAAAAATCACCATCCCCAATACTTTCACGCCGAATGGCGATGGCATAAACGATTATTGGACCATCGATGCACTGGTTAGCTACCCGCAAAGCCTGACGACAATATATACACGCGACGGGCAACAAATATTTAAAAGCATAGGCTATCCAAAACCATGGGACGGTACCTGCAACGGCAAACAGGTACCGCCTGGCACTTACTATTACGTTATCGACCTGAAAAACGGGCAGCCACCTTTTTCAGGATGGGTGTTGGTGAAAAGGTAAATCAGCGAGTCCCCAGCAAAAAATTAACTCCTGCACGGTATAAAACAGGCAGAACACAAAAAAACACGGTGGTTTTTAATAATAGTTTCATAAAAATAAGGGTTAGGTTAAATATTTAGTTATTTGAAATTAGTTTAAAAAAGGTAGTTTATTCCCAACGCCGTGGCGGTAGAACTTAAACTGAAATACCCTCCATTGGTATTGTTAGATGTAGTTTGATAGCTCCCTATGACAATAAAATGTTTTGAAAATTGCACTCCGGCTCTTAATATAAATGCATTATCTGTGCTCTCAAAAATGAACGGGGAATTGGCCGCTACAGCAGCAGCAGCGGCATTACTCCTATCCTGTCCACCATAATAAGCATTACTGTAGCTGAAATGGGAGTAAACGAAACCAAATCCGAAAAAAACCTTGAAATTATCTGTATTGTAAAAATTATAAATGACCTGCGGGGAAATTGATATTGCGCTCTCATTATAAGAAACCTCAAAGGGAACATAAGGTGACACTTTGCTATTAAAGAGCGACTGGTATTTTATTGAAGCATCGCCTAACTCAAGTCTGAATTGCAATTGGCGGGTTGCAGGATTGGCAAACAGGTTGATGCCCGCCGATATCACTGGCAATGCCGAGGTATTGGAGGTGCCCCCGGCAGCTATCAGACCCCCGCTTTGACCCGGGTTAGTTGTATTGAAAAAAGCCCCTGCGCCAACAAATAGGTTGAATATCGCCCCCTTATAACCCGGTTCATTTGGCTGAGCTTTCTTGAAATGGTTAATCCTGGCTACTATACCTATTAGGTTATCAGCCGAATATTCAGCAGTTCCAATAAATGATATTAATTTGTCGTTCAACTCATTAAACTTCAATGCGGCCGCGCTTAATTGTTTCCGGTAGGTAAATTCAGTAATCGTTTTAGAAGCATTTGGGTTGATATTGGTAGCCCAGTTTGGATCCTGGTATACCCTGAACACTAATTCTTTAGGTTCGAAGCCGGGCGAATCGGACAGGAAATACCTTGCTTTGATATCGTCTTTAAATTCATACAAAGCTACACGATCGCCTTTTTGCAGCACTTTAATAAAAACACTTTCCACTTTAAATGTGGTATCTCTGCCGGTTGCTATTTTGTATGTCGAAGTTGGGTCGGTACTAACCGGACCAACATATTTTTGATATTCCTCTATGCCATTGATATTGAAATAACTGATATCGGCAGGCCCATAAACTATAGAAGACTTGTCGGCTAATGCCTTTTTAAAATTGATAGTCAATGGTGTAACGTCCCACTCCTGGTAATCGATGAACCCTCTGATTGTATCACCTTTTAAAGTCAACACATAACCCGGTTTGAAATTGCTTTGTGCTGATGCGAATATTGACACCGAAAGCATCAGAAAGAATAAGCTGTAAAATTTTTTCATGGCTGTATTTTTTAGAGTTTAAGTTTTAATGAAAATAATTGCTTAGTCCAACCTGTTGCGGATGTGTTCTTTTTTGGAAATAAGAATCCTCACTAACAGTATTTGGTGTTAGATAGTTGGCAATAAAAAACCAGTTTTTGCAATCGCCAGGTATTATTGGCAACAAAAAAAGAATGATAAGGGATACAATAGGTTTCAAAATGAATAAAGTCGGTGCACAAATATAATTTTTTCGATTAAATTCTGCAGAAGATCAAAAATATTTAAAAAATAATCAGATCCTGATTTATCATTTTATCCGCTATTTTTACGCTATGCATCACGAACATCATTTAAAAAGCTCTGAAACCATACAGGATATTGTTATCGGCATGTCCGACGGCTTAACCGTTCCGTTTGCGCTGGCAGCTGGCTTAAGCGGCGCGGTAGCATCCTCGGGCATTGTGGTAACCGCAGGCATAGCCGAAATAGTCGCCGGATCGATTGCTATGGGCCTGGGTGGTTTCCTGGCCGGAAAAACGGAGGCAGACCACTATGACTCAGAACTTAAACGCGAGTATGACGAGATTGAACGACTGCCCGAACAGGAAAAACTGGAAGTTCGCGAGGTGTTTGCAGAGTTTGGGTTATCGGAAAAATTGCAATTCGAAGCAACCGAAGAAATAGCTAAAGACAAAGAAAAATGGGTCGATTTTATGATGCGCTATGAACTTGGTCTCGAAAAACCCCAAGCTAACCGAGCTACCAAAAGCGCTCTAACCATCGGCATTTCCTATATTATCGGCGGCATTATTCCGCTTTCACCCTATTTCTTCGTT
>CAIPPO010000096.1 GCA_903866915.1 uncultured Mucilaginibacter sp. | reverse complement strand
TGTGGGGTCAGCAGAACAGCTTCGGCCAAAATCAGGCAAAACGGTGTTGGGCTGTGAAAAGGGATGGGCATAGGAGCACTTTCAGAAGCGGTGGCCCAGCGCGAACGATCAGTGGGGAAAGATGGTGCAGCCCGTGGTTTTGCCTGATTGTGTAGTGGGATTGAGCGTAAAGAAGCATTTCTGATGACTAGGGAGCGCCTTTTGGTTACTTTTGGCGCGACAAAAGGAACTAGGCCCCGCGGCCATGAGCGGGGGATGTTAGTCACCAGAATAAACACCTCCTAACCACAAAGAGTCTAAGTTTCCTCCTCGCCCAACCACATGACCCCCACCGCTCGTTCGGAATGACATGGGTTTAAATAAGGTTTTTAGACACGATTTTAGGACACGATTTTGGGATTTTAGGGATTGGTGCGATGATGGCTTAAAGGCATACCTTGCGATTGCCGCGTCGCTGCCAACCCGCAATCCTTCGCTAGCTCCTCGCAATGACATTTGGGTGGGGGACACGATTATGGGACACAATTCGTTCGGAATGACATAGCCATATTTAGATTTTCGATTCAAGACTTACGACTTCAGACTCAGGCTCAAAAATCAAGCTTCTTCTTTAAAAAACACCTTATAAAAATTCATCCCTTTGCCATCATCAAAACCCTTTTCAATCAACTGCTTATCGCCATGGATGTAGATGTGGAAGTTCTTATCCAGCTTCAGCACGCTTTTGTAAACACGGCTCTGCTTCTTCACCGCCGCAGCGTTAATGTCAAACGAATCCGGTATCGGCGACTCCATTTCGTTTTCATGGTCGGTTTTGTATTTCAGGAACGAGGCAATGCCCTGCTCATTGCCGATCACCTCATTGCTGAACTCGCCGAGGTCGAAACTCTCTTTTTCTTTAAAATACTGCATCGAGCGGTTCAGCAGATCGATCTTGTCGGCCTTGCTTACCTCAAAATCCTCGTCGATCTTTTGGGTCACAAAGTTCTTATAAATGCCCAGTACGTTATTGGTCTGGTGGTAATTGTCGTTGCGGACACGCAGTTTCAAAAAATCGTCCTTCCAGTACACCGCCGCGTCCTGGCCGCGATTGGTATTGTCAACCACCGCCACCTTATAGCCCTGGTCGCCCTCGGTATTGAAGATCAGGCAGCCTTTATCCAGTTTATGGATGTTGATACCTTCGCTGTCATAAGCCAACCCAAAACCCCCGCTTTGCGGCGACACCTTTAGGTAGGTCTCCTTGGTTTCCGACTTAAAAATACCGATGGCGTCCAGCAGTTCACCCTCCATTTGCAGGTTGCTGAAACGCGCCACATATAGCTCGCCGCTTTTTATCTTGGGGTGCCCGGCCACTTCGTACAGGCATTTGGCCAGTTGCCGGCTGCCTTCATCAAAGCCAGCCTGATCATCAAATATACCCTGCACAATATAGTACACCTCGTTTAGGTTCAGGTCGTCATTAGCCTGGTAAAAGCGGTACACCTCGTTGGTTTTGGTAAAAGGCGTTACAAAATACTGCATCAGCAGGTTGCCGAGTAACTCATCAGCCACCTCCAGCGCCGCATCCGACAGCACATAGCCCTCATCATTCATTTTATTACCCACCCGGTGTATAGCCAGCGACGAAATACCCGCCTCGAAAAACGATATCATATCTTGATTTATTATAGGGTGTAAGTTTAGGGAATTTTGGTGGATGGAGAAATGGTTTGTTTGGTTGATTGGGTTGATTAGGTTAAGTGGTTGATTGAGTTGATTAGGTTAAGTGGTTGTGCCGATAGCTATCGGGATGATTCAACTAGTTGTACTGATTTTTACTTCTTGCTTGTCCGTTTTTAAACAGTTTAAAATACTAGAGCAATGCGTGTTTTAACGATATCCTTATCCAATGTCTGAATCAGAATTTACAGAATTTAAGATTAAGCAGAATTCTGAAAATTCACCAATTCTGGGAATTCTGATTCGGACAAATGAACGCAGGCCAGTGATTATGTCAGTGTGCATACTGCTACCCCTTAAACACATTCCCCCTATGCCATTCCAGGTTTTCGGGTTCCGGATAATACATTGGGGTGGAGGGGAGATGGATAGGTTTACCGTTTAGTTTTTTCAGGCTGTAGGGGTGTTGGTTATCTTCGATGAGGTGGGAGGAAACCAGGATGCGGTAGCTGGTGTCGATGCCGATGAGGCCACGGTCAAAGGCACGGTGGAGATTGGGGCAGAGTGCAATACCGTTGTTCACCTTGTCGTTATGCGAAACGCTGAAAGGCACAATATGGCAGGCATCAATAAAATTATGATTGAAAGACGATTCGAGCCGCATGCCGGTGATGCAACAGGCGTTATCATACACTTTGGGCACTAACTTTTTAAACAATCCGCCACGAACAAATATGTCTTCCTCCGTTTCAATTTTTAGTGTTTTGTACTTTACCTCCGGTTCGTTTAAAACATAACTTTCCAGTTCATGCACAAAACCCTGGCCGTCCTGTTTGCTGTTGATAAACCGGGCTTTGGTATCCGGGAAATAGGTATCGAGCAAAACCGTGTTAACCATATGCCGGGAAGCAGCATCCATTAGCAGCAGGAAAACCTCATCGGCAAAATAGCCATAGTTCAGTACTGCTGCCAGGGTAGTAACACTGCTGATATGGGCGTTGATCTGGCAACCAGGATTCGGCTGTAAAAACCAGTAGTGATTCCCCTGCAATTTTTCGCTTTGCAAGTGAAAAAAGGGCAGCGTAAAATCCGGACTGTTCAACGTGTTCACCAGCAAACGCCAGTTCTCCTGAAAAGCCCCAACCAGGTCGGTATCCACATAAACCCGGTTTTCGGTTAGGATGCCTTTGTCGATCAACTCAATTATAGAGATCAGCAAAACAGGCTTATGCGGCGCCTTACCGTATTTGGTATTAGCCCGGTTAAGCCGTTTGATTTGCTGTAAGAATTGGGAGAGCAATGCCACAGGGGTAAATTTACGAATAGTTTCGCGTTAGCGCTAGTCGCTCTTAAACAAACCGTCCTAAAGGGATACCTTGCGATTGCCACATAGGACACGATTTTAGGATTTTAAGGATTGGTGGGATGATGATTTATAAGATTAAATAAAAAAAGCGCTGGCCCTGTGGGGTCAGCAGAACAGCTTCGGCCAAAATCAGGCAAAACGGTGTTGGGCTGTGAAAAGGGATGGGCATAGGAGCACTTTCAGAAGCGGTGGCCCAGCGCGAACGATCAGTGGGGAAAGATGGTGCAGCCCGTGGTTTT
>CAIPPO010000095.1 GCA_903866915.1 uncultured Mucilaginibacter sp. | reverse complement strand
TTGTGAATGAGTGAATGAGTGAATGAGTGAATGAGTGAATGAGTGAATGAGTGAGTTAGTGAATGAGTAATTTAATCAGTTATTAAATCTACTCTAAATAATTCACTCATTCACTAACTCACTCATTCACTCACTAATTATACTGTCAGAACTGCACTTTAGGCGCTTTCTGAGCGTCAGGTTCGGCGGAAAAACTACCTTTTTCAGCAAAACCAGAGCGGCTGGCAATCAGGTTAGCAGGGAAGGAACGCACCGCAGTATTGAATTGCAAAACTGCATCGTTAAAATCCATACGGGCTACTGTGATGCGGTTTTCAGTTCCTTCGATCTCAGCCTGCAGGTCGCCAAAGTTCTTATTGGCTTTTAAATCAGGATAATTTTCAGAAGCAACCAATAATCTGCTCAGGGCCGATGTTAACTGTCCTTGCGAAGCCTGGAATTTTTGAATGGTTTCAGGAGTAAGCTTGGTAGGGTCAACCTGGATCGAAGTAGCACGGGCGCGGGCATCGGTGACAGCTTCGAGTGTACTTTTCTCGAAATTAGCGGCGCCTTTTACGGTAGCTACCAGGTTAGGGATCAGGTCGGAACGACGCTGGTACTGTGATTGCACATTACCCCATTTCGCCTTAACAACTTCGTCTTTTGCAACAAGGTCGTTATAGGTATTTTTTACGTAATTGCATGAACCTATACCAAATAGCAGCAATACGCCAACTATACTTAAGGTTATTATTAATGATCTACTCATTTTGATTTTCTTTTTTTAATGGTTGAATTTACAACTTTGATGTCAAAAGCCATACCGTTGTTACATTTTGTCGTTCGGTTATAATTTTGTAGACTTTTTGGCAGGGATTGCTTTTTAGATAGTGGGTAGTTAGCTGGTGATCGGTTAATTGGTGGCTTGACCTGAAATGCCTGAGACTTGATGTAAAAGTTTTCCCGATTTGCCGATGGCCCTGCGCCCATCTCTAATGTAACTAAACTGTTGATATTACACTTCATATCGCAATTTTTAATTATTTACTCCTATATTACAGCGTCTAAATGACGCTATAAACCTGCACGATATTGTTACGTTGTTACCTGCGCTATTGCGCCCACTTGTTATCATTCTTGATTTGCTGTCTTTGCGGGCATGAGGCTATTGCGCAAAAAGCCAATGCCAATTACCGCTATCATATCCGAAGGGCCACTTCACCTATCACAGTCGATGGGATGATGGACGAATCGGCCTGGCTGGCCGCTGATTCAGCAACAGATTTTCACATGGTATTGCCAATGGATACCAGCCTTTCAAAAGTGAAAACCGTGGTGAGGATGACCTACGATGATAAAAATCTCTATATACTTGTCGTCAATTATAACTTGCTTCCAGGCCCAAATATGGTTGAATCGATGAAACGAGATTTCAGCTTCGTCAAAAACGACAATTTTATTTTTTTTATCGACCCATTTGATGCCCGAACAGACGGATTCACCTTTGGAGCCAATGCGGCCGGCGGACAATGGGATGGCAGCATGTATGCGGGAGGTAGTGTCGATCTGAACTGGGACAATAAATGGTATTCGGCCGTTAAACATTACCATGATAAATGGATATTTGAGGCAGCCATACCCTTCAAAAGTATCCGCTACAAAAAAGGCATACGCGAATGGGGGATCAACTTTAGCCGGAATGATTTAAAATCGGCCGAAAAATCATCATGGGCACCGGTACCCCGACAATTCCCAACGGCATCCCTGGCCTATACCGGTACACTGGTTTGGGACGAAGATCCGCCTACTTCCAGTAGCAATGTTTCAGTAATACCCTATGCGCTTGCCGGTGTAACCAAAGACTACAAAGCTGGTACGCCTGCCCAATTCAAACGGGAAATTGGTGGCGATGCTAAAATTGCGGTTACACCGTCTTTGAATCTTGACCTCACCGTGAATCCTGATTTTTCGCAGGTGGATGTTGACCAGCAGGTCATCGACCTTAGCCGCTACCAATTATTCTTTCCCGAAAAGCGGCAGTTCTTCCTTGAAAATGGCGACCTGTTCTATAATTTCGGATATTCGGATATCAGGCCTTTTTTTTCGAGACAGATCGGGCTGACGCAACCAATTGACTTTGGCGCAAGGCTCACAGGCAAACTCGATAAAGATTGGCGCATGGGTGCAATGGATATTCAAACCGGTAATTCCATCAGCAATAATATAGATGCAGCAAATTATGGTGTACTCACCCTGCAGCGACGTATACTCGACCGATCAAATATTGGATTCATTTTCGTCAATAAAGATGTAACGGGCATTTTGCCAGGAGCAACAAGTATCAATAATAGCAACGTCGGAATGGAATTTAACCTGGCATCACGCAGCAATGTGTGGACAGGCAAAATACTGGGTTTAAAATCTTTCACCCCCGGCGAAAACGGGCACGACCTGGTATTGGCCGACCACGTACAGTATTTCAGCAAATACTGGCAATTATACCTGCAGGAAGAATACGTTGGTAAAAATTATACCGCAGCAGTAGGCTTTGTTCCCCGGGTAGGGTATGTAAAAATAAATCCACTGATCTTACATAATTTCTTCCCTAAAAAGAGCAAAATATTGAGCCATGGTATACAAGCCAGTTCCAATTATTTCTTCAACGAAAAACTTCAGCGGACCGATAACGAAAGTGTGCTTTCCTATATCCTAACTTTGCGTGACAGAAGTACCTTGACCATATCGGGCATCAATGATTTTGTAAAACTGCAATCGCCGTTTGACCCTACCAATACCCGTAAGGATAGTTTGGCCATAGGCACCGAGCACCGATATAATACACTTGACATTTTAGTGGCTTCAAAACCACAAAGCGTATTTACCTACCAGTTGGAAGCGACTGGTGGTGGCTATTATGATAATGGGCACAGGCTTAGCCTTAGCGGCACTGTTGGCTACCGTTTTCAGCCCTATGTCAATATCGCGATCAATGGTAATTATACCGACTTGCGCCTCCCGCAACCCTATGGTGATACCCGCTTTACACTGGTTGGGCCTAAAGTAGATGTCACCTTTACCAATACCTTATATTTCACGACCTACGTCCAATATAACGATCAACAAAAAGACCTGAATATAAATGCCAGGTTTCAATGGCGATATCGGCCGGCTTCTGACTTGTTTATCGTATACGCCGAGAATTCGATACCAACACCTTATTCACCCATTAACCGGCAGTTGATCATTAAATGGACCTATTGGTGGAATATCTGAAAAATCGAACGCTAAATGCTATACCTACCGGGAGGTAGGTATTGAATAATGAAGTACTTTGAAATTCGCTATTCGTTATTCGAAATTAACTTATCGCTTGTTTTGTTTCTCTAATACTTTAAATTTACCCTAAAGTAGTTTGCTGCTTTATCCGATAACCTGAAATTAGTAACCATGAAAAATCGACTTACATTTTCTGCGATCACATTGCTTATCATTACCTCACTTGCTTTTACACTCAAAACCAATAAACCATCAGCACCAAAAGGCCATTGGATCAGTTTGTTCGACGGTAAAACGCTAAACGGCTGGCATGGTTACAACCAAACCGGACCTGTTAAAAGCTGGGATATTGAAGACGGCGCATTAGTTTGCCTCGGTACTGCCAAAGATGCCGCCGGCGGTGATATTGTGACCGACCAAAAATTCGCCAATTTTGAATTGAAATGGGAATGGAAAGTTGATAAAGGCAGCAATAGCGGGGTAATGTATCACGTACAGGAGGGCCCTAAATGGCAGTCGCCTTATGAAACCGGTCCGGAATACCAGATCATAGATGATGTGACCTTCCCCCAACACCTGGAAGAGTGGCAAAAAACCGGTGCCGATTATGCCATGCATATCCCTAATGATCAAAAAGTGTTAAAACCTGTTGGCGAATGGAATACCAGTAAAATAGTTTTCAATAAAGGACACGTAGAGCATTGGCTCAACGGCAAAAAAATTGTTGAGTTTACTGCCTGGACCGAAGATTGGTATAAAAAAATACAAGCTTGCAAATGGAAGGAACATCCCGACTATGGCCTTGCCAAAACCGGCGAGATAGCCCTGCAGGACCACGGCGACAAAGCTTATTACAGAAATATCTGGATCAAAGAATTGTAGTAGTCCGAAAGTCCGCGTAAGACCGGAAGTAAAAGCTAACCAATACAACAAAGACAATCAACAACAACCAATAAATGGAAGAAAACAAAACAAACTCCAGGCGCGAGTTTCTAAAGAAATCGGCAATTGCGGCGGCAAGCTTTACAATTGTGCCGCGCTTTGTGCTTGGAAGGGGCTTTACTGCTCCGAGCGACCAGATCACCAAAGGTATCGTAGGCGTGGGTGGTATGGGTAAAAACCATATCCCCTATGGCAATACACGCGTAGTTGCCATTTGTGATGTAGATAAGAATCACTTGCAGGATGCTGCAAAACTGATCAATAATAGTGTGAAAATGTTCGGTGACTATCGCGACCTGATCGCGCTGCCCGAAGTTGATATTGTACACGTTGCAACGCCGCCACACTGGCATGCCATCATAGCCGCCGATGCTGCCCGGCAGGGTAAGGATGTTTGGTGCGAAAAACCAATGACCCATACCATCGGCGAAGGAAAGCGTTTAGTTGAAGCAATACAGCAAAACGGGCGCATCTTCCGGTTGAACACCTGGTTCAGATTTACCGATAATTTTTACGGCATGGGAACACCAGTTAAGCCGATCAAAAAATTGGTTGAAAGTGGCTTGCTGGGTTGGCCGCTAACGGTAACTGTTGGCAGGCATACTGGTTTCGACTGGAAGTTTTACTGGGTGGGCAAAACCAACCTGCCTGAGGTACCTGTACCAGCAGAATTGGATTACGATACCTGGCTGGGTCCGGCACAATATAAGCCATACCACCCGCATCGTGTACATCAAACCTTCAGGGGTTACTGGGATTACGATGGCGGCGGATTGAGTGATATGGGACAGCATTATATAGACCCGATACAATACTTCCTTGGGAAGGACGACGATAGTCCGGTTTTGGTTGAAGTTGATGCTCCGCAGCAAAATTTTGATGCTGTTGGTACCTGGCGCAAGATCACCTATACTTATGCCGATGGATGTAAGATTATCCTCGACGGCGAAGGTAGTGTTGATGGCGTACCTTATATAGAGGGACCCAAAGGTAAATTGTACCCGGGCTTTAAATCGGATATCCCCGATCTGGAAAAGAAACTTGCAGCTTTCCCCGATCCTGAACCTCAGGTGACCGACTTTATTGAAGCCGTAAAAACCCGTAAGAAATTTGCTTTGAACGAACAGAATGGTTACCGTTCATGTACCATCGTTAACATCGGTTTGGTGGCACTGAAATTAGGAAGGAACCTGCACTTCGACCCGGTAAAGCAAGAGTTTATCGGCGACGAAGAAGCCAATAAACTGATTTTCCCACCAATGCGTGCACCCTGGATCATTTAAACTGAAGACCTCACATGAAAAAAATATTATATTCCATCCTATTCTTGTCAGCGCTCTGGACCAGTGTATTTGCCCAGCAAAATGATAGCCAGATAAATGCTATCCTGGCCAAAGAACCTGCACAAAAAGCTTCCGACCTGAATGCTAATGCCGAGGCAACTGCTGCTTTGGGTGAAAGTGGTGTTACAGAACTGTTGTTCAAACTGCAACCCAATGGCACGGCAGATAATACTAAAATTTACGATGCCATCAACGGTTTCTCTTATTACGTAACGCAACAAGGAAAGGAGCAGTTACGTGCGATGGCAGTTAGAGCTTATACCAACGCATTATCAAAGATCACCGATAAATACAACCAGGCTTTTATCCTCAGCCAGTTGCAGATTATCGGTAAAGATGATGCTGTGCCAGCCCTGAAACAATACCTCGGCGACGAACGCCTGGTTGATCCTGCCGCACGTGCACTTGTTAAGGTGAATACGCCTTTATCAAAAAGCACCTTGTTGCTGGCCTTGAAGGGCTCAGCAGGGCAGGCTCGCTTATCCTTAGTTGAGGCTTTGGGCGATAGCGAATATTCGCTGGCCGCCGGGCCAATTGCCGCATTGATCGGGCA
>CAIPPO010000094.1 GCA_903866915.1 uncultured Mucilaginibacter sp. | reverse complement strand
CTAAAGCAAAAAAAGAAGATTACCCAGAATGAGCCCTTCATATTCAGCTTGATTTGAAGTCTTATTTTCTCCGATATACTTGGAGTCAAACCAAACACATTCTTTTGAAAAATAATTGATTTTAAGCAAAATATTGTAAACTATTGATAACCAATTAGATAACAATTATCTTGATATATGGATCATTAAAACCGATATATCTGAAGGTGAAACCCCTGATATTCGGGATGCCTGACCTAAAGTCCTTGGTTTTATTTTCATTAATTTTTCTCTTGCCTCTTTTGACAATGAAACCAATGCCTGGTAGTTGAATTCAGGATTGATCTCTTTGTCTTCCATTTTGCGCATTTTTTCGACTATGTCTAATTCTTTTTCAAAATAACTCTCGTATTTGATTTTTATTTCAGCTTGTTCGATAGTTTCTTTATCATAGTTATTCAGTAGGTCTTTTAATGAGCGGTCTGCTTTTACGAGGTCGTTGATTGAAACTTGTGGTCTCGATACCAGATTAAATATTTTGACATTCTGTGACAGAGCTGCTGTACCTAGTTCTTCTAATAGGGAGTTGACAGAGGAAGCTTCTATAGAAACAGCTTTTGTAAAGGCTACGATTTTGTCGGAGTTTGCGATTTTTTGGTTTACTTTGGCTATCCGCTCTTCGCTAATCAGGCCGAGTTGATGCCCGATTGGGCTTAGTCGGATATCGGCGTTATCCTGGCGCAACAGTAAACGGTGTTCAGCCCGTGATGTAAACATTCTGTATGGTTCTTCAGTGCCTTTGGTTACCAGGTCGTCGATCAATACGCCAATATAGGATTCGGAGCGCTTCATGATCAATTCATGTTTATCGTATACCTTTTGATGCGCATTGATACCAGCTATGAACCCCTGAGATGCCGCTTCTTCATATCCGGTAGTCCCGTTGATTTGCCCTGCTAAAAACAGGTTACTGACCAGCTTAGTTTCAAGGGTTAATGCTAATTGTGTTGGCGGGAAGTAATCGTATTCAATTGCATAGCCCGGACGAAACATTTTAGCATTTTCAAAGCCTGGTATTTGGATGAGAGCCCGGTATTGAACATCTTCAGGTAATGAGGTTGAAAAACCATTCACATAAATTTCTACTGTATTCCAACCTTCGGGTTCTACAAAAATTTGGTGTCGGTCACGTTCTGCAAAACGGTTGATTTTGTCTTCGATGGATGGGCAATATCTTGGACCCAGACCCTTGATGCGGCCGGTAAACATTGGGGATTTTTCAAACCCTTCTTTAAGTGTTTCGTGAACGTTGGTATTGGTGTAAGTAATCCAGCAGCATCGCTGGTCGGCTGGTAATTTAACATCGGTAAATGAAAAACGCCGGCGATCTTCATCCCCCCATTGTTCTTCCATTAGGTTGTAATTTAGTGTGCGTCCATCAACCCTTGGAGGCGTGCCCGTTTTCATTCTGCCTGCTTCAAAGCCTAGTTCTACTAATTGCTCAGTTATGCCTGTAGCTGCTTTTTCTGCGGACCTGCCTCCTCCGAAACGTTTTTCGCCGATATGCATTACACCGTTCAGGAAGGTGCCGTTGGTTAATACTACAGCCTCACAGTTTATTTCTATACCTAAGGATGTTTTTACACCCTTTATTGTATTATTTGTTACAATCAAGCTGGTAACCATGTCCTGCCATATATCTACGTTTGGAGTCTGCTCTAATGCCAGACGCCATTCTTCTGCAAAACGCATTCGGTCGTTTTGGGCCCGCGGACTCCACATGGCTGGTCCTTTAGAAAGATTTAGCATTCGGAATTGAATGGTCGTTTTATCAGCTATTATTCCTGAATATCCGCCCATTGCATCTATTTCGCGTACTATTTGGCCTTTTGCTACACCACCCATTGCTGGGTTACAGCTCATTTGAGCTATAGTGCCCATATTCATTGTTATGAGTAATACGGCGGAACCAAGGTTCGCTGCAGCTGCGGCTGCTTCGCACCCGGCATGACCGGCGCCTACAACAATGACATCGTATTTTTTGAACATTTTTTTCTCCATGTTCCACGTGGAACGTACAAATTTACTTCAATCTGCCGATGTTCCACGTGGAACTTTAAATAATGATACCAAAGCGACAACAGCCCAAACGCCCTCTAAAATAATAAAGGGATAAAATTTAACCATATAGGATGCATAGCAACACAGGCCCGCGCCTATGAAATTTAGTAAACTATAGGCGGCGCTTTCTGCTTTCATTTTTTTATTCAGATTGAGCAAAAAGGCAATCAGTAGTATTATTACTCCTATAGACGCGATGATGTCCGAAACTTTCATATCATGCTTCGTTAAGCTCTGTAAGCGAAATCCAACGCATGCTTTTTTCGTCAAGCAAACTGGTTAACTCTTGAATGTTTTTGGCGAGGACATTGAGCCTGGCATGGTCGTGCTGTACCGAATTAAGTTCTTCAGTAAGCGCGCTGATCTTATGCTCCAACTCAGGTATCTCCTTATCGAGTGTTTGCAGCTCTTTTTGATCTTTGAAAGCTAATTTGTTCTTTTTAATCTGAGTGGGTTTCTCTTCCTGTCGTGCTTGCGGTTGGGTAGTTTTGGCTTGTTGTTTTTCTTGTTCTAACTCGTATCGGTAAGATGAATAATTACCGTTAAATATTCTAACCGAACCATTTCCTTCCATAATAAAAAGCTGGTCAGTTAATCGATCGAGCAAATACCTATCATGCGATACAAGCATTAATATACCTGAATAATTCGTTAGAAACTCTTCAAGTACGTTTAGTGTGTCGATATCAAGGTCATTGGTGGGCTCATCCAGTATCAGGAAGTTAGGGTTTCTTATCAGAATCTGTAACAGCTGGAGGCGTTTTTTCTCACCACCGCTTAGGTTGGCTATAAAACCATATTGTTTTTTTGGCGGGAAAAGGAACAATGTAAGTAATGCCGAAGCTGATATGGTTTTGCCATCGGCCATGGTAATAAATTCGGCTATGTTTTTAACTACATCAATTACCCGTTCATCGTCCTTGAATACGATACCAGCCTGATGAAAGTAGCCTAAAACAGTTGTTTCTCCTTTTATAACATCTCCCTCGTCGGGCGTAATATTGCCGGTAATGAGATTTAGTAAGGTTGATTTGCCACTGCCATTCTTACCTGCAAGGCCAATGCGATCACCTTTTTTAAAGATATAATTGAAGTCTTCTATGAAGGTGTGTCCGCTGAAGCTTTTACTCAGGTGATGCAGTTCTATGATCTTATTGCCCTGTCTTGATGTTTTAACGCTTAACTCAACTTTGGTATTCGGACCGGCTAGTTTTGTTTTCTCTTCGAGTTCGTAAAATGCGTTGATTCTTCCTTTTGATTTGGTGCCACGTGCCTGTGGCTGCCTCCGCATCCACTCCAATTCCTTCTTTAACAAGTTCGAGTTTTTTTGGAATTGGGCCTCCAAAGTTACATCGCGTTCG
>CAIPPO010000093.1 GCA_903866915.1 uncultured Mucilaginibacter sp. | reverse complement strand
CGATACTGCCAATTTTTGTAGTAACAAATGCCTTCCTAACCGTTTAATTTCAAAAAGAGAAATTAAACGTGATATTTCAATTAATAACAGACCTGTATCAAAAAGGCAACTAATTAACTTTAAAACAAAAATACAGGGATTGAATCTAAAAAATGATTAATTTTAAGTTCTTAAATATAGGACTTGTGCCAGAGCAATTAATTCTTCTGTTTTTTTTGCTTTGTTGTTTTTCCTTTGGCCGGGCCAGGGCGGCGTACCCGAATTTCCAAAATACCTCAACAACTAACAAGTCTGCCGAATACACTAAGGATACCATCCAAATCAATAACCTTATTCTTAGCCCAAGGGCAGTAGTTTTGTCAAGTCCAGACAAAAGCATAATAATTGGTGAAAAAGCATTAAAAATGGCTGCTGCCCTAAAATGGGTTCCGGGTACTATCAAAACTTATACTGAATCATGCACTGCGTATTGGTACAAAATCGAGTGCGAACAGGCCTACGAATATTATTCGAAATCATATCATCAATCACTCGGAACAAATATTACAAACGAGCGGATTGAGCTATTAAATACTAAAAACAAAAGCAATATCAGGGTAACAACACATGATTTGTATGACGAAGAAAATTGCGCATGTGGAACACTGGTTACCGTAAACCTTACCGTAAATGAAATTATTGAAAGCAGCTATTGTTGATGATGAAGCGGATTCATTGGGCGTATTGCAGGCTACACTGGCAAGGTGCTGTCCCGAAATAGGAACCATAACCTCATTCAACGATCCTAATACCGCTCTACAGGGTATCCCCTCATTAGGGATAGATCTACTTTTCCTGGATATTGATATGCCCGGGATGAATGGGTTTGAGTTGTTACAAAAATTGATGCCAGTTAACTTTGGAGTTATTTTTGTGACCGCCCATAACGAGTTCGCACTAAAGGCTTTTAAATTCAACGCCATCGACTATCTGTTAAAGCCAATAGATCAAAACGAACTATCAGAAGCCGTGAAACGGGTACAGGAAAAAGGGGTATTGATCAGCGACCAGGTTGAATCAGCTGAAATGCACCTGAAGGGTAATGATCTAAAAAAGATAGCTATCTCATCCCAGCAGGGCGTTTCGTTTATTGATCTCGATCATATTGTTTACGGTGAAGCAGATAGCAATTATACCACGCTGGTATTAACGGATAAAAAGAGGATAGTTATCTCTAAAACCCTAAAAGAACTGCAGGACCTGTTAGAAGGTTCGAGCTTTATGCGCATTCACAGGCAATATTTGATCAACCTCAATCATGTTCAACACCTCGACCGTTCGCGCTCAACTCTAACGATGATCGATAAAAAGGAGCTACCTATCAGTCGTCAGCAGAAAGATAAGTTTCTGGAGCTATTTAAATGGATATAAGTTACTTATGATAAGTTTATTAAACTTATTGTTTAACAAATTTGCCTTTTCCGATCTGGTCCAGCGATTCATTTGCATATACCTGGACGAAATAGGTACCAACCCCCAATCCGTTTAAATTGGCTTGCCAGGTGGCACTCGACGATTTAGCAGATAACACCTGTCTTCCTGATTCATTGAAAATTTTAAATATATAAACCTGGGAAAGTTGCTGGTTGGAAGTATTGACTGTAATGTTTGTTTGGCTGGTGGCTGGGTTTGGATAAATAATGATAGCTGCATTCATAACATCTTTGTTATAACTGATTTTTACAGGCGTTGAATAGGTAATGGTACCATTTAGATCCGTGATTTTAATCCGGTAATAACTTGTGCCACTACCTGGTTTTGGGTCCGTAATACTATAATTACCTGCACCTGTCGAAAGCAGTGTATCTAACTGGTTATAAGTAATACCACCATCGGTGCTTTTTTCAACTTCAAACCTGGTATAGTTGAATTCATTTTGTGTTGTCCAGTTAACTATTGCCGAACCGGGAAAATTGGGTTTCGCAGAGAAAGAGTTCAGCCTGACCATCAAAGAGGGGTCCTCATTGATCATAAGCACAAAGCGTGATGAACCGTAGCTTAAGGTATCGCTGTTGTTTATCATAAAAGTATAATTTGAATGGGTCCTTAAGTTGATCGAATCTTTTAGGTAATTATCTTTAAGGATCAATTGGTAAATTGAAGGTATCCCGATAATCTCTTTAAGATTTAAACTATAACTACCATTCGAACTTGCTGAAACTGACAACGGTATAACTGAAGTGCCCAAAGTTGGTAGCGGCTGCCTGTTAATAGCCAGTTTAGCGTTATCAGCAGATAAAGTTGCAAAATGTACCTTGCTGGAGCCATACAGGTATCGACCGTCTTCATTCTCAACCAGGTTAAAACTTGCATTCTTTTGGAAGCCTATAAAGCTTTCCTCATAATTGAAGGTATCCTTGCTCATGGCTACTAAAATATGTTGGTCCGGCTGGTTAGTATTGGCAGCAAGCTGCGTACTGCTTAATGAACCTGTTTGTACAGGATTAAATCCGACGCCGGTTACCTTCGCGTTTTCGGTAAATGTAAGTATTGGGCTGGCTGCCGTTGCCTTTACGAAAAATCCCTGGCCACTGGCAATATACCTTGAACCGTTGTTAGTAGACGTACCTGTAGTTCCATTCCATTGGTAGGTGCCATAGGAACCGTTGAGGTTAAGGGTATAAATGGTATTGGAAACATTTGTTTTGCTGATACCTCCGGTATTGCTCGTATTCCAATCAATGGTGCAGGCATAAGGGTTACCAACAAGGTTAAAACCCCGTACGGCAACGTTGCCGCTGTTGGTAGTTTGATAACGCAGGTAGGGGGGATTATTAAGGTAACTATAACTACAAACCGTTACCTGACCAATTGTTAATGTTCCTGTGTTGCTTAATGTTGAACTTAAGGCAAAAGAAGATGGGCTATATGGACTCGCGGTACCACGCGATCCCCTAAAAAACAATAGGTATCCGTTCCCGGTTAAATTATAATATAAACCATTACCCTGACCGCTGAGATTGAATGTATTGGCAGTTCCAGTAATTAAATTATTAACCCCTAGCCAGTTTCCGCTTATAAAACTAGTGTTGGATGGTGTGAAAGAGTCGTTAAAAAAATAGATCGTTGGATTCCCCGCCTGGTCAAACCCATTGGTAGTTCCACCAGTACCTGTTAAAAAAGTTGCGCTATTGGGATTCGATATTTTATCGTAATTTGAATAGCCGGTAAGAGTACCGACATAAACCGGAGAGGATAATAGGCGATATCCCCGGTAATTTATTCCAGAACTACTGCCACTCAAATAGCGCTGAACAATAACATTGCCGGTAACACTGCCACTATTTAATACCGGGGCAAAGGAGGCACAGCCATTAACATCAGAAAGCAGCGTTAATAAACCAGTTGTGGCGAAGGTTGCAGGGGTACTTAGCGTTAATATACCTTTACTCGATATCGCAAATCCCGCCGCCCCGGATAGTGTTGCAGAAGTGGTACTTGCAACAGTAAGGTTATAAAATTTCGTTTGATTGCCGGTACTTGTGGTACTAATGGTTTGTGTTCCGCCGGTTAAGTTTAGTGTGGTAGCATTTGTTGTAAAATCAATATAATTAGTACCGGAATTGCCAGTGGCATTGGTGAAATTACCGGAAACATTCAGGGTTCCGGATAACACACTAGCGATGCCTGCGGTATTGGCTATTTTTAAATTACTATAACCAAAAGTGGTAGAGCTGCTTGCGCCCGCGAGATTGGGGGTTGAAGTTGTGTATATGTTCTGAGCAGCCGTACCGGTATAGTTTACTGTAGAGCTCGATACGAAATTGATATAATTAATAAAATAGGATGATAAACTTCCGAAAGTACTTGTGCCTGCCAGATTTAAAGTAGCACCGCTTTCAAGCAAAAAGTTCCATTTACATGAGGAACTGACAAAACTTTGCGAGGATGGAAATGATCCAATTGTGCCATTGCTATTAACAACTGTACCATTCAAAAAATCCATGGTCAGATTGGAAGTGTTATTAAGGTTAATGCCACTTGCTGAACAGGTTACAGTGCCATTAAAGGTAACTGTTGGAGACTGAAATTTACAAATAGCACTGTTGCCGGGTTGTGAGGGAAACTGTAAATTGAAATTATTGAAGGTAAAACCTCCGGTGCCGGAAGCTATGAAACTGACTGTTATTGTTATAATACTACTGGTAGCTTGAAAATATAAATTTGTTGCCCCGGAAACCGATAATATGCTATTGCTACTATTGGTAATCATCGTACCAGTAAAATTCGTAGTTGTTGACCCAACATAGATATATAAATTAGCTATTGAACCTGGAGTATATCCGGAGGGAATGGACACAGATCCATAAATATCAGGGTATAAATAAACATTATCTGCGCTACCAGGTAAGATAGACTTGTCTGCAGAGCTTCCCTGAGCGCTGGACCAAATCGACAAGCTATTCCAATTTCCTGCGGCAATTTGATAATAGTTTGCTCCAAAACAATTGTGGTATGAAAACAAGAAAAATGCTGCGAGGAGGATGACTATTTTTTTCATACCCAAATTTCAGTTAGAGGGGCCCCTTAAAAAACTACAAAAAATGGTTGAATCAGCGGATTGTGGCCGGTATAGTATTGATCTGTTTTATTTTAAACTGGTTTGGTATTTTAAATTTTAACTTACAAAGGACGGCGTCCCAATCATTGTTATGCTAAATTGACGAATGGTAAGCGATAAAACTCACCGGTCATTCGTCAAAAGCATACTAAGTTTCCGAACTTTTTCAATGGAACAGCTCTAATAGACCTGCTGGTAAATACCCTACTATTGTTTTACGAATTTACCGTTGCCAACCGGCGAAAAAGCTTTATTATCAAATACCTGTATCATATAGGTACCAACATGTAGTTTACTTACATTTCCCTGCCAGCTATTGATTGCTGAAGTTGCATTTAATACCTCTATACCAGCTTCATTGAATATTTTAATGGTATAGCCTTTAGTTGGCTGTTGCCCAGAGCTATTGTTGACAGCGATTGTAATTTGATTGGCAGCTGGATTGGGATAAACAATGATCGCTGTTTGCAAAACATCGCTGTTATAACTAATTTTTACGGGTGTCGAATAAGAAATGTAGCCATTTAGGTCGGTCATTTTAAGACGATAGAGTATTGTTCCATTGATTGGTTGCTGATCGGTAAAGTTATAATTGCCGGTATTGGACGAAATCAGCGAATCAATAGTTATATAGGTTTTACCCTGATCGGCACTTCTCTCAACGGCAAAGTGGGTATAGTTAAACTCGTTAAGTGTTTCCCAGTTTACTGACACCATTTTTGTAAAATTTGGCTTAGCCTTAAAAGTTTTAAGTTTTACCATCAATGAAGTATCTTCCTTGATCAGCAACACAAAGCGTTTGGTACCATAACTAAATTTATCACTATTACTTATTGAAAAAGTATAGTTAGGATGCATTCTCAAATTAACTGAATCTTTCAGGTAGTTGTCTTTTAAATAAACCTGGTAAATTGACGGTATGCCGCTAAATTCTTTCAGATTTAATTGATAAGTACCATCGGAATTAGCAGTAACAATCAATGGTATCGAAGTAATGTCAGAAGTTGGCAGGGGCTGGCGATTGATAGCGAGTTTAGCATTATCTGACGAAAGTGTAGCTAAATGTACTTTGCTCGAACCATTTAAATAGCGTGCATCCTCATTAGCAACCAATTTAGGGCTGGCATTTTTATTAAAACCGATGAAGCTATCTTCAAAATTAATGGTATCTTTTATCAAAGAAAGTATTAGATACTGATTGGCAGTTGGCAGTATAGTGGCCAGTTGTGTACCAGCCGTTGTAGCACCTTGTACAGGGTTAAACCCTGAGGTTAGGGTTTTTGCATTTTCAGTAAAAGTAAATGTTGGGGCAGCTGCGGTAGCCTGTACAAAAAATCCCTGTCCGCTGGCAATATACCTGGAGCCATTATTGGTTGCTGTGCCCGTTGCGCCATCCCATTGGTAGGTACCGTAAGTGCCATTGAGGTTAAGCGTATAAATGGTATTCGATACATTCGTCATGTCGATACCTCCCGAAGTACTGGTATTCCAGTCGATGGTACAGGCATAGGGGTTTCCCAGCAGATTAAATCCTCTTACGGCAGCATTAGTTGTTGTATCGTTGGTGTATTCCAGGTATTGATTGTTAAATTTAAGGACGGTAACATCCCTGACATTGGGTATGCCAACATCATTAAGCGTAGAAGGAAGTGCTAAACTTGCTGGATTGTAAGGATTACCCGTGCTTCGCGAGCCACGGAAAAATAGGAGATAGCCATTTCCTGAATAATTATAATCATAAGTAGAATCACCACTTGTGCTAAAACCACTGTTATAAGGGGTACTTAAATTTGTTACACCATACCAGTTGCCACTTGTAAAACTGGCATCGGAGGGTGCAGACGCGTCGTCAAAAAAATAGATCGTTGGATTGCCATCCTTGTCGAAACCGTTTGCGCTACCGCCAGGGCCTGTTATAAAAGTTGCCCCGTTACAATGTGTAAGATTATCATAATTATAAACGAGGTTACCAACATTGACAGCCGAAGAAAGCAAACGATAGCCCCGGTAATTTACACCTGAGCTGCTACCACTCAAATAGCGCTGAACCGTAAAATACCCATTCATAGTACCACCATTCAATACCTGCGCAATTGAGGCAGAGCCATTTACATCGGAAAGTAGTGTGAACATACTACTGCATCCAAATGATCCGCCGGAGTTGAGCGCTACAACTCCCTGACTTGCTACAGCAAATCCAGCTGAACCTATGAAATTAGCGCTTATGCTGGTGTTAAGGGTAAGATTGTAAAATTTAGTTGGGTTACCGGTACTTGTAGTTTGAACTGTTTGAATAGTGCCAATTAAATTCAAAGTTGTGGCATTGGTAGTGAAATCAATATAATTTGTGCCGGAATTAGTAGTGGCATTGGTAAAACCATTAATAGTAATGAGGGTGCCACCAATTACTGTTGCTACCCCGGTATTATTGGCAATTTTAATGGCATTATACCTAAATGATGTACTGCTGCTTGCACCCGTCAAATTAGGGGTTGATGTAGTATAAATGGATTGGTTAGAGCTTGCTATATAGATTACGCGTGTACTTGTATTTGCGAAATTGATATAGTTTTTATAGATAGCTGGTAAGCTGCTGAAGGTATTTGTTAAGGTTGTATTGAGAGTTGTATAGGCAGGAGATACAGCAGACTCCAATATAAAGGACCAGGTTGACGCAGGATTGACATTGGCAGCTAAAGCAGTACTTGAGCCAATGGTACAATTGGCACTACCATTGGTAGAAACAGTTGTTCCGGCCAAAAAATCCATTGTTAAATAGGATAGGATGTTTGAAACAGCACCACTGCTTGATGTAGTAACATTACCAGAAAACGTTATGGTTGGCGCTTGAAATTTACAAACCAGGCTGTTACCATTTTTTATTGGGAATTGTAAATTAAAAGTATTAAAAGCAAAGCTGGCAGTGCCTGATGCATAAAAAGATGCGCTAACGTTCAGATTGGAAGAAGTACTTGTCATAGTAATATTTGTTGCACCAGTTACACTAAACGGAAGGTTACTACTATTACTAATGATATTACCGGTATTGTTCGTATTTAAACTAAAATTTACATTTAACCCTAGTATGGTGACGGAAGAGGACACTGTCATAGCGCCATATTTATCAGGATAAATGGTTACGATATCAGAAGAGCCGGGGGGAGTAGCAGGCCTGATAATTGAGGAAGACGATGTAGACCATGATGTTGTATTGCTCCAAACGGTACCACCTGTTGTCTGGTAATAATTTGCCGCCAAACAAATATTGGATCCAATTAAGAAAAATGCTGCGATGAGTATGACTATTTTTTTCATACCCAAATTTCAGTCGATTTATTATGCCAAAATACTACCAAAAATGGTTGGTTTGGACTAAATTTCCTGTTGAATTGCCCATAATTTACTGTTATACAACTGTTTGAAAAAATCACCTTACACTGATTTTGCTTCACAACCTACCTTTTTCAGTTGTTTTTACTACTCACTTGAAAACCTTTACTTAACCAAAAGATACATTCACACCGTAATAATTGCCACCCACTCATTTAGGCGTATTGCTACAATTCCAAGACCTAATATTGTGGGTATGATAACACTTACAATAATAAATTCGACAACACTTTTCCAATGGAAAATGCTGGAAACAGCTGCAGTAGTGACAATAGCTCTCGGTTTATTAGCTGGGTATAAGCTAATTGACAATCGTGAAATATTTAAAAGAATAAGCAACGAAAGACTGGTAAAAGCAATACCCTTCGAACTGATTTATGCATTGATCAGTTTCGTTGTAGGTATAGTTTCAACCCTGGTTTTGGTACTGTTATTCAAATAATTTTTAGGTATGAGCAGTAAAATTTTAATCGTCGAAGACGATAGTCTGAATATTCTGATCTATAAATACATATTTAAATCAGAGCCGTTTGAATTGGATTTCGCTTTTGACGGCGAGCAGGGGATCGGCAAAATCAAAAAGGAATCCTATTCACTTTTCCTGCTGGATCTGAATTTACCGCTTATTGATGGCTATGGTGTCGCCAAATATATACGGACGCAGGAAATGCAACAAAATATTGCCAGACGACCGGTGTTCATGATTTCAGCCAGTTTCAATAGTTACAGCGACTTCACTACTTTTAGTCCGGATATTGACAAGTTCATCGCAAAGCCTTTTGATATCGTTCATTTAAAATCATCGGTTAATCTTCATCTTTTGAATTACGAAGAACAATTGAAACTCCGTAATTATTGATTTTCCCTTGTAAGGTATTTTTATCATTATTTTCTATTCCCTTACCACCCAAGTTTGTAGTTTTTTATCGCTCAAAGCGAGGTTATTTTAGCCCATGGCTATTCCATTAGCAATTGCCATATCACTACGAAGCTGAAATGAAAAAAAAAGCCAGGATAGCACTTGTAATAGTCTTAACATTTCTGATAGTAATCAGGGTAAAAGGGCAAACCAATACGGTCAATTATTCATCATCACAAACAGCTGTACCTTTTGTTAATATTGGAACCGATGCCCGCTCAAGTGCCATGGGAGGAGCCGGGGTAGCAATCCCTGCCGATGTCAATGCGAATTTCTGGAATCCGGCAAAGTTATCATTTATCGATTCGGGGCCAACATTTTCGATCTATTATACTCCCTGGATGCCTTCAATCACTGAAGGATTGAGTTTGAAAGGAATATCATTTTCAGAGATGATAGATAATAAATGGGCGATAGGCAGCTCTTTCAGGTATTTTGACCTCGGATCCATAAATCTCACAGACGCCGAGCAAAATAACTACGGAACTTACCATCCTGCCGAACTGGCATGGGATTGGTCGGCCTCGAGGAAATTTGGTGATCGGTTTTCAGTGGCCTTATCATGGCGCTATATTTTTTCGTCTCTTGGGAGCATATCCTTACCAGCCGAGCAGGTTGCCGAAGCAGGTGCAGCTTTCTCGACAGATATCTCGTTTTATTATAAACAATTTAACGATCAGGCTACAAATAATGAGGGCTTTGCAGTAGGCTTACACCTCGCTAATCTTGGTACAAAGTTCAGGTATACCTCTTCAGCTTATGCCTCGCTATTACCGGCCAATCTTAAAATTGGAATCGCAAACTATGGTGCTGTTGATGAAGACGCTGAAATGGGCTTTACGCTCGATATTAACAAATTGCTCGTGCCTAATTACAATTATGATAATGTGACCGGCCAATATCTGAAACCTGTGTCGCAAGACTATTCGATGCCAGCCGGATTATTCGCTGCTTTCAGCAATGTTCCGGGAGGAATCATAGGGCAACTTAAAGATCTTACCTATAACGCAGGTATGGAATTTTGTTACCATAATCAATTCTCACTGCGCTGTGGTTTTATTTACCGCGACCCCTACCTGGGTGATGAACGGCTTTGGACCGCCGGGGTAGGGTTTCGTGCAGCTAATTTCAATTTCGATTTTTCGTATATGAGCGGGAGGGAAGTTTACAGCCCGCTTGGCAATACTTTATGCTTTACTCTCTCGTACAGTTTTAGCAATTAAAATTAATTCTGTAAATAAACAACATGCCGTTTAGAAAGTGTATTACCCTTTGCAAAAAATTAATAAGCTACATATTTATGTAGTTTACTGGTTTTAGTGATTCTGATAAATTTGTTCAATTAATTGTTTTGAAGTGTAGAATGAGCCCGCACAGTGGTAATAATATTACCCGCGGGCTTTTTTATTTAGCCCTCACCATTATTCTTTACGCAATAGATAGCGCTTGCTAAGACAAACAAAGCAATAGAATACTTTAATGGGTAGAAATGGAAAGAAAATTTTTAGAATAACAGGTCGGTGTATGCGGTAATTCATTTTACTCTTGCACTTGTAACAAATTGAATTCGCATGGGTGTTCGTAAATTTTGTCATTGTGATCATGCAATTAAGGTTTAAAAATTGGGGGTTTTAGGAAATAGCTGTACGGTATTGTTAACATTTTTGATTGCAGTAAGCGGTTGACAGTTGTTTATTTGGTTTGGCTGAAATGAATGGTAAATTAATTTATAAGACAGCAATGCAACAACTACATAAAGTGGTTGGTTATGTAAAACCTGGCAGCTTAAATTTTGGCAGTTACGATGTGATTCTGGAGTTTTGCTAACAAATCCGACGGGTTAGGCTACGTAGAAATATAACCTGGATAAGTGTTTAATAGCTGTTATTAAGTCCCCAAAAAAATAAAAAAGCTAAAAAAGAACCATTTTACTACCTGTTTTGGTAGTAAAATATCGGTTTTCTGCATTGTAATTTTCACCATTCAAATTTGAAAATGCAGACATGAGAAATTACCAGTCAAGTAATAGTGATACAACGATATATCGGTATAGCTGTAAACCGCCGGCAGGTAAAATGATATCAGCTATCTTATTGCTAGGTCTATTTTGCGTGCCAGAATCGGCAAAGTTTGATGCAGGAATTTGTTTAAACCTGGCTCTGTTAGCAATGCTGTTTATGTTTGTCATCAGCAGAGCAACGCAATACGTAATAGATGGTGATCTATTGATTATCCGTTACTGCTATTTATTTGTATTTAAAGTATCCATCGAAAAAATAAAAATACTAAAGGTTATTTCCTGCCCGATAGACTGTGGCACCAATCTGCTAAACGATGTAACTATTACATTTCAAAACAACAAAATGTTGACAATAACTCCCAGGCAAACAGAAAAGTTAGTCAGTGCTATTTGCCGCATTAACGGTAAAATTGAAGTGCAGCACTAGGACCTCTATAAAATTGATTGAATGATTGGAAGCCATAATAATCTGTAATGAACGCCAAGCCATGCGTGCCAGAATGGCGAATGTATATTTCTTTTAAATTAAATAGATTTCAATAACTACATCTATTGGTAGTGGTTCAGGAAAAGTCAGTAAACTACCTTTGCATAGGTATAAAAAATCATTGCTTACATCGCGTGATTTAGAGTTCCAAGTGATTTGCCTTTTATTAAGGAGAGTTTAAGTGAGAAAGCCTCAAAGTGCGAGACTGAGAGGCTTTCATTTTTTATTGGGCCTCCATAAATATCAATAGTTCCGTCAGCTTTATTTTAGTTAAGGGTGATTTGTTCAAATACTTCTTTCATGATTGGCTTCGAGATAAACTTAGTGACAAATGGATAAGATTTCGAACGATCAATATCCCTGGGATCAATAGAAGACGATACAATATAAATGCAGATATTTTTTTTGAGGGAGGGATAAATATTTTGAAATCTTTCTAAAAAATCCCAGCCTCCGAACCTGGGCATATACAAATCAACAAATATGTAATCGGGAAGATTATTTGATGCCATGCCTTGTTCCTCCAGGTACTCTAATACCAGCTCAGCATCAGAACAATAAGTTGCCTGAGTAGCCAGTTCAGTTTGCCGGAGTGTCATCTGAACTATTTTATGAAAGATTTGCTCATCATCGATTAATATCAGTTTACTCATGGGGAATATTATCTCGTTGGTTGAATTAGTCGATAAAATCGGAAGTTAAGTAATTAAATTACAACAGTTTAACAATATTTTTCCACGCGGATTTTTTTTTCTGAAAATGTTGAACCTTAAGTAATTACAAATGTTAACTAAAGTGCCTGCAATGCCAAATTATCGCAAAGGATCTTAATTTAAATGCTGTGTTAGTTTGATCCCCTTAGTTAAACCATTTTCATATTAATGGGATCCCAATGGATGACTTTATTTTGGAAATAGCTTTCATTGCAAGCCAGGGCCGGAGCTGCGGCTCTGAAGCCAAATATTGCATTTTCGACCACAGGTTTTCCGGTACGCATGGAATCGAAGAAATTAGCAAAATGGTCAAATGAAGAGTTAGACCCGGCCGGGGCCTCATAACTGGTAACCGACCCTGGTGGAATTTGCTGATCTGCTGCTGAATACTTTTTGTTATAATCAGCAACTATTGCTTGTTGCATGGCTTTAGGATAAGTTTCGAATGAATCCCAACCACCATAACCGGGTGCTTTTGACATTTTACTGGTGTGTATGGAAAAACCCGAATCGTCGGAAATGTCGATAACACCTTCCGAACCTACAAAACGGGTATATCCTACTTCTCCCTGGCCACTTATAAAATTTACCTGCAGCGATACTTGAAAAGCCGGATGCTCAGGGCTGTCAGGGTATTGTATAATGGCATTCATTACATCGGGCACATTCCTCCCGTCTTTCCAGTAAACAAGGTCGCCCACCGAGTAAATCTTATCCGGTCCTTTAGAATCAGTAATAAAATGTATACCTGATAATAGATGAACAAACAAATCCCCGGCAACACCCGTACCGTATTCGCGGTAATTGCGCCAGCGGAAGAATCGGTTGGCCTCATACGGTAATTTTGTTTTTTCCGGGGCCTGAAATGTCTCCCAATCTACTGTTTGAGGCGAAGCGTCAAGGGGTATTGTATACTGCCAGGCACCCAACGCGCTTTGACGGTTAAAAGATGCCTGGATAGAGTTTAGTTGCCCAATAGCACCAGCTTTATATAATTCTTTTGCCTTGGCAAATGCCAGGCTGCTGACACGCTGGCTACCCACCTGGAAAACCATTTTAGTTTCTTCCTGTACTTTAATTTCATTAAGTCCCTCAGAAAGCAGGTGTACCATGGGTTTCTCACTATAAACTGCTTTGCCTTTGCGCATAGCCGCCTCAGAAATCCGGCTGTGCCAGTTATCGCTTGTGGCAACAACTATGGCATCAATATCTTTCCGGTCGAGTATTTCATTAAAATTACGCGTAGTATAAATTTGATCGCCAAATAGTTCTTTAGCTCGTTCAAGTCTTCCGGTATAGAGATCACAACAGGCAGCCAATTCAACGCCGGGTATATGAAGGGCAGCACGGGTATCGTTAAATCCCATGATCCCCATACCAATAGTCGCCAGGCGTATCTTATCATTGGCAGCAATTCTTTTTTGAGCCTGTAATACCTTGCGTTCGTGTGCTTCCTGCGCAGCCATTGAACCAAGTGCGGTTGAAGTCAGGACTATCGTGCTCCCTAACTGCTTTAAAAATTTACGTCGATCAGATGCCATCTTTTTTACAGATTAGTTTTATCTATATATCAGCTTTAATGTAATACGTCAGCAATTGACGCACTATTGAGTTTGCAATATAAAGGTTTGCCATACGCAATGCTAATTATTTGCATTTTATTGAAAGCGTAAAATGCAGGCTTATTGTTATCTTCCACCAGCCAATTTATATTGATCATGAACAGACGTCATTTTGTCAAAATTTCAGGTACAACCACCGCTTCGCTCGTTTTCAGCCGAATCACTTCTTTTGCCAACGAATCCATTACAATCAATACACCCGACAAAGTTTGGGCAAAATCCGGCGATCATTGGTATCAGCTTACTTATTCACGTGGCGTATATGTAAATCAGGATATCCGGGTAAGATTTAAGCAAGGTCATGATGCTTTAGCAGTATTGGTATCTTCGCCGTTATTGCCGTTAAATGCGATTCGTACAACGTGGAAATACAAAAGTAAGAGAAGTTCACTTTTGCTTGGCGATAAATGGGAACGTTCTTATGGCGATCTTCAATGGACTAATAATAGCACCGGCAATAGCAATCCCTGGTACTTATTGATTAACGATGAAAGCAGTACCAGCTGTTTCGGAGTAAAAACAGGAGCTAATACATTTTGCTCCTGGTTGCTAAAAGCGGATGAACTGCAACTATCAATGGATACACAATCAGGTGGGAGTGGCGTTCATCTTGGTCAAAGAGAATTGAAAGCCGCCGAGATCGTTACCTTAATGAGTGATCACGGCGAGTCGACGTTTGCCACAGCCCAACGCTTTTGTAAAAAAATGTGCCCTGACCCACGTTTACCCAAAATGCCGGTGTATGGTATTAACGACTGGTATTTTGCATATGGCAATAACTCGGCCGAACTAATTAAAAAAATAACGGGACTTTTAACTGACCTTGCTCCCGACACCGACAACAGACCATTTTCAGTTATCGACGCCGGCTGGGCAACTTACTCACCTTATTTACCGGGCGATGGTGGCTTTATGGACGATTTCTCGAAGCCTAATGACAAGTTTAAAGACATGACAGTAATGGCCGGTGATATCAAAAAACTTGGCATGCAACCCGGATTGTGGACAAGGGTACTGTGCGCAAGGCACGATGATTCCAAATCATTGCTATTACCATCAATACCCGGTCGTGACGACCCAAAACAGCCTATTCTTGACCCAACAATACCAGAAAACATCGAAAGGATTAAAAGCACCATTTCCTTGTATAGTCAATGGGGATACAAACTGGTAAAGCATGATTATACTACCTACGATATCATGGGAAAATGGGGGTTCCAGATGAAGGATACTCTAACAGCACCGGGTTGGAGTTTTCACGATAAGTCCAAAACATCAGCAGAAATTATAAACGACCTCTATTCTGCAATCCGGCAAGCTGCCGGAGCTATGTATATCATAGGATGCAATACGGTGAGCCATTTATCAGCAGGTGTTTTTGAACTTAACAGAATAGGGGATGATACCAGCGGTAAAGAATGGGAACGTACGCGCAAAATGGGTGTAAATACCCTGGGGTTTAGGATAGCGCAACACAATACTTTTTATGCTACCGATGCCGATTGTGTAGGCTTGACCAACGATATACCCTGGGGCAAGAACAAACAATGGTTGCAATTGCTCGCCGAAAGCGGTACACCCTTATTTGTATCACCGCAACCAGATGCCCTTGGTGATGTGCAGAAGGCTGCTATAAAACTGGCCTACACCCAGGCTGCCAAAGCGCAGCCGATAGGGGAGCCATTAGACTGGAAAACTAATCCGCAACCTTCAAAATGGAGATTGAACGGTAGAGATGTTGCATTTGACTGGTGATTATAATTGCACCGCTTTATAATACAGGTATCAAAATTTGAATTATTTTTAAGGTTGGGCATTTGATTTTATTAAAACCTTTTTATACTTTCACCCGGTAAACTGATTATAAATATTTAATTCTTGAAAAAAGTAGTTGCCATAGTATTGCTTGGAGCCCATCTGATGATGTTAGGTGGCTATGCATTGCTTGTCGATTATTTTATCAAGCGATCTGATATAGAGATCGTTAAGAATATGTATACAGCTAAAGCCGGATCATCTAAACTGATGGAGTTGAAAATCCCGGTTCATATGCCAACGATACAGGACTGGACAGAATATGCTCACGTAGTGGGCCAAATCCAGTTAAAAGATGGTTACTATAATTATGTAGGCATAAAGATGACCCGCGATACAATGTCATTGCTTTGTTTACCCAATCATGTTAAAGATAAATTAGTTACGGCCCACCTGATCATAGCTAAAGATATCAACGGTAACGTACCTATCAACAAAAAAGGAGCCGAACCGCTATCCAAGAAAGTGAGTTCGGGCTACGACAATGTGTATCAATTAGTGAAATGCGACTATAACCCTACTGTTAGCGCAATTAAATCCGCATATAATAGCGTAATTCAAAATACGCTAAATCCTTACATAGCTTCTCCGGGCAAACCACCCAACTTTTCCTGTTAATTATTCGAGTCTGTTAAAAGCTGCCATTCTATACCTTTCAAATAGGTGTAGCTGTTATTATTTGACCTTTTAACACCGACCCGTATTCGTCCCATATTTAAGTTAAAATGGCAGTGAGGCTATTTTAACTTAATGTGGGCCCAGTTCACGCAACCAATTAATAACTTTTAATATTTACAAAAACCAAAGATTAGATGATGTCTTTTTACAAGCCTATAAAAAAATGCATACTTATTTGTGTATGCCTGATCGCATCGAGCCAATTAGCGCATGCACAGATGGAGAACGATGGAATCATGATTCCACAAAATTATTTGTGCCCCGGATTAATGTACGGCCATTCAAGCTGGACTAACTATTGGGAAGGCACGTTTAAAAGAAATAACGGTAACCTCGGAACCGTTAGCTCAAACGAATTCAACTTCATGGTTACCTACGGATTGGCTAAAAACCTGATAGTTACTGCAGGGCTGCCATATATGACAACCAATGCCTCTGCCGGAACCTTAGAGGGGCAAAAAGGCCTACAGGATATTTCTTTAAATATCAAGTGGAAAGCACTTCAGTTAGTTGAAGGAAAAAGTAAACTTTCATTATTGGCAAGCGTTACCGGATCTACCCCAATTTCAAATTATCAGGCTGATTTCGAACCGCTTTCCCTGGGGAGTCACAGCAAAAACTTTACTGCCCGTGCAGTAGTTGACTATGTTTATGGGAAATACTTCTTTACAGGTTCGGGTGCCTATACATCACGCAGTGATATTACGATAGACCGGAATTCCTATTTCACAACAGTGTTGATTTATAGCAACCAGGTGATCTTACCGAATTTAAGTAACTACAATTTCAGAACAGGTTACCGGAGCAAATATTTTATAGCTGAAGCTATTGCTGATATCAGCACCTCACTCGGTGGTTTTGATATAACAAAAAATAACATGCCATTTCCGAGTAACAGAATGAATATGACTAGCGTCGGAGCTAACCTGCGTTACCGCTTCAAATCGCTGTACAACCTTGAATTAACAGCCAGTGACCAATATGTTGTTGCAGGGCGAAACTCAGGGCAAAGCAATATGATCATGGGCGGAGTTTCCTACATTTTCAGCCTGAAAGCTGATAAAAAAGTGCCGCAAGTAAATTATTATAAAAACTAAGAAGATGAAAAATAACAGAAAATATACCCAAATAATCGCCCTTGCGCTTGTTATACTTTGCCTGGCAGCTTGTAAAAAAGATATTGTTGACCGAACTGCACAATACCCAGCATTAGCGCCGGCAAACGAAGATTTGAATGCTGATACCTGGAAAGCGGTTTTAGTTACGGATCCCACAGTTTTTACAGTAAGTGCACCTGATGCCACCAATTCGCCTGCTTATGTTGCCGACTTGAATGAAATCAAAGGCTATCAGCGTAATTTATCGAGCGAACAATCAGCTATCATTAAATATTGGAGTGCCGGCGCTGTTTTACGCTGGAACGAAATTTTGCGCGACCTTGTGGCTAAGCATAACCTGGCACCATACCAAAACCTGGATGGCACTTACCCGGCACCAAGCTCGGCCAATCCATTTGCTTACCCGCAATTTCCGTTTTCTAACCCGCCTTATGCCGCACGTGCTTATGCTTATGTAAGTGCAGCACAATATGATGCACTGGTAACAGCCTATCATTTCAAGAAATTGTATAACAGATCGGCACCTTATGTAAATGATGCGACTGTAAAGGCATTGATTCCAAAATCAAGCCTGCCGTCCTATCCAAGTGAAGATGCGGTGGTAGCAGGTGCATCAGTAGAAATGATGAAGTTACTGTTTCCTACCGAAATATCGTTTATTGAACAAAAAGCCGCCGAGGAAAAACTGTATCGTATCATGGCCGGAGCCAATGTTCGTGGCGAATTGGACGCGGGAGAATCTTTGGGTAAACAAGTAGCCGACGTATTTACTGCGCGTGCCCGAACTGATAAAGCAGGCGCTGCGATTGGTAACCAGGCATACTGGACCTTGTTGCAAACACAAACTACAGCAAAAGGCGAAAAGTACTGGATTAGTTTGGAATCGCCAAAAAGGCCACCGATGCTTCCGTTATTTGGCAAGGTTAAGCCTTTCTTGTTTGATACTACCACCGTTGTTGCTTTGAGACCACCTGCACCATTTTCTACCAATTCGCCTGAGTTTAAACAAGCCAATGACGAAGCACTTTACTACAGTCAGCATGCAACCAGAGCCAATCAGGCACAAGTGGCATTTTGGGCAGATGGTATTGGTACCTATACGCCTCCGGGACACTGGAACGCTATAGCAGCTGATGAATTTGTAAAACAAAATTATAGTGAAGTACGCTGGGCCCGGAATTTTGCCTTATTAAATATGGCCGAGATGGATGCTGCCATTGTATGTTGGGATACCAAATATTTCTATTTTAACCCACGTCCAACACAGTTTAACGACCAGATAAAAACGCTCACTGGTATCCCGAATTTCCCATCATACAGCTCAGGGCACTCCAATTTCAGTGCAGCAGCGTCTACAGTTCTAACCTATCTGCTTCCTGACCGGGGTACTAAATTTGCCGACCTGGCTCAAAAAGCTGCTCTATCGCGCTTGTATGGGGCTATACACACCAGACAGGATATAGAAGTTGGCCTTACCACCGGTACCGAAGTTGGGCAATATGCTGTAACAAGGGGTCAAAATGATGGCGCAGGTAGCGGTAACTAAAAACATAATTGGTACGATGTCCGCAAATAACAAAACCATATACGTCACGCTTCGATTTGCATCGGCCATGTGCTTTATTGGTCATGGTGCGTTCGGTATCATTGGTAAAAAAATATGGCTTAACTATTTTGCCGTATTTGGTATCGGGCCAATTGCCGGAACTCATTTGATGCCGGTAGTTGGAACCCTGGATATTCTGGCAGGAATTTCTTTGATATTCTTCCCAATCCGCGCTATAGCAGGTTGGTTGGTACTCTGGGGAACTTTAACAGCGCTGTGTCGTCCGCTCTCAGGTGAACCATTCGCAGAGTTTATCGAGCGTGCCGGAAACTATGGTGCGCCGCTTGCTTTGCTGATTTTGTGCGAGGTGCGTCTGGACGGTCCACGCCGATGGTTTAATAAACTTGAATTGCCGGCAAACCCTAACGAAATAACGACACCTAAACTGTTAATGTGCCTAAGGATAATCGTATTCCTTTTGCTGGCCGGACATGGATGGCTAAATATCATAGAAAAGCAAGGTTTAATAAGTCAATACGCTAATCTTGGATTTTCAAGGCCGGATAGGGTAGCTCTGTTTGTTGGTATTTTAGAAATTTCGTTTGCCATGTTGACTTTGATTAAACCGATACGGTCATTGGTTCTGGTTTTCCTGGTGTGGAAAATATGCAGTGAGCTATTCTACCCGCATTGGGAACTATTTGAATGGATTGAAAGGGGAGGAAGTTATGGCGCTTTACTGGCACTTTACTATGCATTACCAAATATTAGTTTGAATTCTTTTAATCAAAAAAGATACAACATCATCAGTTTAAAATTTTAAAACCAATACATACACAATTGATTGAGTTAATTTAGTTGAACCGGGGGATGAGATCCCCGGTTTTTTTATTTTAGGGCCTACACAACGACTATAAATAAATCTTTTTAGTTTTAAACAATGAATACACCGGACGAAAAATTTGCAGCCCTCGGGCTAACATTACCCCCAGCTCCTAAACCACTTGGCGTGTACAAACCCTATTTAATTGACGGCAAATACTTATATGTTTCGGGTCATGGTACTGTACGTGAGGATGGAACGCTCATCGTTGGACGAATTGGTGATACGATGAATGAGGACGAAGGCAAGGTTGCCGCCCGACAGGTTGGTTTATCAATCCTATCAACTATAAAAGCTAACCTTGGTTCGTTCAATCAGATAAAAAGGGTGATCAAAGTACTCGGAATGGTAAACTGTACGCCCAATTTCGAAAAGCATCCGTTTATTATCAATGGCTGCAGCGAATTGTTCAGGGAAGTTTGGGGCGAAGACAACGGCGTTGGAGTTCGAAGTGCCGTAGGCATGGGTTCATTGCCAGGAAATATTCCCGTAGAGATTGAAGCGATGTTTGAGTTAATTTAAACGGATTGGTGCTTATAGAACATAATATTTTACTTTGATATTCAACCCCGGACGGCATGACTTCATGGTATACAATTAACGGAGTTGCGGCTCTGGATACCCCGGTCCTTGTGGTTTTTCCAGATCGCATAAGACAGAATATTGCTATGCTTAAAGGCATGGTTAACGATGTTGCGCGACTGCGTCCGCATATAAAAACCAATAAGAGCAAGGAAGCAACCCGGCTGATGCTGGAAGCCGGAATCTCTAAATTTAAATGTGCTACCATTGCTGAAGCCGAATTACTCGGATTGATCAAAGCACCCGATGCGTTACTTGCCTACCAACCGGTAGGACCTAAACTGCAACGTTTGATCAGCCTTATCAATACTTATCCCGATACAAAATATTCATGCCTCATCGATGATTTAACCGTAGCAAAAACTATTGCTGAAGTCGCTGTAAATGCCGGTATGATCATTCCGGTTTATATTGATTTGAATATTGGGCAAAACAGGACTGGTATCTCACCAGAACACGCGCTTGATTTTTATCAATCGTGTGCAGAACTAAAAGGGTTAGCGCTGATGGGTATACATGCTTATGATGGCCATATTCATGATAAAAATATCGTTGACAGAACCCAAAAATGCAATACCGCATTCAAATTGGTAAGCGATTTGCAACTGGCTATCAAGCAAAAGGGCTTTCCTGAACCAATTATTGTTGCTGGTGGTTCACCCACATTTCCAATTCATGCCAAACGTGATGCCATAGAATGCAGTCCCGGAACCTTTATTTACTGGGACAGGGGTTATAGTCTGGTTTGCGAAGAACAGCCTTTTGTTCCGGCCGCTTTAGTTATTTCACGGGTCATTTCTTTACCAGACAGCTCAAAGATATGTATCGACCTTGGCCACAAATCGATATCGGCAGAGAATGAGCTTAACAAACGTGTTTATTTTATCAATGCGCCTGAGCTAATACCAGTGGGGCATAGCGAAGAACATTTGGTACTGGAGGCAGGAGTAAATCACCCATTTAAAATTGGTGATATTCTTTATGGTATTCCGTATCACGTTTGCCCAACCGTAGCACTATATGAACGCGCTATTACTATCGAAGATAATATCATTACCGGCGAATGGGCAAATATTGCCCGTGATAGAAAGATTACGATATAGTTGATTAATTGAGCTTAACTAACCAATATAATCCCGAGAGCTATCGGGACATCTGATACAACTAAAACAACCATGTTCACTATAGACGCCCACCTCGATTTAAGTATGAATGCCCTAGAATGGAATAGGGACCTGCGTAAACCGATAACAGAAATAAACGACAGCGAACAGGGAATGAATGATAAACCGGATCGCAGCAATGCAACAGTATCGCTGCCTGAATTACGAAGGGGGAATATTGGTCTGGTCGTAGCAACCCAGATAGCCCGTTATGTTGCACCCGGAAACCCTTTGCCTGGATGGCATTCAGCCGAGCAGGCCTGGGCACAAACGCAGGGACAATTAGCCTGGTACAAGGCAATGGAGGATGCCGGCGAAATGGTTCAGATCAATAACCTGGTAACACTTGAAAAACATTTGAATTTATGGGAAAACGAAAAAAGTAAAACAAAACCTATCGGGTATATATTAAGTCTTGAGGGAGCTGATTCAATCATAACACCCCAATATCTTGAACAAGCCTATCATAATGGTTTACGAGCTATCGGTCCGGCGCATTACGGGCCTGGGCGATATGCTAATGGAACCGATTCAACCGGAAAAATGGGGCAGGAAGGCTTGGCGTTGTTGAAGGAAATGGAGCGTTTGGGTATTATTCTGGATGCAACACATTTATGCGACGATGCATTTTGGCAGGCACTTGACAATTATGGCGGATCAATATGGGCCAGCCATAATAATTGCCGGACGCTGGTAAACCACAACCGCCAGTTTAGCGACGATATGATCAAAGCATTGATTGAACGCGATGCGGTGATCGGGCTTGCCCTTGATGCCTGGATGATGGTGCCGGGTTGGGTTAGATTTAAATCAAAACCCATCGAAATGAATTGTAACTTAGAGGTGATGATTGATCATATTGATCACATTTGCCAGTTAGCCGGAAATACACATCACGTTGGTATAGGCTCTGATCTTGACGGAGCATTTGGCCGCGAACAATGCCCTTACGACCTGGAAACAATAGCCGACTTACAAAAGATAACCGCACTAATGGAGAAAAGGGGCTATCGGGAAGAAGATATTGAAAATTTAATGCATGGCAACTGGTTGAGATTTTTAAAAAATGCCTGGAAAAGCTAATGGAAGAGGAAAAAGAACGTCTTAAGAGTAATCACTGGAAAAAATGGGGACCTTATGTCAGCGACCGCCAGTGGGGTACTGTTCGCGAAGATTACAGCGCAAATGGCGATGCCTGGAACTATATTACCCATGATATGGCCAGGAGTAAAGCCTATCGCTGGAGTGAAGAAGGTATCGCCGGCATTTGCGATGAAAGCCAGCTCCTTTGCTTTGCAATAGCTTTATGGAACAAAAAGGATCCGATCATCAAGGAACGATTATTTGGTTTGTCAAATCCAGAAGGTAATCATGGTGAAGATGTAAAAGAATTATACTATTATCTCGATAGTACACCAACCCATTCCTACATGAAAATGCTGTATAAATACCCGCAGCAGGAATATCCCTATGGTTGGTTAGTTGATGAAAACAAACGCAGGACACGTCAGGACAGGGAATTTGAACTGATAGATACAGGCTTGTTCGATCAAAATAGGTATTTCGATGTGTTTGTTGAATATGTAAAGAACACACCGGATGATATACTGATTAAAATCACTGTATTTAACCGGGGCGATGAGCCGGCACAATTAAATATTTTGCCTACGGTTTGGTTCCGCAATACCTGGTCATGGGGTTATGATGATTATAAAGCACAGATGACTGAAGAGTCGCCTGGTGTAATCGATATTTTCCACCGCGACCTGGGCCAATTATGGTTAGTAGCTGAAGGAACTCCGGCCAGTCTTTTTTGCGATAACGAAACCAATTCAAAGCGTCTCTATCAATATGATGATGGCAAAGTTTTTTATAAAGATGGGATCAACGATAACCTGATTAATGGTGCCGAAACAGTTAATCCTAAAAAAACAGGTACCAAAGCAAGCGTAAATTACGACATCAATGTTCCGGCAAATCAAAGCATAACCTTGCGATTACGCCTAACTCCCGATCCTAAACAAGCTTTTGACGAGTTTGATAATATATTCAAAGCGCGGCAAGTAGAAGCGGATGATTTTTATAATAACTTACAAAAGAACATCACTAATGACGATCACCGACTGGTTCAAAGGCAAGCCTTTGCAGGTATGTTATGGAGTAAGCAATTCTACCATTATGATATTCACAAATGGCTCAATGGCGACCCATCATTACCAAAACCACCATCTGAAAGGTTAAATGGCCGCAATAGCAAATGGATGCATTTAAATACACAGGATGTTATATCGATGCCTGATAAATGGGAATATCCGTGGTTTGCCGCCTGGGACTTATCTTTTCACTGCCTGGCCCTGGCCAGCGTTGATATGGATTTTGCAAAAAAACAACTCCTGCTGCTCACCCGCGACTGGTACATGCACCCTAATGGAGCGATACCGGCTTATGAATGGGATTTCGGCGATGTTAACCCACCAGTATTAGCGATGGCAACCTGGACTATTTATAAACGTGAAAAAGAAGCAAATGGGGGTAAAGGCGATCAAATGTTCCTGGAAAGGATATTTCACAAACTGATGCTTTATTTCACCTGGTGGGTAAACCGAAAAGATGAACAGGGCAATAATATTTTCGAAGGTGGTTTTTTAGGCCTTGACAATATCGGTGTATTCGATCGTAATGCCCAGTTGCCGAATGGACAACATCTGGAACAGGCTGACGGAACGAGTTGGATGGCTATGTACTCACTTAATCTTGTACGTATAGCTGCGGAACTAACTACCTATGACCATGCTTATGCTGATATAGCCTCTAAATTTTTCGAGCATTTTATTTACATCGCTGGTGCTATGGATAATATGGGATCCGATAATGAGGGTTTATGGGACGATGAAGACGGCTTTTTTTATGATCAACTACGTTCGCCGGATGGAAGCGTACAAAAAATGAAGGTTAGGAGTATAGTTGGATTAATTCCCCTTTTCGCAACCGAAGTTTTGGATGACGATGATATTGTTAACAGCCCGATCTTTAAAGGACGCATGAAATGGTTTGAAAATAACCGTCCGGATCTGGCAAAATTAGTATCAAGATGGGACGAAAAAAATGCCGAAGGAAAACACCTGCTCAGCCTTTTGCGAGGATACCGTATGAAAGCATTGCTCAAGCGTATGCTGGATGAAACGGAATTCCTAAGTCCGCATGGTATCAGGGCGCTTTCGAAATATCACCTGGCCAACCCCTACGAAATAGCAGTAGACGGTCATGTTTTTAGCATAAAATATACTCCGGCAGAAAGTGATAGCGGCCTGTTTGGTGGAAACAGCAATTGGCGCGGACCAGTTTGGATGCCGATGAATTACCTGATCATAGATAGCTTACATAAGTTTTACCAGTTTTATGGCGACAGCTATAAGATTGAATGTCCAACAAATTCAGGCAATTTCATGAATTTAAAAGAGATAGCAGATGAATTGTATTACCGCTTGTTAAAGTTGTTCCTGCAGGATGATACTGGTCGTCGTGCAGTTTTTGGCGAAAATCAAAAGATACAAAACGATCCCAATTTTAAAGATCATGTGCTTTTTCATGAATATTTTGATGGTGATACCGGCCGTGGCTTGGGTGCTTCGCACCAAACCGGATGGACAGGTTTAATCGCAAATTGTTTACTTTAATTTCACTTTGGCTTAAATCAAATCAAACTCTTGTTATCTTTGATTAGTACTAACACATGCTCAGCAAATGGATTCTAAAATAACTGCTATCGCTGTATATGCTCCATCAAAAAAAATAACAAACGCTTATTTTGAAAAAATTATCGAAACCAATGATGAGTGGATCATCAGTCGTACCGGTATTCGCGAGCGACGTTTTTCAGAAAAAGATGAGTACACCAGTAATTTGTGTATAAGCGCAGTAGAAAATTTGCTGGCTGAAAACAAGAACATTTCACTTGAGGGTGTTGATTTCATCATCGTAAGTACAACTACAGCCGACCAGGTGATGCCGAGTATGGCTTCACAGGTACAAAATGCTTTTAAAATACCTAACGCAGGTTGTATTGATATTATGGCTGCCTGTGCAGGTTTTGTTTACGGATTGACGATAGCAAAAGGACTCATAGCTGCGGGAACACACAAAAAGGTTTTAGTATTTGGTGCAGAAACGCTGTCGAAGTTTACCGATTATTCTGATCGCACTTCCTGTATTTTATTCGGCGATGGTGCTGGTGTTGCATTGGTTGAACCTTCAGATCATCCACAGCTTTTAAACGCAGTAACCGGGTCTGACGGCAGCCACGGAAAGGACCTGTATTTATCGCAGCACAGAACTGAGGTAAACGGCGAACAGATAGAAGCTAACGGTAAGATTCATCAGAATGGCAAAGTTGTATTTAAATGGGCCATACAAACAGTTAGCACAAAGATCAAAGAGTTACTTGCAAAAAATAACATGACACTTGACGACCTGGACTGGGTCATTCTTCATAGTGCCAATATGCGTATCATCGAAGGTGTTGCCGGTGAGATCAATTACCCGCTGGAAAAAATGCTTTGCAGCATCGAATATTTCGGAAATACCTCCTCGGCATCAATACCATTGGCCTTTGACATCGCCCGTAAAGCCGGAAAAATTAAAGCAGGGAATAAAATTTTGATGCTTGGATTTGGTGGCGGACTAACTTTCTCGGGTATTATCGTAGAGGTTTAATCAGTTGCTATTGTATGCCACGACAAAGGCGTCGGCTGTAATAGCTTGTATGATGCATTGCGTAACAGCATATTTAACTGAATTTTTCTCTTCTTGATTAGCTGCAAATTTTCTAAGCAGGAAGCTGTAATCAATGGCATCCTCTTCATCATTAAATGCCATAACTGCGCTACTGTCTTCCTCTTCATTAATACCGTTGACCGGTTTAGGAATATCCATTGATTGGATTAAATTAAAATCGAATCCACCGGCATCATTCGAAGGTATTGTTATTCTTAGCATAAATTTGAATTTACTATTTAAACAGCAACAGCTTTATTCTTTAATTGTTTAGCGCTTTTGTCAATTTACAATTTAATAATATTAGCAATTTTGAATTAACGAGCGTTTTTGGTATTTTGAAAGGCAATAGTTCGCTGTTAAAAGAATGAATGATAAAGACTCCGAAAAACTAAAAAAAGTTCTTAGACCGATACACTTGTGGGCTATTGCCGTTGGCCTTGTTATTTCCGGTGTTTATTTTGGCTGGAATAATGGCTGGACAGTAGCCGGTACTATTGGAATGCTCATTGCTACCCTGGTAGTTACCCTTATGTATATAACCTTTGTGTTCAGCTATACCGAACTTACCGCTTCAATACCACATGCAGGTGGTGCATTTGCCTATGCATACCGTGCCATGGGCCCCATCGTAAGCTTGATTGCAGGGTACGCTACGCTGATCGACTTTTTATTCGCAGCACCTGCAATTGGATTTTCATTAGGTAGTTATTTTAATTTTCTTTATCCCGCTATTCCTGTTGTTGGCTCGGCAATAGCATTTAATATTCTTTTCGTCATTATTAATATCCTTGGAATTAAAGAATCGGCAGCATTTTCGGTATTCATAACCTTGCTCGCAGTTGCAGAATTATTGCTTTTTATGGGTGTAATAGGACCGGGATTTAAAATGAGTAATTATTTAGCTCACCCAATGCCCTTTGGCTGGGCGGGTGTTTTTGCAGCTTTACCCTATGCTATTTGGTTTTACCTGGCCATCGAAGGCGTAGCAATGGTGGCAGAAGAAGTAAAAGACCCCAAAAGGAATATTCCGCGGGGTTATATCTATGGTATAGTTACGTTGGTTATACTTGCTTTGGGGGTAATGATTCTTACCGGGGGAATTACAGACTGGCGCAAATTAAGTAACCTCGATTACCCATTGCCGGCAGCAATCAGTATTGTTTTAGGTAATACCAGCAGCCTGACCAAGGTTTTTACCGGCATCGGTTTATTTGGATTGATTGCATCTTTTCACGGCATTATTTTAGCGGCATCGCGACAAGTTTTTGCGATGTCGAGAAGCGGCTATTTGCCAAAGTTCTTATCAGCAGTAAATAACAAGTTCAAAACACCGCACCTGGCCTTGATATTTGGCGGTCTGGTAAGCATAGCCATATTACTGCTCGGTATACCTTTTAAACATATAACCGATAAAGTCATCATTATTTCCGTAATGGGCGCTGTATCAATGTATATCGTCAGTATGTTAAGTTTATTTATTCTCCGTAGAAAAGAACCTCAACTCGAAAGACCATTTATTTCCCCTTTTTACCCTTATTTTCCAGGTATTGCACTGCTGTTATGTTGCATTTGCCTTTTTGCAATCATTTATTTCAACTTCGTGCTGAGCCTTTATTTTTTCGGCGGTTTATCTGTCGCGCTTGTTCTCTTCCTGCTTATGGGTAAGCATAAAGAAAAAATTACTGACGATGTGTTGCTCGTTCAGGCTGAAGCTTTCATTGATTCTAAATAAACATGAGCTACCAGCATACTATCGGCCGGAAAGTTTACAGGTTCAGTGACCTGAAAACTTTGTTGGCCAAAGCTTCACCTCAGCGTTCTGGTGATGTTCTGGCGAGTTTGGCGGCCGAAAGTTATGAAGAGCGTGTTGCAGCTCAAATGGCGCTTGCTGACGTGCCATTAAATAGATTTTTGGAAGAAGCCATCATACCTTATGAAAGTGATGAAATAACAAGATTAATATTTGATAATCATAATGTTACTTCTTTTAAATTAATTAATACTTTAACAGTTGGCGAGTTTAGAGACTGGTTGTTGAGTGATGATACAACCTTAAGTGTGTTACAGCATGTTGCTGATGGTATTACACCAGAAATGGCCGCTGCAGTATCAAAACTGATGCGCAATCAGGATTTGGTGGCTGTGGCCAATAAAATAGAAGTGGTAAGCCAATTTAGAGATACAATAGGTTTAAAGGGACATTTTTCGACCCGGTTACAACCAAACCATCCGACCGACGACCCCAAAGGGATAGCAGCAAGCATGATTGACGGATTGCTATTGGGCAGTGGTGATGCAGTAATTGGAATCAACCCCGCGACAGACAGCCTGAACGAAGTTGGCAATCTGTTGATATTGATGGATGCGCTGCGGCAGCAATTTGACATTCCAACCCAAACCTGTGTTTTGTCGCATATTACAACAACAATGGAGTTAATCAAAAATGGCTTGCCGGTTGACCTCTGCTTTCAATCAATAGGCGGCACGGAAAAAAGCAACGCAAGTTTTGGAATCAGTTTAGCTTTGCTCGATGAAGCTTATGATGCAACGCTGTCTTTAAAACGTGGTAGTATCGGCCAAAATGTGATGTATTTTGAAACCGGTCAGGGAAGTGAGCTGTCGGCCAATGCACATCATGGCGTCGATCAGCAAACCTGTGAAGCAAGATGCTACGCTGTGGCCCGCAGGTACAAACCGCTACTGGTTAATACAGTTGTTGGTTTTATAGGACCCGAATACCTGTACGATGGCAAACAAATTACCCGGGCGGCGCTTGAAGATCATTTTTGCGGTAAACTATTGGGTTTACCCATGGGCGCAGATATTTGCTATACCAACCATGCCGAAGCAGATCAAGACGATATGGATAACCTGTTAGTATTGTTGGGTGTGGCGGGATGTAATTTTATTATGGGCGTACCCGGTTCGGATGATATCATGCTGAACTATCAGTCTACCTCCTTTCATGATGCGATCTATTTGCGCAAAGTACTTGGGCTTCGACCAGCCCCTGAGTTTGAGCAATGGTTGATCCGACAGGGTATTACCGATGAAAACGGGAATTTAAATTCGAAACGTAATGTTGAATTATTGCAGCAAATGAAAACGCTATGGATGAAATAAAGCCCTTGGATGACCTATTTTTCGCACAACTCAGGGAGTTTACGGCAGCAAGGATCGGGTTGGGGCGAACAGGATCCAGCATACCTATCAAAGAATCACTTGCATTTAACCTAGCACATGCCCATGCGCGCGATGCAGTCTATTCGGAACTTAATGTAGATAAATTGGGCGAAACCCTGGCAGAATTCGAAATGCCAATAGTACAATTGCACAGCAAAGCTGCGTACCGTGTGCAGTATCTGCAAAGACCGGATCTGGGCCGTCAACTGGATGAAACATCCGCAGAGATTTTGGAAAGTTACAACCGCGAAAATGACGTAGTGATCATTATCGCCGACGGGCTTTCAGCCACAGCGGTAAACCATAATGCAATAAGTTTATTAAGGATCCTGTTACCTCAATTAAAAGCAAGCGGATTAACATTGGGGCCCTTATGCCTTGTTAAGCAGGGAAGGGTAGCCATTGCCGACGATATAGGATTTTTGCTGCGATCAAGGATGTCGATTATCCTGATCGGCGAACGGCCAGGATTAAGTGCCGCAGATAGCATGGGGGCTTACCTCACTTATAATCCCCGTCCCGGATTAACTGATGAGGTTCGCAATTGCATCTCGAATATTCGCCCTCATGGACTTAGTGCTAAACAGGCCGCGATAAAGATATTTTACCTGGTGCAAGAATCATTTAGACGGATGCTTTCAGGTATAGCTTTAAAAGACGATGCAGGTTCTGTAACAGGGTAAACCTTAACCTGACCGTTTTAATTTGCTGCTACTTAAGATAGCCGTCATAACTGATCACATCGCGATTGGTGCTGGTGACTGTAAGCGAAGCGTAGCCATCAACTGATATTAACAAAATTAGCGACTCAATATTTTTAACATCGCCCGGCTTGATCGTGATGATCCAACTACCATTTTTCTTTTCAACAGCCTGGTAATCAAATTTGGTAGAAGTGAATTTTATTCCCATATCGGTTTCGTTATAACCTACATCGAAATAAGCCCTGCCGAAATAAGGCAAAAAAGAAATAATACTATCGGCCTTGATATGGAGATCATAAGTGCCGGTTAGTGTTTTTGGAGCTCCAGCTAATGGAGTAGCCTGATTAGCATCGAAAGTGAAATTTCTACCTTCAATACTTTTTTTAATTGCAGCTTGTTTGGCAGCTTTTTTGGTACTCCGCGTGGTTTGCGCTTTTGTAGTAGTTCCAATACCGACTATCAGCACGAGAACAAATAGCAATTTTAAAGTTTTCATACTTACACGATGTATAACGCTAACACTTTCCACAAAATTATACAATAAAAATTCCATAAAAAAAGCGGAAGTAGGCCTACTTCCGCTTTTTTAAAAGGTTAAACCTGAGTTTAAATAAGGTTTATACTCCTATTGACAAAATCAGTTAGTTCAGCACCTGTTAATAATCCCTGGGCCAGCAAAGCCAGATCAAAAGCTTGTTTCGCTAATTGCGTCTGACCATCTTCTGCAGCCTCTAATATTTTACTGATCAATTTATGATTAGCGTTAATCACTACTTTATAATTATCCGGCATGCTGCCATAAAAGCCCATTCCGCCGCCCATCTGTGCCATTTCTTTCATACGACGCATAAATTCGTCCATGGTCACGGTTACAGGTAGCTCCTCAGGATTCAAGCTTTCCAGTTCCACTTTGTAGGCTGGTCGGTTGATCGCTTTATCGAAAATATCTTTTACTTGTTTCGATTGCTCTTCTGTTAGAATATGTGGAGGATTATCATCTTTTTTGATGAGTTTGTCTGCAACATCCGAATCGACACGTTTTAACGAGGTCTTTTCCAGCTTCTGCTCAAGCGCGCTAATAAAATGATTATCGATAGGCGTGTTTAATACCAACACATCATAGCCCTTTTTAATGGCCGACTGAATAAAAGCATCCTGTTTTTGAGGATCGGTAGTATACAGGTAAGTGAGGCGATCGTCCTTGTCAGTCTGCTCGCCTGAAACTTTGTCTTTATATTCAGTAAGTGTGAAGTTTTTCTTTTCGGTGTTCGTAAGCAAAACAAAGTCTTTTGCTTTTTCATAGAACTTCTCATCGCTTACAATACCATATTTGACAAACAGACCAATATCGGGCCATTTTTCTTCATACCCTGCACGATCGTTCTTAAATAGTTCTGCCAATTTATCAGCTACTTTTTTGGTGATATAGGTATTGATCTTCTTAACATTGCTGTCGGCCTGTAAAAAGCTGCGTGATACGTTTAACGGAATATCAGGTGAATCAATAACACCATGCAGCAGCATCAGGAATTCCGGGACGATGTCTTTTACTTCATCGGTAATAAATACCTGGCGTGAGTACAATTTGATCTTATTACGTTGAAAATCGAACTCGTTTTTAACTTTAGGGAAGTAAAGTACACCTGTAAGGTTAAACGGATAATCAACGTTCAGATGTATCCAGAACAAAGGTTCTTCCGAGAAAGGATAAAGCTGTTTATAAAACTCCAGGTAATCCTCATCCTTCAAATCGATAGGCGATTTGGTCCAGATCGGGTTGGTATCGTTGATCACATTTGGTAACTCAACCGATTTGTACTTTGGTTTGCCTTCCTCATCTTCGCCATCGGGTTCTTCTTCGGTTTTGGTTCCAAAAATGATTGGCACAGGTAGAAAGCGGCAATATTTGTCCAATATTTCCTGCAAACGGTATTTGGATAGAAATTCTTCAGAATCAGCGTTGATATGCAGCGTGATCTCGGTACCGCGCTCAGTCAGGCTACCTTCGCTCAACTCAAACTCAGTACTGCCATCACAGGTCCAGCGAGCCGGATCTGCACCTTCCTGGTAGGAGAGTGTTTCAATATCAACCCTGTCGGCCACCATAAAGGCAGAGTAAAAACCTAAACCAAAACGACCGATGATCTCATTAGCATCATTAGCTTCCTTGAATTTTTCCATAAACTCAGTTGCACCCGAAAATGCAATCTGGTTGATGTATTTCTTAATCTCTTCGGCAGTCATGCCAATACCATTGTCGGAAATGGTGATGGTTTTTTTGGCCTCATCAAAAGCTATTTCGACGCGCAGGTCGCCTACATCGCCTTTCACCTGACCGAGGGAACTCAATCTTTTTAACTTTTGTGTCGCATCGACCGCGTTAGAAACAAGTTCACGAAGGAATATCTCGTGATCTGAATAGAGGAATTTTTTAATGATCGGGAAAATGTTTTCGGTATGTATCGAAATCGTTCCTTTTTCTTGCATAATATATAACGGTTTTAGAATTATTGAATTTATAGACTTACATCCTCAATGCTTGTTCCAAAAGAGTGTGAGTTGTCAAAATGGCAGGGTTTATTTAATTGCTATTATGCTGCAGCAGGCGAAAATTGGTTTAAGTATCCGTTTAAATCAAACCAATACTACTGGAAAATACTTTTATTGGACAACATATTTTTTCTGCCGGACGATTTTGAGAAAACTTAGCCAGTATTTGAAAGCTTTATTATTTTTACAGCAATGAAATTTAACCTTACACAATTTTTGACAGCGATTGCATTACCGGTAATGTTTTACTCGTGTGCAACCACTAAAGCGCTGGCACCAACTCCGGTTGCATCAGCTGATATACCAGCGCTTGTTCAACCGGTGTCCAATGTAGAAGTACCGGTTACAGTCGACCTTAAAAGTTATTTTGTGCAGGCCGAAAACTCGGTACCCACCAAGTACTCTGACAACCAACAGCCGTGTGAGGGTTTGCGATATCAATACCTATTTACCCGTACCCCCTTTACAATAACGGGCAAAAACAACGTCGTTAACCTGAGTTTTGTTGGGGCTTATGGGTTTAACGCATCTTACTGCGCCAAATGTGCAACGCTGTTGGGTTCGGGGCCACAGCCTGTTGTACCCGTAGTTTCGGCGCAATGCGGCTGGGGCGATGAACCGCCAAGGCATATGCAGATTTCGTACCAATCGACGATTAATGTGACAACGGATTTTCACCTGAAATCTAAAACTGTTTTATTTCCGGCGCCAAAACCCCTGGACCGTTGCAATGTGGTAATGGGAGCAATAGATGTTACAGATCGTTTGATCCAGTATATCAACGGCCCATTAAACGACCTTGGTAAAATGGTAGATGCTAAAATTGCTGCCTACAATGTTAAACCAATGGTGCAGCAAATTTGGAACAATCTGGCGATCGAGACTAAAGTGAGCGATATTGGTTACGTTTATATCAATCCGGAAGCGGTAAGACTGAGCAGTTTTAGTTTGAATGGATCATTACTGACATTTTCAGTTGGTTTGTCGGCAAAACCGGTATTTACTACCACAAGTACGCCGCAGCCAATAAAGCCTATGCCTAACTTATCGGCATACACGCCGGCCAACGGGTTTAATGTTTACCTTGATGTGTTAGAAAGTTACGATCACCTTAACAATTATGTCAATCAGCAGGTTTCCGGACAAAGCGCCGATGTTGTAGGAAAAACTTTTACTGTTGATAAAATCAAAATATCGGGGTTAGGCAATAAAGTAGTGATGCAAGTTGATTTTAAAGGGTCAACAACGGGCACCATTTACCTGGTTGCAACACCTAACTACAATCCGGCAACACACGTTTTATCGTTTCCGGATCTGACATTTGACATTCAAACCCAGGCATGGATGCTAAAAGCCGCTAGATGGATGTTTAATGGCAAGATTACGGATATGATTCGCCAGCGGGCCACCTACGATTTCACCAGTTTCCTGGCCGACACCAAAGTTAATGTGCAGACTAATATGAGCCGGGATATGGGTAATGGTATCCACTCTGATGTAAGCATTAAAGACCTTAATATTGAGGCCATTTACCCAACGCAGGAAAAACTGATCATTCGAACCTTGTCAAATGGGCAGATCAAAGTAAAAGTAGTAATGTAATCTGAACAAAATGAGGATGAAGAGTTTAGGGTATAGGTTAGGAATTTTGGTGATTCTGCTTTCAATAGCATGTTCAGGAAATGTATCTGCACAATCGCTCACAACAGATAAAAGTAAGGGATGGTGCGACAAAGCATTGCGCCCTGAATTGCTGAAGTTGAAGGAAATTAAAACAAGCAGACCCTGGTTCAAGGTTTATGATGTTGGGAACCATGTATTTGCAATTGCTGAGCCCTATAATTATGAAGAAACTATAGCCTATCTCATTATTGGTAACAAGAAAGCATTGCTGTTCGATACCGGCATGGGGATGGATTCGATTTCATTGGTTGTGAAAGAACTAACGCAGCTTCCGATCATCGTGCTCAACTCCCATACCCATTTCGACCATATTGGCAGCAATCATGAATTTAGTGAAATACTGGCGATGAATACCTCTTATACCAGAGCAAACGCTGCTAATGGATACACCCACCTGCAAGTAAGGAATGAGGTTACGCCGGAAGCTTTTTGTAATACGCGATTACCGCAATTAGATACTGCAGCTTATTATACCCATCCGTTTAAAGTAAGTAAATTCATTGACGATAATCATATCATTGATCTGGGAAACCGTAGAATTCAGGTGATCACAACGCCGGGGCATGCTCCGGATGCTATTTGTCTGTTTGAGTTGAAGACCGGCTATTTGTCGACCGGTGATAGTTTTTATATCGGTCCAATTTTTCTATTTGATGAAGCTACCGATTTAAAAGTCTACCGTCGCAGCATAAACAAGATGGCAGTATTAGCCTCAAAAGCTTCCCGGGTATTGCCTGCCCATAACATTCCTGTAGTTGATCCGGCAGAAGTGATGAAAGCCCAAAAAGCTTTTAGCCGAATCGAAGCAAGAAAAATTGAAGGGAAACCAGGTGATTTTGGCTCCATAATATTTGATTTTGGCGAATTTTCATATATGATCAATGCAAAGTTGCTTCGTCAATAGCCATTTACTAAAATAGTATCACGTGGTTATTCCAGATCAAATTTAAAGCTGAGTTTTTTGTCCTGCGAGTTGCTGCCTAACACCAATTGGTATTCACCAGGGTACAACACCCAGCTATTTTTCTTTAGGTCCCATTTTTGAAGGTCGCTTACCGGAATTTTAATGGTTACCGTTTGTTCTCCGCCATGCTGCACATTTACTCTATTAAACGCTTTAAGCTCTTTGAAAGGCATCCGATCAACATCCGGATATTGGATATAGGCCTGTACTACTTCGCCGGCATCAATCTTTCCAGTGTTTTTAACATTTAGCTTAACAGTAATTGTGTCTTTTAATTTATAACTGCTAAAGGGCGATTTGTAAGCCTGGTAGGTAAAAGATGTGTAACTTAATCCGAACCCAAATGGGTATTGAACCGGGCCATCAAAATAACGGTAAGTACGCCCTTTCATCGCATAATTTTGGTAATCGGGAACATCGTTAATCGACCGGTAAAAAGTAACCGGTAAGTGTCCCGAAGGAGAATATTTACCGAACAACAGGTCTGCAAAAGCATTGCCGCCCTGTTCACCCGGGTACCAGGCAAAAACGATGGCATCTGCGTAGGGTTCAATTGCTGAAACATCCACGTCGCTACCTGCCGTAATAACGGCGATAATCGGTTTACTACCAACACCATTACGCAGCGCTTTCATGAACTTTATCTCGCTCAATGGCAAACTCAAATCCTTTTTATCGCCACCTGATTTTGAAAGAAACGCGTCTCCTGCTTCACCTTCAAGTATTGGTGAAAGGCCAATCACTGCAATAGTTACATCAGCATTCCCGGCTGCCCAGGTACCGCCGAAGTGCGTTGTATCTGTATAATCTGAACCCAAATCGTACTCGACCCTTGTTTCGGGACCGACAGCATTTGTAATACCTTCTACAAAATTGACAACCTTGCTGCTAACACCATGGTAGTTTCCGATCATGGCATCAAAGGAAGCGGCATTCGGACCGATGATCATCAGGCTTGGGTATTTGCTTTTGCTAAGCGGCATTATATTATTGTTGTTTTTGAGCAACACCATGCTCTGCTGTGCTACTTTCCTGGCCAGTGTAATGTGTGCTTCATTATGCACGCTGTCCGTACCATAACTGTAATAGGGAGAGCTTTTAGCATCGTCGTAAAAACCTAATTTGAATTCTGTTCGGAGCAATTCAAATAAGCGCTGGTCGAGTTCTTTCACGGTCAACAACTTTTGATCGATTGCTTTGATCACGTCATCCTGCAACACGGTTGAGCAATCGAGGTTGATACCTGCTTTGATTGCAGCAGCAGCGGTTTCTAACGCATTGGGTAAGGTTTTATGGGTTTCGAATACATCATCCAAAGCGCCGCAATCTGTAACCACATGTCCTTTAAAGCCCCATTCTTTGCGGAGTATGTCGGTTAGCAGTCGCTTATTGACTGAATTAGGCACACCATTAACCCGGTTATAGGCACTCATCACCGATTCAACACCTGCGTTCACCAGGGTGTGAAACGCATAAAGGTAAGTTTCCCGGAAATCCTTTTCATCTACCAGGGCATCAAAACGGTCGCGCACAGCTTCCGGACCACTGTGTACAGCAAAGTGTTTGGCTGTTGCTGAAGCTTTGAGGTAACGAGGATCATCTCCCTGCAGCCCCCGGACAAAGGCAGTACCAATGGCTGCCGTCAGATAGGGGTCCTCGCCGTATGTTTCCTGTCCGCGTCCCCAACGCGGGTCGCGAAATATGTTGATGTTGGGCGTCCAGAAAGTTAGACCCATATATTGCAAATGCCTGTCCTGCGCAGTAGCCAGGTTATATTTTGCCCTTGCCTCAGTTGATATCACTGTTGAAACTTGTTTTACCAGGTCGGGATCAAACGTAGCTGCCATACCGATGGCTTGTGGAAAGATGGTAGCTTCTCCGGCCCGGGCAACGCCATGTAAGCCCTCATTCCACCAGTTGTAGGCAGGAATGCCGAGCCGGGGAATAGCTTTACTATTATAGCCCAGCAATGAAACCTTTTCTTGTACCGTTAATCGTGATACCAGGTCATGCACCCGTTCATCAAGCGGTTTGCCAGCATCTTTGTAAACTGGGATTTGCGCATTTGTATAGCATGTTGCCGCAATACAAAGCGATAAAAACAGGTATATTTTTTTAGGCTCAAACATAAATGAAGTATCTTGAACAAATATAAAATCCGTTGGCGGTATTCGGGTTGATATCGTGAGCAAAAGTGTTACATTAGCTTATCAATTTAACCCTATTTCGTGAAAAAACTACTCTTATTATTAATAAGCTGTTTACCATTAACAATGGTTTTCAGCCAATCAGCCCCCAAACCCTACGGCCCAATACCAAGCAATGGCCAGTTGCAATGGCATGAAACGGAAATGTATTGTATCATCCATTTCGGGCCGGATACTTATACCGATAAGGAGTGGGGCTTTGGCGATGAAGATGCGGCAATTGTTAACCCTACCCAGTTTAGTGCCCTGCAAATTGTGGGTGCAGCTAAAGCCGGTGGATTTAAAGGTGTGGTGATCGTTGCAAAACATCATGATGGTTTTTGCATGTGGCCTACAAAAACTACGGAGCATAATATTTCAAAAAGTCCCTACAAAAATGGAAAAGGTGATATCGTAGGCGAATACCGTGACGCCTGCAAACAACTGGGTATGAAACTGGGACTGTATTGCTCGCCATGGGATAGAAACAGCCCGCTTTACGGCAAGCCTGAATATGTAACTGATGTTTACCGCAAGCAATTGGAAGAGTTATACAGTAATTACGGACCTTTATTTATTGTATGGCATGACGGCGCCAATGGGGGAGATGGTTATTACGGGGGCACTAAAGAAGTGCGCAAAATTGACCGTTCAACCTATTACGGTTGGGACAAAACCTGGGGAATTGCCCGCAGATTACAACCTAATGCCTGCATTTTTGGCGACGTTGGACCCGATGTACGATGGGTGGGTAATGAAGAAGGACATGCCGGTGAAACCAGCTGGGCAACTTATACACCACATGCACCGGACAGTGGAAAAATGCCGGGCAATGGTTATACTAAGGATTATGAGGGAACTGCCGGCCACCGTGATGGCAAATACTGGATGCCTGCCGAATGTGATGTACCTTTCAGACCGGGATGGTTTTACCATAAATCGCAGGATGGAAAGGCTAAATCACCAGATTCATTACTGAACCTCTATTATAAAAGTGTAGGGCGCGGTGCCTGTCTCGACCTTGGACTTGAACCCGATCAGCGAGGCCGCATCAACGATGATGACGTTAGTAAACTGAAAACATTTGGCGATATTTTGAAGGCAACCTTTGCTACTAACCTTGCAAAAGGAGCATCTTTAAAGGCCAGCAATGTAAGAGGAGGGAACCTGCCCAAATTTGGTCCGGCACATTTGCTGGATAAGGACCGTTACAGTTATTGGGCAACTGACGATAAAGTGCATACACCTCAATTGGTACTTGATCTGCATAAAAAAACCATGTTCAATGTGATCCGCTTGCGGGAGAATATCAAACTGGGACAGCGAATTGATGCTATCGCAGTTGATGCCTGGCTTGACGGAAAATGGAGCGAGATTGCTACAGCTACAAGTATCGGAGCAAACCGCCTGATAAGACTCGAAAATAGTATCAGCACATCAAAGGTGAGACTCCGGATAACCAAAGCACCAGTATGCATCGCCCTTAGCGATTTTGGACTTTATGCTGAAAAGGTGCAATTTCCAGCTCCGGTATTCCATACGCCTTGATATGAAAAAAAATATTGCCATAATTATTATCATTTGCCTTACTCAGCTTTGTCAGGCAAAAGCAGTTATAGATACACCACAAACGGGTGGATTATTTGAAGCAAAAGAAAAGCCTAAAATGATCTCGAATCAGTTCAGTTTTACGGAAGGCGCATCTGTAGATAAAAACGGTAATGTATTTTTTACCGATCAACCCAATAACCAGATATGGGAATACGATGTTAATGGTAAACTGACATTATGGATGCAGCATACCAGTCGTTCGAATGGCACTTATTTCGATAGCAAAGGTAACCTCATCAGTTGTGCCGATGAACACGAGCAATTGATATCCATCAGCCCAAAAAAGAAAATAAAAGTTTTAGTTAAAAATTTTGAAGGCCATTTATTAAATGGTCCTAATGATGTATGGGTGGCACCAAATGGCAACCTATATTTTACCGACCCTTACTATCAACGATATTACTGGGACCGCAAAAAACCTGACCTGAATGACCAGGACGTTTATTTTCTGAAGAAAGGCAGTAACAAGCCTGTTGATATGATCAACGACCTGCAACAGCCAAATGGTATTGTTGGAACCCCTGATGGAAAATATCTATATATTGCAGATATACAAGGCAATAAGACTTATAAATACACCATTACTTCAGATGGTAAATTGACGGACAAGCAATTGTTTTGCAATATGGGCTCTGATGGTATGACCCTGGACGAACAAGGAAACGTGTATCTTACTGGAAAAGGAGTGAGGGTATTTTCAACTCAGGGTGTTCAAATAGCCCATATTGATATTGGCGAACCATGGACCTCTAATCTTTGCTTTGCCGGCACCAACAGAGATGTTCTTTTTATAACAGCTTCCAGGGCTGTTTACATTTTACGCATGAAAACAAAGGGCGTAGAATAAATTATAGAACTGTATATCAGTATTTTAGTAAAATTTCTAAGTTTTTTTGTAATTTATACTACTTTTTCTATAGGTTTAATATATATTTGCTTTTGTAAACATATACAGAACAATGGCAGGTGCTTTAAATTATAACAAATATCCACTATTTGACATGTCAGAAATTATTCAGGAGCTTGAATTTGGTTATAGTAAAAAGAAAGACCTAAACCCATTGCGGCAGGGTGATCAGGTTCCAAATTTTAGTTTTGAGAAAAGTAATTTTCATTGGCAGCAATTCAGTAACGGAGTTGAGAAAATAGCGCCAATAAACTTGTTAAAGTTGCTTAATAAACCGCTAATTGTGGCTTTTTACTCAACCCAATGGAGATCACATTCACTTAATTTATTGATTAAGCTTGATCAATTAAAGCAACAAATCAAAGCCGTCAATGCCAATTTACTAGTTGTTAGTAATGAAAAAGAGAAAGGACTTGAAAAGATAGTCTGGGATAATAGCCTTTCACTCAGTTTCTACTATGATATCGGGAATGTAATTGCCGAGAAATTTGGAATCTACTCTGATCAAGACCCTGTTTGGGACAAATTTTCGGGAATTGACAGTAATGTTCCCTTGCTTTCAACATACGTTATTTCATCACAGGGAAAGATATTATTCGATTATGTTGATTGGGATTTTTCAAAAGATATTCCGGCAGAAGCACTGATATCGTCGATTGCCGGATCAAGAGCTTTTTTATAGTGTTTTTTTAGTTTTTTTTTGGTTACAACAATGCCCTGCAAAAGCAGGGCATAATTTAGTCGGGTGACCGAGCGGATAGGTAATGGTCTGCAAAACCTTTAACGGCAGTTCGAATCTGCCCCCGACGTCAATTTAAGTAGAAAGCTGCGCAAAAAACCTGAATCAAATTAATCCGGCCAATGCATTAAGCTTTCTACTTTTTCTTTTAACGCCTGCGCATTCATTATTTCTCATAGCGCAATTCTGTAACGTATTATCGGTTCAAAATAACTCAAATTGAGCGATATATAAATTCAATAGCGGTGTTGTTTAAAATTGTAATTTACTTATTATTGCATAGTAGAAACACAATGCATTCGGGTTCCCTTTTTTACCATTTTTTTAATATAAATAAAGGAAAAAAAACAAAGCAAAATAGCCTTTAGTAAACCGATACTTGTTTTAATTTTGCTCTCACACGATACAGGATTTATCATAGTAGAAACACTCACCAACCAATATAGACCTCTATTAATTATTTCATGAAAAAAATCAAAAGTGCTGCACCAAAAATTCTTTCCATCGATATAGGTGGATCACACATCAAAGCCACCATATTGAATGAAAAGGGTGAACTTCAGATGGAGTATCAGAAATTTCCAACACCAATGCCTTCTACGCCCGAAAATATGATTGCTGCGGTAAAGAAGCTGGTAAAAGAATTCCCGGCGTATGATTTAATATCAGTAGGCTTTCCGGGTTACGTAAAGCGCGGTATTATTAAGACTGCACCTAACCTTGGAACCGAAGCCTGGAAGGATTTTGACCTGAGCAAAGGGATAGAGACCGAATTGGGCAAGCCCACACGCGTAGTAAATGATGCTGATATGCAGGGGCTTGGTTTGGTAAGCGGAATTGGTTTAGAAATGGTTGTTACACTGGGTACCGGCTTCGGTACAGCATTGCTGGTTGACGGACAATTAATGCCGCACCTGGAAATATCTCACCATCCGTTTTCAAAAGGAAAAGATTATGATGAATTTATAGGTGATAAGGCTTTGCAAAAAGAAGGCGTAAAAAAATGGAACAACCGCATGAAAAAAGTGTTAAAGGTTTTAAAAACCGTAGTCAATTATGACACACTTTATGTTGGTGGCGGTAATTCAGATAAATTGAACTTTAAACTCGAAAAGAATATCAAAATAGTAACCAATCAACAAGGTATTAAAGGAGGATCGCGCTTGTGGCTAAAAGACGAGCGGCATGACCTGATTACCTCGGTACCAACGTTGGTTGAATAATAAATACATACTCTAAAATAAACAGGCAAAAAATGGCTGCAAAAAAATCAGAACAAAAAGACATAGAACAATTGGCAATAAATACCGTGAGGATATTGTCTGCTGATGCCGTTCAAAAAGCAAATTCAGGACACCCCGGTACACCAATGGCGCTCGCTCCAATTGGTCATGTACTTTGGTCCAGTGTTCTTAATTATAACCCCAAAAATCCTAATTGGGCTAATCGCGACAGGTTTATCCTTTCTGCAGGCCATGCCTGTATGTTCCAATATAGTTTTTTATACCTGACTGGTTATAACCTTACCCTGGATGATATCAAAAACTTCCGCCAATTGCACAGTAAAACTGCCGGGCACCCTGAATATGGATTACTTGACGGGATAGAAGTTACCACCGGACCATTAGGGCAAGGATTTGCAAATGGTGTTGGTTTTGCTATTGCTCAGAAATACCTGGCCGCGCGTTACAACAGACCAGGATTTGACTTGTTTGACTATAAAATATATGCCATTTGCAGTGATGGCGACCTGATGGAAGGTGTAGCTTCTGAAGCTGCTTCTTTGGCCGGTCACCTTGAACTGGGTAACATCATTTACTTATATGATGATAACCACATTTCAATCGAGGGCGATACTGATATCACTTTTAACGAAGATGTAGCCGAACGTTTCCGGGCATACGGCTGGCATGTACAGATTGTTGATGACGCCAATGATATTAAAGCTGTTGCAAATGCTATCCAAAATGCAAAGGAGGAAATCAGCAAGCCGTCAATTATTAAAGTACGGTCGCACATTGCTTATGGTAGTCCGAATAAAGTTGATACCGCTGGTGCGCACGGTTCGCCACTTGGTGCAGATGAAATAAAATTAGTAAAAAAATTCTTTGGGTTTGACCCCGAACAATCATTTGTAGTACCCTCCGAAGTATTAAAATTCTACCAGGCAAGTGGTGCAAAAGGAGCAGTAACCGAAAAAAAATGGGACGAATTGTATGCCAATTATAAAGCAGCATTTCCTGAATTAGCAGCAGAATATGAACAAGCCGTTACGGGCGATCTGCCTAAAGGATGGGATGCAAACTTACCGGTATTTAGCGCAACTGAGGGTAAAATGGCTACCCGCCAGGCCTCAGGAAAGGTATTGAATGCAATTGCAGATGCGCTGCCAAACCTCATCGGCGGTTCCGCTGATTTGGCGCCATCGACGGACACGAACCTCAAGGCATATAAATCATTTACGGTTGAAAACCGCGACGGGCGAAATTTCCATTTCGGGATACGCGAACATGCTATGGGTTCGGCTTTGAACGGTATGGCGTTAACTAAAGGCATCATACCTTTTGGGGCAACTTTCCTGATGTTTTCGGAATACATGCGCCCACCGATCCGCCTGGCTGCGATCATGAAGATCAGACCGATTTTTGTTTATACACATGACAGTATCGGTTTAGGTGAAGACGGTACCACCCACCAACCGATAGAACAATTGGTATCTCTTCGTTCAATACCTAACACTTTGGTTATTCGCCCTGCAGATGCCAATGAAACTGCACAAGCATGGCGCGTGGCTTTGGAACATAAAGACGGCCCGGTAGTATTGGTGTTTAGTCGTCAGGGATTACCGATTCTTGACCAGGAGAAATATGGTAAGGCTTCAAAGCTGGAAAAGGGTGCCTATATACTTTCAGATTCAAAGAAAAAACCCGATGTGATTTTGATCGCAACAGGTTCGGAAGTGTCCCTGATCATGCAAGCCCAGGAAAAATTAAAAGCCGACGGCATTGATGCCAGAGTGGTGAGTATGCCTTCGTGGGAACTGTTTGAAAAACAATCTGACTCCTATAAGGAAAAGGTATTTCCGAAATCTGTCAAAAAGCGTCTGGCAGTTGAGGCCGGTTCTCCGTTGGGATGGCATAAATATGTCGGCGATAAAGGTGATGTGATTGCAATGAATGGTTTTGGCGAATCGGCACCTGCCGAGCAATTATTTGTGGAATTTGGGTTTACAGTAGAGAATGTGGTGAAGAAGGCAAAAGCATTGGTGAAATAAGCATCCTTTAGTTTTTCACGTAAATATTTGTGGTGTTTTTTTTAACTGTTTGTTTTCGGGAACACAAATTTTAAAACCGAAGAGATGAATTGGGATAGCGATATTATTAAAAACCTTGCGTGGTCCGATACCATTATCAATAGGGAAGGGAAACAAAAGGTTGCGGATGAGATCGCAAAAAAGGTTAAAGAAGGCGATGTTATAGGCATTGGGTCAGGATCGACATCTTATCTGGCGCTGTTGGCAATTGCAAAAAAAGTTGAACAGGAAAGGTTAAATATTAAAGCGATACCTACATCAATTGAAATAGCGTTGGCTTGTAGTGAGCTAGGTATCCCGCTGATAACTTTGTATGAACACAGACCCGATTGGTTATTTGACGGCGCTGATGAGGTTGACCCCAATCACAGCCTGATTAAAGGCAGGGGTGGGGCGATGTTTAAGGAAAAACTGATGATCAGGTCCAGTCCGGTTAATTATATTTTGGTGGATGAAACTAAACAGGTTAAAAAATTAGGAAGCAATTTTCCGATTCCGATTGAAGTTTTTCCGCAGGCGTTATTAGCGGTTGAATTTCAGTTAAACAAGCTTGGGCTTACTGAATTGAGCTTACGTCTGGCAAAAGGCAAAGATGGTCCGGTGATTACCGAAAATGGGAATCTTATACTGGATGCACGGTTTGAAGAGATCGACAACGAATTGGAAAAGAAGATCAAGGCAATTACAGGTGTTATTGAAAGCGGACTATTTATAGGCCATAACGTAGAGATTATTGTAGCTTAATAAAACATAAATTTCAAATTATCATAAAATGGAAAACAGAGTAAAAAGTATACATAGTTTTGGCCAGAGTATATGGCTGGATTTTATAGCCAGGAGTATCATCAACTCTGGTGCGTTAAAGAAATTGATTGATGAGGATGGTATCAGGGGCGTTACATCTAACCCTGCTATATTCGAAAAAGCTATTACCAGCAGTTCTGACTATGATCAGGACATTCGTGAACTGTCGGAAAAAACAAGTGATAACGAAGAAATATTTTTCGGTGTTGCTATAAAAGATATCCAGCAAGCGGCAGACCTTTTTAAAGGAGTTTACGAAGATTCAAAGGGCGAAGACGGCTATGTGAGCCTGGAAGTATCGCCGTTTTTAGCGCTTGACACAGAAAAAACCGCTGCCCAGGCAGTAACACTTTGGGAGAAAGTTGATCGCAAAAATGTGATGATCAAAATTCCAGGTACCAAACCGGGTTTAATTGCAATTCGCGAATCGATCGCTAAAGGAATAAATATTAACGTGACGCTGCTTTTCGGGTTGCCGCGTTATGAAGAAGTAGCTGAGGCTTACATTGAAGGTCTGGAACAACATTTAGCTGCCGGACATCACATTGGACATATCTCGTCGGTAGCGAGCTTCTTTTTGAGTCGTATTGACGTATTGGTAGACCCTTTACTGGATGCAAAGGGTGCCCCAGAACTAAAAGGTGAGGTTGCTATCGCATCGGCTAAAAAAGCTTACGAAATTTACAAACGTGTATTTAGCGGCCCGCGTTGGGAGAAACTGGCAGCTCAGGGCGCAAAACCTCAGCGTTTACTTTGGGCAAGTACCAGCAGCAAAGATCCGGCTTTCAAAGACACCAAATATGTTGAAGCATTAATTGGCCCGGAAACGGTTGATACCGTTCCTTTGGAAACCGTTGAAGCATTCCGCGATCATGGAGTTGCAGCAAGCACTTTGGAATCGGGCCTTGAGCAGGCAACTGCAACTTTGGCAAAATTGAACGAAATAGGAATTGATATTGATGCGATAACTCAGCAACTTGAAGATGAGGGTATTGAAAAGTTCAATAAACCTTTCGAAAAATTATTACAGGCTATCGCCGATCAAAAAGCAAAAGTAAAATAAACGCGTGGAGGCTACCGGGATCAACATTCTTTTCTTTGACGTAGGCGGAATCCTGTTGACAAATGGCTGGGGGCATGAATCTCGGGAAGAGGCCTCGCGCAGGTTTGGGCTCAACTACGAAGAAGTTGACGACCTGCACACTTTTATTTTTAATGTTTACGAAGCCGGTAGCGTTGATTTGGATGAATACCTGGATACCGTTATTTTTAACCACCCGCGCGATTTTGCGAGAGAAGATTTTAAACAGTTCATGTTCGAACAGTCTAAAGAATTACCGGATATGCTGGCCTGGTTGAAAGAATGGAAAAAAGATTGTGGTTTCAGGATCATTTCGATCAATAATGAGGGTAAAGAACTCAATGATTACCGGGTAAAGAAATTTAAACTACACCAATGTTTCGATGCATTTATATCTTCGTGCGAGGTGGGAATCAGAAAGCCTGATCCGAAGATATTCAGACTTGCTATGGGTGTTGCACAGGCATTGCCGCAACAATGCGTCTATTTCGATGATCGTAAAATGTTTGCGTTAGCAGCGCAGAAGTTAGGTATCAGAGCCTATCAGCATATAAGTTTTGAAGATACTAAAGAAATACTGGAAAAAATTAAAGAAGAAAACGCAAAAAGAAAATGAGCGAATCAATAAAATATGATTTTGGCATGATCGGCCTGGGTACAATGGGTCGCAATTTGCTGTTAAATATGGGCGACCATGGCGTAAAAGGAGCCGGCTTTGACAAAGATGCCACTAAAGGGCAACAATTGGAAAAAGAAGATGAACATGGTAACCTCAAAGGATTTAGCGAAGTAGAACCTTTTGTTGCCAGTTTAAATAAACCCCGGGCCATAATGATGCTGGTTCCGGCCGGTAAGATTGTAGACGACGTTATAGCCGAATTATTGCCTTTACTTGACCATGGTGATATCCTGATAGATGGGGGCAACTCGCACTTTACCGATACTAATCGCCGTGTTTCAGAACTGGAAGCCAAAGGTTTTCATTTCTTTGGCATGGGTGTTTCAGGCGGTGAAGAAGGTGCTCGCCGTGGCCCCAGCATGATGCCCGGGGGCGATAAGGAAGCCTATAACGTAATGAAGCCAATCCTGGAATCAATTGCTGCTAAGGTCGATGGCTCGCCATGTGTAACCTATATTGGTCCGGGTGCTTCAGGTCATTTCGTTAAAATGGTGCACAACGGCATTGAATATGGATTAATGCAATTAATAGCTGAGGCCTATGAATTGATGAAAAAAGGCCTCAAGTTAGATAATTCGGCTGTTGGACAGGTGTTTACTGAGTGGAACGAAGGCCGCCTGCAATCGTTCCTGATAGAGATTACCAGGGATATTTTCGCCGTTAATGCTCCGGGAACAGATCATTTATTAATAGATGATATCAAGGACGAAGCACGGGCTAAGGGTACAGGAAAATGGACCTCGCAAGTTGCGATGGACCTGCAAGCGCCGATAACAACAATAGATACGGCAGTTTCAATGCGCGATCTATCAAAATACAAGCAAATGCGTGAGCAGGCTGCTTCAATTTACAGTATTGAAGACCCGTCACTTGATGTTGATACGCGCGAATTTCTGGTAGCGTTAGAACAGGCTTTTTATTTCAGCATGATTATTACCTACGCACAAGGAATGCACCTGTTGGCTAATGCTTCTACCGAATATAAATACGATTTAAAACTCGACGAAATAGCCAAAATATGGCGAGGTGGTTGTATTATTCGCTCGGCATTCCTCAATGATATTTACAATGCCTATCAACATGACTCAAACCTGCCTCATTTGCTGCTCGATAGGGCTGTAGAAGACCTGATAAGCGACTCAGTTAAAGGTGCAAGGATAGTTGTTTCTGCTGCCACAGCAAGTGGCATAGCAGTACCGGCATTCGCTGCATCGTTGAGCTATTTTGACAATTTCCGCAATAAGAGGATGCCATCAAACCTAACACAGGCACAGCGCGACTATTTTGGGGCTCACACTTACGAACTTATAGGAAAAGAAGGTGTGTTTCATACCCAGTGGACTAAAAAGGATTAATCAACAATTGACGAAGAGTAAAATGAGTTCAAATTCAACATCAGAACCTACGATATTTATCATATTCGGTGGTACCGGCGACCTTAACGCACGTAAAATTACACCTGCACTCTACAATTTGTTTCTCGACGGCTGGATGCCTAAACAGTTTGCCATCATTGGCACTGGCAGGACCCAACTGACCGATGAACAATTCAGAAATAATATGTTAGAAGACATCAATCAGTTTTCTCGCAGTGGAAAAGCTAAGGCTGATCAGTGGGCAAACTTTTCAAAAGGAATAACATACCAGGCATCTGATGTAAAAGATGCCGAAACCTACAAAGAATTTGGTAAAAAAATAGAGCAGCTTAATACGGAATGGAAAACCCAGGCTAACGTAATTTATTACCTTGCTGTATCTCCAAACCTATTCCCGATAATTGCTTCAAATTTAGCTAAGGCTAAACTTGCAGAGGACAAGGATAAAACAAGAATTGTAATTGAAAAGCCTTTTGGACACGACCTTGATACAGCCCGGGAGTTAAATCAATTATTATCAGGAATATTTAATGAATGCCAGATCTATCGGATCGATCATTATCTGGGTAAAGAAACGGTTCAAAATATTATGGCCTTTCGGTTTGCGAATTCAATTATGGAACCGCTTTGGAACCGTAACTATATCGAACACGTTCAAATATCGGTAACAGAACAGCTGGGCGTTGAAGAACGCGGCGACTATTATGATGGATCGGGCGCTTTGCGTGATATGATTCAAAACCATCTTTTACAACTGCTTTGCCATATTGCGATGGAACCACCTGTCAGCTTTAATGCCGACGAAGTGCGTGACAGGAAAGTTGATGTACTACGAGCGATGAGAAAATTCACCCCGGACGATGTACGGACCTCAGCTGTTAGAGGACAATACGGAACTGGGTGGATGAAAGGTGTAGAAGTACCAGCCTATCGCGATGAACCCAAGGTTGATCCGCAGTCTAATACTGAAACTTTCGCAGCAATAAAGTTTTTTGTCGACAACTGGCGTTGGCAGGGGGTACCTTTTTATGTTCGTACCGGTAAAAGGTTGCATCAGTCGTCATCAGTTATTGCTATCCAGTTCAAAGACGTCCCGCATTTGATTTTCCCTACTGAAGCAGCAGAGAGCTGGCAGCAGAACAGGTTGATCATTAGTATTCAACCCGAAATGAGTATTCGCTTGCAAGTTCAGGCAAAGCGCCCGGGTATCGATATGGTTTTGAATGTAGTTGATATGGTTTTCGATTATAAAGGAACTTATACCCAACAAGCACCAGAAGCTTATGAAACGCTGATTTTAGATACTATGCTTGGCGATCAGACCTTATTTATGCGGGGCGATCAGGTGGAAGCAGCCTGGCAATTGGTAATGCCGATCTTAAACACATGGCAGCATAAGAAGAGTCTGAACTTTCCAAACTATTCTGCTGATTCATGGGGGCCAGAGTCGGCAGAAGCATTGATAGCACGGGATGGATTTAATTGGTTTACGTTACCAGTTAATACTAAAAATTAATAACCATGAAGCTTAACCTTTTTGATACTGAAGATGAGGTGCTGGAAGGACTGGCAAATTATTTTGTTGATACTGCAAAAAAATCAATAGCCGGGCACGGTCAGTTCTCTGTAGCACTATCAGGAGGTAATTCTCCGAAAAAACTTTATGAGTTACTGGCATCGCCAAAATTCAAAGGGCAGGTGGAATGGAAGAAAGTACACTTTTTTTTTGGTGATGAGCGTTATGTGCCTCATAACAGTCCACTTAGCAATTATTTGATGGCCAAAAAGGCTTTGTTAGAGCCACTTGAACTAAGTTACAGGCAAATATTCCCGGTAAATACCTCCGTGTCACCTGATGAAGCCGCGGTAAGATATACGAATGATATCACACTTTATTTCGCAGGCTTCGAACCTCGGTTTGACCTTGTACTTTTAGGTTTAGGTGACAATTCTCATACGGCTTCTCTATTCCCCCACACCCCGGTACTAACTGAAAAGACGGCATCGGTAAAAGCTGTATTCCTGGAAGACCAGCAGGTATACAGGATAACGATGACAGCACCTTTAATTAACAAAGCGCACCATATAGCTTATCTTGTATATGGATCTGGTAAGGCCGAAGCAGTGCACCATGTAATTGAAGATAAAAAAGACATTGAGAATTACCCTGCACAATTAATTGCACCGGTAGATGGCGAATTGGAGTGGTTTTTAGACCATAATGCTGCTGCGTTGCTGTCAAATAAATAGCCTTTGTGGAAAAAATAAAAAAATGCTGCAGAATTGTGCGGCATTTTTTATTTAAACTCGTATAAAATCCATAAAAAAAATCTAGATAAAATTTGTTTGTCGTATAGTAATTGTGCTATAGTGACTGAAAAGCCAGTTTGTTCGACAGGCGTATTTATTTTATCTATTTTTTTTATTAGATTTCATTTACTAAGCTGAAGTGATAAAATGCCGCAATTTATCGAAACCGACGAAAAATTACACGAGGTTGAAATAGCTTACTGGAAAGCAAAGCTCCAGGGGGTACTACCAGTTCCTATACCAACAGACTTCACTAAAAACGCGTCCGCTTCGGCTGATATTGCGTCGTTTGATTTTACTGTCGACGAAACTCAAGGCAAACAATTACAGGTATTGACCAAAAACTGTAATTCCGGGATCTTTGAAATTTTGCTGGCAGCATTTTATGTTTTACTATACCGTTATAGTAACCAGGAAGATCTCTGTATTGGATGCTTTCCTGCCATAATTCCAAAAGAGGGTCAAGAAGATAAAAACGAACCGTCATTGAATTTATTTGCTCTCAGAAATAAAGTAAATGGTGAGGAATTGTTTACCGATCTGCTTGAACGAATTAAAAATAGCGCAGCCGAAGCCTTAAAAAAAGACAAGATACCATTTGAAAAAATTACGATAGATTTTTTAGGTGAAAACAGGGCGATAAATACTATTTGCAACGTTTTATTTGCGTTTGGGGATATTTCGGACGCCAATAGTTTCGATAGGGTAATTGGGGAGGCTGATCTTACTTTGTCAATTGAACCTGGAACAAAACTATTGGCAGCAAAATTATTCTATAATAAGAATTTATTCGAAGCTGCGACGATTGAAAGGATCGTTGGCCATTATTTGCAGTTACTGCTGGCTATAACTGAGAATCTAAATACAAAGATCGGGGCTTTGAAGATGATCAGTCCGGCGGAAGAAAATGAGATATTATTAAATTTCAATAATACGCTTACTGATTACCCGGCAGAAAAGACACTGGTTGACATTTTTGAGGAGCAAGTTGCCAGAACTCCGGATGCTGTGTCATTGCGCCAGCATGAAAAAACAATTACCTATTTTGAGTTAAATCAAAAAGCCAACAGGCTTGCTAATTTCCTGATTGATGCAGGTACAAAACCCTCAGATAATATTGGGATAATTGCATCCAGAGGTTTCGAAATGATCATCGGAATGTTTGGAATACTTAAGGCCGGTGGTGCCTATGTACCAATTGATCCTGAATACCCAATAGGCCGGCAGGAATATATATTGCAAAATTCAGCCGCTATCAAAGTAATTGCAGACTATGAATACCCATTAAAAAGCCTTGTACCAAATGAAGTATTTATCAATATCAACGAGCTTGATCTGAGCGGTTATGCTATTGAAAATCCAGCTATTAAAATTGACAGTAAACAGTTAGGTTACACGATATATACATCCGGATCGACCGGCCGGCCAAAAGGCGTGATGATTGAACATCATTCGGCTGTTAATTTGTGCCATTGGGTAAACAAGGAATTTGAAATTGGTATCAATGATCGTCTATTGTTTATTACGTCGATGTGCTTTGACCTTTCAGTATATGATATTTTCGGGATTTTATCGGCAGGCGGATCGATTGTTATAGTGGAGCAACAAGAGTTGATGGATATTCCGCGGCTGAAAGAAATGATGCATAATGATAAGATCACTTTCTGGGATTCGGTACCGACAACGATGGACTATCTTATTCGGGAACTGGAAAGTCGCGATCAGGACTTTGTTCAGGAAACATTAAAAGTGGTTTTTTTGAGCGGTGATTGGATACCGGTAAATCTTCCCGACCGGATAAGGAGGTATTTTCCGAACGCACAAGTGATCAGCCTGGGGGGAGCAACCGAAGGGACAATTTGGTCAAACTTTTTTCCGATAAAACAAATTGACAAGAGCTGGACAAGTATTCCATACGGGCGCCCGCTGGCCAATAACTTTTTCTATATCCTTAATGAACAACTTCAATTTCAGCCCATAGGTGTAACGGGCGAATTATATATAGGTGGGGTAGGAGTTGCAAGGGGTTATGCAAATGATGCCGAAAAAACAAATTATTCTTTCGTTAAAGATCCGTTCAGTGATAAAGCTGGTAGCAGAATGTATCGAACAGGCGATCTTGGCAGGATGTTGCCAGACTACAATATGGAATTTATTGGCCGCAAAGACGATCAGGTTAAAATCCGTGGCTTTAGGATAGAATTGGGGGAGATTGAAAGTGTTTTGCGTCAATGCACATTCATAAGCCAGGCTGTTGTGTTGGCTAAAGCTGACCAGGATAAAAAGAAACGATTAGTTGCTTATGTAGTAGCCAATGAAAACTACAAACGCGAATCTGTTATCGATTTCCTTAAGGAAAAGCTGCCAGAGTATATGATACCCACGCTTTGGGTCGAGTTGGACATGCTTCCGTTAACTTCTAACAACAAGGTCGATAAAAAATCATTGCCTGATTTTGATCCCGAAGAACAAGTCAAAGACAATTACATAGCACCCCGGACGGAAACAGAAAAAACAGTAGCTGAGATATGGCAGGCAGTTTTGAAACTGAATCGTGTGGGTATTGACGATAACTTTTTTGATATCGGCGGACACTCATTGATCGCGGTGCAAATTATGACGAGGATAGAAAAGAAACTTGGCAAAAAAATACCAATTGCGAAACTATTTCAATACCCGACAGTTGCATTATTAAGCGGTTTTATAGTAAAAGAAAATTTCAATAATATCAAATGGAAATCGATTGTTCCTATTAAATCGTCGGGCAGTAAAACCCCGTTATATATCGTTCATGGTGCTGGTTTAAACGTTTTGACTTTCAATGACCTGGGCGCCCAGGTTGATCAGGATCAACCCGTATATGGCCTGCAAGGATTCGGACTTGATGGGGAACCAATTGAGATTGAAAGCATAAATGAAATTGCTCAAAAGTATTTCGAAGAACTTATAAAACATAATCCCAGCGGTCCTTTTGCTTTGGGAGGCTATTCGATAGGAGGATTCATTGCATTGGAAGTAGCGCGTAAACTTTTGCAAAACGGAAGAGAGGTGAAATTATTAGCGATCTTCGACACTGATGCCGACAATTGCCGCGAAATGGAGCCCTGGTATGTTATTACTCCAAAGATTATAAAGCGTTATTTCCCAAGGTTTATGGGTGGCAAGAAGTCGCTTATGGATCAGGTATTATACAAATTCAGCGAGAATAAAATAAAGGTTAACAAAAAAATCGGCCTTAAAGAACAAGCTGAAACGGATGCTTATTATGCCATGTTAGATCGGTTGACCAAACAGTATTTTGACGCTCTTCATCATCATAAAATTGAACCAGTAAATTTTGACATTCATTTATTTAAGGCAGATTTTAATGATCATTACAATACCGATGAAGTTTACCTGGGATGGCCGAAATACACTACAAAAAAAGTAAAAAGGTATTTGGTGCCGGGGAATCATTTGAGCATGATGCTCCCTCCAAATGTACAAGAATTAGGAAGGGTTGTACAACAGGTATTAGATGAGGCACTTTAACACTTTTCAGAATAACGCTCAAAAGCAAAATTATCATTAAATTTTTAGCTGCCAGACTCCCAATAGTATAGAAACAATTATGCATATAAGGCCGATATTAAAAATAGACATTGAAAAATGTGCAGAAGTTTACCTCGAAGCCTATAACCGTGCGCCCTGGAATTATAAATTTACCCAGGAAAAGGCAATAATTTATCTTCAGGAATACTTTGACAGAAATCGGTTTGTAGGATTTTTACTCACCGAAAATGACAAAATTATAGCAGCAACTTTTGGACATGCCAAAACATGGTGGACAAATGATTTAATTTACATTGATGAATTATTCGTGTCGCCTGAGAGTAGAGGTAAAGGCTATGGGAAAAAACTACTCGAACATACCGAAGAATACGCTGTTACCGAGGGATACGAAGTAATTACGCTGATGACAAATAAACACATGCCTGCCTTTGAATTCTATCAGCATTTAGATTATATCTCTGCTGACCATTTCGTTTATCTCTTTAAACCATTATAGGTTAAAATATAGCATAGTCACAAAACACTATTG
>CAIPPO010000092.1 GCA_903866915.1 uncultured Mucilaginibacter sp. | reverse complement strand
GCTACCGCGCTCGGCGCTGGTGCGTATCAACAACGAATTAATAATATTGAAAATATAATCGATCTGGTTTCCCATTTCGGCAAATATCTCTGCTATTTCAATTTCCGATAAATCGAGGCTTTTGTAATTGTCGACGATTTGCCTGATATTACCCAGCGGGCTGCGTACATCGTGCGCGATAATGGACAAAAGGATATCTTTTTGTTTGAGCAAGTCGTTCAGTTCCTCATTGTTTTCCTGCAACTCGTCCACATTGAGGAAGGAGATCACTTTATTTTCGCCTATGATACTCTCATGTATATCAAACCATTTTTGGGTGCCATCAGCACAATGAATACGGGTCATCATATGCACGTGACTCTCGCCCTGGTGTTTGGCTATTTCAACGAGTTGCCACCAGGTTTGCTTCACTTCGTTCTTGTAAACTGCATCGGGGTAGGCCCGATCAAACCAGGCCTCCTGATCATAAATATCATGGCTTTGATAACCAATCTGTTTTAAAAAAGCATGGTTAACATATTCACAAACCGTTTCCTTATTGGCTAATAAGATTGGGGTGTTAATGAGGTCAATAGTTTCATAAAAATCACTTTCAGTAATATGCTTCGTCATAGGGGTTAAAATAAGGGTCAGCGTATAGGGTAATTACATCAATAAAGCCGTTAAAGTAGAAAATTATTTTAATTATACAATTATTTAACTAAATGAATAACCCATTCATCATCGGGCCTATTTTGCTCCTGCGATCAATGGGCTGGTAAAATCAAGTTTTTTTAAGCCATGTTGTACCTCGGGAGCACTCATAAACAATTTCCACAACAAGCCACTGCGGTAGTTTTCAATCATCACTACAATCGGTCCTTCGTCTATAGCCAGGTACGATTTTGCATACCAGTTATGGGTTTCGCTAAAGGCATCAACAAAGCCATAATCGCCCCATATTTTATCACCCAGATCATAGTAAAAATGCCGCAGGGCCTTCATCGAGTATTCGGGAGTATAAGGGAATGCAGACAAAGCAGCTGTTGGCGTTATTACGCCCAGATCGTTGGTAGGCGAATGTGCATCATAGCCGTTAAAGCTATCACTGGCGGTTAATCCCCAGTTGTCTTCACCGTAGCCTTTGTATTTTTTCGGATTATCAACACAGTAATCGTGGTTGATTAGGGTATGGTTGGTATTTTGCTCCCAGTAATCGGCATAATCGTCTTTCAAACCTTTAGGATCAAGCCCCATAAAGGAGTATTGCGAAAAAAACAATGGTCCGCCATAATCGAAACCCAAGGGTAGCTTGTGACCATAAAAGGTTTTTCCGTTTCTGAAGAAATCGCTTTGCGCCCATCCCCGGTGATAGATATCGCTTGTTACCGGGTATCGGTCACCCGATTCGGCCAGTATATATGTGATCAGGCATTCGTTAAATCCGCGGATCGGAAAATTCATAGCCCAGCCGTTGTTGGGTGACCAATGCCAGTATAAATTATCGCGGCCTTCATGAGTATACCAGCTCCATTCCACTTCGCCCCACATCCAGTTGATCACATCCCTGATGTGATTTTCCTTTGGGTTGTCTGCTGTAAAATATTGCCGGGCGCAAAGTAGTCCCTCAAACAAATAGGAAGTTTCTACCAGGTCGCCGCCATCGTCTTTACGGCCAAAACGGATAACTTTGCCTGTTTCACCGTTCAGCCAATGCGGCAATACGCCATGAAAAGAATCGGCCCGGTATAAAAACTCCAGAATCTTTAACATGCGGTCGACAGCCTGGTCGTGGGTGATAAACTTGCGATGGTCGGCCACGATCAGCGCCATGATACCGAAGCCCGAGCCGCCGGTAGTTACTACCTCGTTGCCATAATCGTAGGCTATGTTGCTGCGTTCGCGGGCCAGGCCGCTGGTTGGGTGACCAAAATCCCAGAAATATCGGAACGTCTGTCGCTGCACAACGTCCAATAATGCACTGTCGGAAAGTCCCTTGATGATGCCCACCGGCTGTATGCCGGTTTCTGTTTTTCCGCGGTCCTGGCTGAAGCCGAAAATTGGCAGCAAGAGTAATAAGGAGAGTAGTGTTTTTTTCATTCTACCAATCAATATAAATTCGTTTCAAATTTCGCGCGCTTAATACGGCGATAAAATGCATAGCTATAAATTCGGACTTTGAAAACCCAGTCCTTTCATGCCTGTTTTTACTTCGGGGCAACTCATAAACAAATTCCAGAGCAAGCCGCTGCGGTAATTTTCTATCATGTCAACTATTGGCCCTTCGTCTATGGCAAGATCCGAACTGGCAAACCAGGGGCTATCCACGCTAAACGCATCGTAAAAGCCATATTGTCCCCATAATTTATCGCCCATTTTATAGTAAAAGAACTTGAGAGCAGCCAGCGATTGAACAGGGGTATAGGGCAATGAAGCAACAGCTGCTGTAGGCGCAATAACTCCTACATCATTGGTAGGCGAACTGGCTGTATACCCGTTGGGTATATCGCTGGCCGTAAGACCCCAGCACTGACTGCTATAGCCATAATAGTTTCCAGGGTTGGCAACGCAGTAATTATAATTGATGAGGGCATGCGCCTGGTTTTGCACATCGTAACTGGCATAGGCATCTTTTAAGCCATTTGGATTGATGCCGAGGAACGAATAATGAGCAAAAAACAACGGGCCGCCCTCAGTTGGGCCAAGCGGTAGTGTAATGCCGTAATAATTGCTGCCATTTTTGATCTGCCCGTTAAGCGCCCAGCCATTATCATATACTGCTTTTGTAATGGGATGTGTAGTTGAAGCAGCAGCCAGCACATAGGTAATTAGCGCTTCGTCCCAGCCGTTGATCTGCTGGTTGGTCGACCAGCCAAAATTAGGGCTCCAATGCCAGTAAAGTGTATTTTGCCCGTTTTGCGTGAACCAGGTCCATTCAACATTATTATAAAGTGTATTGATATCGTTTCTGAGGTTTGTCTCGGCAGTACTGCTGGCGTTGAAATATTGGCGGGCCGTTAACAGACCCTCCATCAGGTAGGCTGTTTCTACCAGGTCGGCACCATCATCCTGTGCGCTGAAAGGCACCACTGCACCGGTTGCACCATTCATCCAATGCGGAAAAGCTCCGTGAAAGGTTTGAGCTGTATTTTTTAAAAAACTGACGATGGTTTGCAAGCGGGTTAGTGCATCGGCGTGGGCTATAAAACCGCGACTACTCCCAGCTACAATGGCCATGATACCAAAGCCCGAGCCACCGGTAGTAACCACGTCGCCTGAACTGTTGCGCTCGCGTGCCAGACCGCTTACGGGGTGGCCAAAGTCCCAGAAATATTTAAGTGTTTGCTGCTGTACCAGGTCGAGCAGGGCATTATCGGTGATACGGGGAAACTTGTCGGTCGTATCGATAGCCGTCAGCAGTTGTACACTTACTGCCGTTTGCAGGGCACCTCCGGCAGCTGATTGAAGCGAAGTAGATACATTCAGGTTGTATTGGGTGATCGGTTGCCAGGAAGAAGGGGTGATCACCAGGGTGCTGTCGTTGTTTTCGTAGCTGGTGGCGAATGTTGCCCGGGTACCGTTGCTTCCGGTAAAACTAAGGCTGCCTGTCACAGTATTTGTATTGACAGGAGCAGAGAAAGATAGCTTAATAACAGATTTAGCAGGAACTCCTTTATAGCTGAGCCCATTATAAACGCCATTTACTTTCAAACTGTTAAAGCTGAATGACGAGGGGGCAGGCGGTGCCGGCTGGTTATGTTGTTTACTGCAGGAGAAAAGCATAACCGGCAGGGCAAGCAGCATTAAAAGTTTCAATTTTCTCATCCGCAGCAAATATCTTTTTACTAAAGTAATTATTTATAGTTTCTGCAATAAAAAAGGCTGCTGCCCGCCAGGTGCGGGCAGGCAGCCTTCAACTAATCAATCAACCCTATCTTCCTAATTTCTCCAGGTTATACAATGCCGAGATTTGCGTAGTAGAAAGCACTTCATTATAGAACCGAACCTGATCCATTGCACCGGTAAGGTACGATGCCCATGGCTGCGAGCCTGTAGCCGAGGTAAGGGACGGATTGGTTTGAAACTGTACCGTTCCAAAAACCATCTGGCTTATTCCCGACCAGTTTAGCGGAGTAAATCCGGTGGGCGTATTTGACCCAACCGAAGCGCCGTTAAAATAAACTGTTATTTTACCGGTAGTGTCATCATAAGAAACCGTAATTTGATTCCATTGTCCGTAGGCACTGCTGATCAGGTAATCACCTTCCCAGCCATCTGCGCCGGTGGCGCTGGCGCCGTTATTGAACATATGCACCTTCAATTGCCCTGTTGTGGGGTTAGGTGGATTTTCGATAAAGATGTCCAGATTTCCCCAGAAATACTGGTTGTTTACCACATCGAGCAGGTTTACTATTCCCGTAGTGTTTTCTGCCATGTTGTACCAAACCGAAGCGGTAAAGCTGTGCAATGATTTGATTGCGGCAGGAGCATTGGTGATTACGTACGAGTTAAGCGCACCCTGCAAACCCTTGCCTTCGATACCAGCAGTGAAGCTGGTGCCGGTTGCGACGCCTAATGTACCCGAGAGGCTGTCGGCCAGTGTTCCGCTGAACGGCCAATAGGCAACCAGGTGGGTAGGCTCAATTTCGGCAGAACTGCTGTAGCCCGAAAAGGTTGGCGCAGGTTTTTGCGGCGCATACGTTTTGGCATTGAATTCTTTTTGGCATGAGGCCAGCGCCAGGCTGAGTACAATACCTGCCCAGAGCCTGGTTTTGGTTATATTTTTGAATGTTTTCATTTTTTTCTCCAGTTTAAATTAATTAATAGCCCGGATTTTGTGTCAATGTACCAGCACTCAGGTCGATCTCATTTTGTGGGATAGGCCAAACTTCACTTTTGCCGGCTACAAATCCCTGTGGGCCAAATACAGCCGCTCCGCGACCCTGGCGTATCACATCAAAATGGCGGTCGAACTCCATACCCAATTCTACCCTGCGTTCGTGGTAGATAGCTGTACGTAGTGCCGTTTGGTCGGTGGTGGTTACCGGTGGCAAAATTGCCACGTTGACTCCTCTAGCGCGTGCCCTTACCTGTTCGAGTGAAGCAAGTGCGGCAGCGCTATTGCCAAGTTCGTTGTTCGCTTCTGCATTCATTAACAATACTTCGGCATAGCGCAAAACAATCTTATCCTGTTGGCAGCCCTGGTTAAAGCCCGATACATATTGGGCAAATGGCACATACGATTTCATATTGTAATAAGGGTTCGGTGCCGAAGCATCGATCATATCACCTTCCGGAGTTAGGGTGCCGGTAAAGATAACCGTGCCGGCAAGCCGTGGATCACCTGGTTCAAATTCTGCAATTAAACCAGGACTTGGGTTATTAAAGCCCCATCCGCCTGCGGGTTCGGTAACCCTTGGCATCTGTACCTGCGAATATTGCGAGTTTGATGCGCCGGGATTATTGGGTATCAGTGCGCATTGGATCTCGAAAATGGATTCGGAATTATTCTTATTCTGCGTTCTGAACATTTTTTCGTAGTCAGGGAACAGCGAATAAACGCCGAGTGAGGTAACCGCCGTGGTATAGGTGATGACATCGGCCCATTTCTTTTGGTATAGAGCTACTTTAGCGTGCAAAGCCAGCGCCGCACCTTTTGTTACGTGGCCGATATCGACAGCCGAGTAAGCAGTTGGTAAAACAGAAGCTGCGCTGGTAAGGTCCGTTTCAATCTGCAACCAAACTTGTGCTTTTGGCGCACGGGCAAGGTTATAGTCGGCAGCAGACTTCGGCACATGCAGGCGTAAAGGCACATCACCAAAGGCGCGCACCAGCCTGAAATAATCGTAAGCACGAATAAATTGTGCCTCGGCCAGGTACCTGGCCTTCAGTCCGGCATCCATGTTAATGGCAGGTACATTGTCCAGTATCTGGTTAGCAAAGTTGATGTTATTGTACATACCCTGCCAAAAACCTTCCAGCTGACCTTCACCGGCTGTTACCGTGAAATTGCGGTATTCATTCATAAAGGTGGCATCTGTAGGTACCGATCCTTTTGTTGCATCGTCAGACCCCATGCTTTCTATGGCTATAGGGGCGAAAGCAATATCGTTCCAGTTGTGCAGATCGGCATACATGCTATTCACTGCTGACGCTGCATCTGTAGAAGTTTTCCAGAATTGGGTCGATGTTGTCGTGCTCGCCGGCGAGGCATCAAGGAAGCTCTTTTTGCAGCCCTGCGAGAAGCTTAATGCTACGATCAAACTCAGTCCGACCGCGCTTTTCATATAATATTTTCTATTTCTCATCTTAATAACAATTAAAATGTAACATTCACACCAAAGTTGTAAGTAGCATACAGGGGGTACACATTCGCATCGATACCCAGGTTACCCGGTCCGCCACCAATTTCGGGGCTGAATCCTTTGTAACCGAAAATATTTAGTGCATTCTGTGCGTTAGCATAGATCCTGATGCTGTGTATTCCCCACTGGTTCAGCAGGTCTTTCGGAAGCGTGTAGCCTAACTGTGCATTACGCAACCTGAAATAAGCGCCGCTTGAAACGTAAAACGAGTTAGGCGCAGAGTTGTAGGTCGATCCGATATTAACCGAAGGATAAGTATTGGATGTTCCCTGACCATGCCAGCGGTTATTGAAGTAGTCCTGGGTAAAGTTTTCGTTGCCGAAACGGTAGGCCAGGTTAGCATTGTATACGCTTACATCGGCACGTCCCTGGAAGTCAAGTGTCAGGTCGAAGTTTTTATAACGCGCATTGGTGTTGATACCATAGCCATATTTTGCATTGGGATTACCCAGGTTAACCCGGTCTTTACTGGTAATCACTTTATCATGGTCGGTATCCTGGTAAATAAAGTCACCAGGCTGAGCCTGTCCGGCCGAGGCTGATGCTGACACTTGTTGTGCATTTTGGAAGATACCGATCACCTTATAGCCGTAAAACTCGCCAATAGGTTGTCCCTGTACTGTACGGGTAGCCAGACCACCATTGGTAATGCCGTTGCCGCCACCGTATAGCGGGTTGTTACCACTAATTACTTTCGTTACTTCGTTGCTGTTAATGCCCAGGTTAGGGCTGATAGAAATGTACCAGTCCTGATCTATTTGTTGTTTCCAGGTAATTGAAAATTCAAAACCCCGGTTCCTGATATCGGCCTGATTGCCGAGCAAACCACCATTAGGGCCGTTTTCGCCTGTTGAACCCGGTACCGGGATGGTAAACACTGCGTTATTGGTTACCCGGTTGTAATATTCAGCTTCGAACGATAAGTGATCATTCAATATAGAACCTTCGATGCCGATATCTTCAGATGCAGCATTTTCCCAGGTGCTTGATGGTGGTACTACCGTATTGATGCTCTGACCGTTATAAGGGGTCTGCGGGTTGCCAAAAATCGCTGTATATTGGCCAGGATCGACCGTCGTGGTTTGAACACTCAGGATATGCGGTACGTTGGCATTACCTACGCGTCCGTAACTTGCCCGAAGCTTTAAGGTATTAAAGAAGTGTTGATTTTGCATGAATTCTTCGTTGCTGATCACCCAGCCTGCACCTATGGATGGGAACCATCCGTAAGGGTTTGGATAAAACTCTGAAGCACCATCGCGACGGATGGTTGCATTCAACAGGTAACGGTCGGCATAGGAATAGTTAACCCTTGCAAACTCCGATAACTGCGTATAGAGCAATTGATCAGATGGTAAACGGTTATAAGTAACGTTTGCACTTGCAGGGAACGATGTATGCAAATTGCCACTCGATTTATTGCTTACACTATCTGCAAAGGCATCGGCATAGTCGGTTTCATTGCGCTGTGCGCTATAGCCTGCCAATGCCGTGATCTTGTTCTTGCCGATCGTTTTGTTGTAGGTCAGCGTGCTTTCCCAAATCCAGTTGCGGTTTTCGGTATGATTCAGATCCAGCGAGGAGGTTGTGCTCTGCTGTCCGCCTGTGGCATAATAGATCGGCGTATAGTCCCGCACTTCGCCCTGGCCGATATCGGCACCGAAACTGGTTCTTAATTTCAAGCCTTTTGCGATCTGGTATTCACCGTAAACGTTACCGGTGAATTTCTTGTTGGTCGAACGCTGGTTAAAGAAATCGATGGTTGCCTCAGGATTGTAATTAGCGCCGCCACCTACATTATAGTCGGATGGATCGCCATATTTACCGTTGCCATAAAAAACCGGCACGATAGGAGCAGCGGTATATAACTGGTGAAATATTCCGCCATTGATATCCTTCGAATCGCTTGAAAGTAAATTAACGTTGATACCCAGGGTCAGGTTTTTCACTGCTTTATATTCGTCGGCAATGTGAACGGTATATCGCTGGTAGTTATTGGTTTTTACGATACCATCCTGGTCCAGGAAACCAAACGAAACGTCATAAGTGTTAGATGCCGAACCGCCGCTTATAGAAATGGCGTGGTTGGTAACAAATGCATTGCGCAGGATCTGTCCGTACCAGTCGGTTCCCTTGCCATAAGCAGCAGGGTTGGTACTGAAAGCCGGTGTAATGTTATTGTCGGCATAAAGTTCGTTGATGAGGGTGGCATATTCGGTACCATCAGCCATTTTAACCTGGTTGGTAGCAGCTTGCCAGCCAACGTAGGCATTGTAAGCCACGGTAGGTTTCCCCACACGACCATGTTTGGTTGTGATGATGATAACGCCATTAGCTGCACGAACGCCATATATAGCTGTGCTTGAGGCGTCTTTTAGTACCGTCAGGTTTTCAATGTCATTCGGGTTCAGGAAACTGATATCACTGTACCAAACGCCATCCACAACAAACAGGGGCTGCGTACCGCCGTAAACGGTTCCCATGCCGCGTATATTGATTTGTGGCGATGAGCCCGGTGCACCGCTGGCAATAATCTCAACGCCTGCAACCTTACCTTCCAGTGCGCTGGTGGCATTGGTAGATGCTTGCTTGGTTATTTCAGCTCCGCTCACAGTAGCTACAGCGCCGGTATTGTCAACCTTGCGCTGCGTACCGTAACCTATTACAACTACTTGCTGTAAGTCGTTTGCTTTAACTGCCAGTTTGATATTGATAACTGTTTGTTGGTTTACTGGTGCTTCCTGTGATACATAGCCAAGGTAGCTGAACACTAATGTCGCATTCGAAGGAGCGGTTAGGCTATACCCCCCGTTTGCGTCGGTTTGGGTGCCATTGCTGGTTCCTTTAACAGTAACAGACACCCCGATAAGTGTCTCGCCGGTAGCGGCGTCAGTTACCCGGCCTTTTATCGCTGCATTTTGTGCATGCGCTGAAACGACCTGGAGGAATAGCAATAATACCAAACCCGAAAAAGTAAAAATTTTTCTCATGTGGTAATTAGATAAATGGATTTGTAAATAATTGGTTTTATTCTGTACGAAGTTGTTGAGATAATACTTTCTTAACAAATAATAGCACTCTACATTAATACATCATTTAAAAAGATTGTATCTCATACATAAGTAACAAGCAGTGTAATAAATTGTTTGTCAGTGTGTTGTAAATCGATAGTGTAAAAATTACATACTACACTAAAGAAGTAGGATACAATAAGTTAACAATGGGATATGAGAGGTAATGATGTAGTATTACAGCTCCATGAGAAACTCCACCAGGTTTTTATCATGCTCTAAATTGAGCTTTTTACGCAGGCGGTAGCGGCGTATCTCGACTCCGCGGAGGGATATGTTGAGCAACGAAGCTATTTCCTTGCTGCTCATGTTCATTCGAAGATAGGCGCAAAGCTTAAGGTCGTTGGGGACAAGGTCGGGATGATGTACTTTAAGCTTTTTGAAGAAGTTTTCGTGCGCCTCGTTGAAACTGCTTTCAAACAAATTCCAATCGCGTTCATCACTCATGCCATCGTCAATTACTTTTTGAATGCGCTTTAATTGATCGGCAGACAAAGTTTTGCCGGAAGCATCTTTTAAATGCGTCATTTCTTCGCTGATCTTTTGCAGCAATTCATTTTTATAAACAATGTTCATGGCCGAGTTGGCGAGTTCGCGGCTTTTGCTGGCGAGGTCGGCTTGTAATTGTTCGTTTTTGATCTTTACGATACGTTGTTCATTGGCGATGGCTTCCTGGCGTATGATCTCTTCCTGTTCCATTTTTAGCCGATCGAGAATATGCTGCTGGTGACGTTTTAGCTTTAGCCGGTAAAAAAATTGTACCAGGTAAAAGCCGAAAATGCAAAGCAGTAAATAAAGCCCAATCGCTATTTTGCCTGCATACCAGGGTGGAAGCACAGTAAATGAAAATACAGTTTCAGGTGAAATATACTGATCGTCCAGCCGGGCCCGAACTTTGAAATGATACGAGCCCTGGTCGAGGTTGGTGAATTCTTTTTGTGTTTGAATACTCCAGTCCGACCAACCCCGAGAATATCCTTCCAGATAATATTGGAATCTGACCTTTCCCTGCCGATAGTAGGGGAGTGCAAATGATATCCTAACGTTGTTTTGTGAATAAGGTATTTCGATCTCGCTCGCCGAATCAACAGCAGTAACGATGCTTGCTTTTTCTGTAATGTCTTCAAATTTCCGGATCAGCACCGGGGGGACATGCAGATCGTTATTGTTATTTTTATCAGCATCGTTTAAAATGGCGAAACCATCATCAACACTAAATAAATAAATAGCGCTGCCAATACGGCTAATACTTTCATAATTATGCAGCATGCGGCTATCCAAGATATTAAACCGGTTAGAGTCGATTAGCAATTTGCCGGGTGATGAAAAATCGGCCAGCGCAACCCGCCCATGACTGATGAGCCAGTATTTTTTATCCTGTGCCGGAATGATCTTGTTTGACGTAGCAAATGTGCCCAGTTTTTTGTTTAACTGCTGGTATTTGTAAAAATGGTCGCTGATATCGTCATAAACATAAAAGCCTGAATCGGAAGAAAAAACAATCCGGTTATCCAGATTGAATGTATTTACATTATAATTACCCGGTAAGCCATAGCGGGTATCGTAATATTTTACGGTATTGGCTTTTTGCAGATCGGCACTTAGTATTATTTTATAAATACCCCGGTAAGCATGAGTAACCCAAAGCTGCCCTTTGCTGTCCTCTTCAACATAACGCGAAGGTTCGCTAAAGCCGTCAATTTTATGATCGAGTACCCAATTTCCCGCGGCGTCTTTCTTATAAAGAATCAACCCGGTGTAGGTACCCTGAATAAGTTTATCCGAATTGAATTTTTTCACGGTCCATCCGCCGCTGATATCGGTTATGTTTGATAGGGTTGAGCCGCTCACCTGGTAAGTACCTGCATTGTGGCCGCATAACAGCCGCCCATCCTGAATCGATAGTTCCCATACCTGTCCCTGGGAGCCCGGTATCAGTTTAAAATCAAAAGATTGGAATGCTTTTCGGTTTGCTTCATCCTGCCAGTCGCTGTAAAATAGCCCCTGGTTGGTGCCTAAATAGATCTTTCCGCCGAAAATTATGCTCGAATAGACTGTGCCGAATCGCCCGGTTTTGTCGAAATAAAAATAGAGCGGCGAATTTACCTCGATACGATCGATTCCATTGTCGAGCCCGGCCCAAAGGTTCTGCTCATTATCGGTGTACAGACTCAGCACCGTGTTGTTTTGCAGCCCGCTGGCTTTGTTGATCTGTTGTACCACATTACCAGCGGTATCAATAACGATGATGCCGTTGAGAATGGTTCCGAAAGCAAAATATTTGCCGGGAATGACAGCGCCATTATTTAATTGGTAGGTTCTTAAAAAATCATTTGCGGGGCTGTTGAGGGGAACGAATCGTTTATCATCGAAAACAAACAAACCGGAATGCGCGGTGCCTATCAGGTATTTATTATGCGGAAATGGCAATATGGATAAAATGCCACTTTTACCCAAAATATTGCTGCCGGCTATATAGCTTAATTTGCTGTTCTTCAATTCGAACAGGCCGGCGTTTACTTCCTCGACGAAATAGCGTTTGCCGACTTTAAACAGGAATAGGAAAGGGTTGGGTGCATTGATTGCCGTGATACGCCCCCCGGCATAAATAAATATGGACCCGAACGACTGAAAAATAATTTGCTTATCGTCAATGTATATCTTCCAGATCTCTTCGTTCATTGGCTGATATTGCTTGGGAATAAGCGACACCAGCGAATGGTATTGAAACTGGCCCTGTTGGTTATTTTGCCAATATCCAAACTCGCCAAATCCACCTGCATAAACTTTGCCTTTGCCATCGGCCGCAACGGAGCGAACGATGAGTCCATTGGGCATAGCATACGATTGCCAGTAACGACCATCAAAAGTCAGCAGACCACCGGAGTTGCCAAAGTACATGATGCCATGCTCATCGCGGGTTACTGACCAGTTTTGGTTACCCGATTGGTAGATGGCTTTGGTATAATTCTGCACATAAGGTACCCCGATGCTTTTAATTTCAGCTGCCCATAAAGTCTTAAAACTAACAAGCGCAATGAGCAGGATCAGGCGTAAAGGTTTACCCATGTTTAATAATTGGTGGTAACGTAAGTGGTTTACGTCTGTACGAAATTACGTTTTGAAGTGAGATTAACAACTTTTAGCAGCGATTGTTTTCGCAAAAAAAGTATAGTAATGGCACTTGAAAATTTTTCCTGTTGAATTAAAAGTGGTTTTGATCAATTGAAATCAACCCCAAATTTGCAATAGCGTGTCCGGACTCCCGTTACAGCGCAAGCAATCGCTAAAACTGAAAATTTTTGCTTTTTGATCGAAGCAGATTTATGTACCCTGGTCGCCCGGTTGAACTTTTAATTTTTTGCTGTTATTTACCGGTTGCGGTACTTTAACATAATAGCCCGTGCCATCATACACTCTTTTGCGCGGATTTGTCATACAAGCTTCGCTGCAACAGCCATCCATTACCCATCCGCATTCGTCACATTGGGTGAAATGTTCATTACATTCAGGATTGGCGCAGTTGATCATTTTGTCGGTCTGCTTACCGCAATTGAAACAGGTGGAGATCACCACCGGATTCACTTTATTTACTTCAACCGAAAGGCGGTTGTCAAATACATAGCATTTGCCCTCAAAATCCTCGCCGCCTGCTTCTTTACCATACTTGATGATGCCACCATGCAATTGATATACTTCGGGGAAGCCCTCGTGCAGGAGCAATGCGGATGCCTTTTCGCATTTGATGCCTCCGGTGCAATAGGTAAGTATTTTTTTGTCCTTGTATTTTGCCAGCTCGTTTATTTTTTCGGGGAATTCCCTGAAGTTTTCTATGTCCAGGGTAATGGCATTTTTGAATTTACCCAGCGAATGCTCGTAGTTTGAACGCACATCCAGTACCACCACATCATCGCGATCTTTCATGGCCAAAAAATCTTTCGGTTCCAGGTGCTTGCCGGTTATTACCTGCGGGTTGATGATATTCGGGTCGCGCAGGCCCGAGTGGACGATCTCGCTTTTATAGCGCACATGCATTTTTACGAAAGATGGTTCGGCCACTTCGTCGACCTTGAAATCGATACCCGCGAAACGATCATCTGCATGCAGGGTGTCCATATAGGTTTTACATGCAGCTTCTGTGCCCGAAACGGTGCCGTTCAAACCCTCGTCGGCCACAATGATCCGACCCACCAGGTTCAGCGATTTACAAAATTTAAGATGGTCGGCAGCAAATAGCTCCGCATCTGCTATTGCCGAATAGCAATAATAGAGTAGTGTGTTGTACTTTTCCATAAAGCATTGATACCGCTGTAAACGGCGTTTAATGAATGCGCAAATATAGTGATTTGTGATTTGTTATTGGGTATCAGGTATTGGATATCAGTTATTGGGTATCAGGTAATAGGTTTTAGGGATTGGTAATTAAGTATCAGGTAATAATTATTGGGAAACCGATTATTCGATAGTATGGGTCGGCTAATTTTAATGATGTCAACAAAACTAATACCTGATACCTTATACCCGATACCCCAAATTATTTCAACCCATAAAACACCCGGAATCCCTGCAAATATTTGTGACTGCCTTCGTAAGCTACACCATAATCGATGCGGAAGTAGGAGCGTTGTATGCCGAAAAAGAATTCGGAATAGTTGTGATTGTTGTTTTCGCTTAGGTAGTTGAGGCCGATGATCTCGTCCAGTTTGAGAGAGCGTAGTAGCGGGATGCGACTAAAAAAGTAGCCTGAAAAATTGTGTTCGTAATGTGCCTCAAAGTAGGGGCCATCGGTACTGTAAGTATAAAAAGGCAGAAAATGGAAGTTGCCTGGCGTAGGGTCAAAGGTGGTGCCCTCGTTTCCCTGGAAATGGTTATAGTCCATAAAATACACCTTGTGGTTATTAAAGAAATCACCGGCTTCGATCTTAAAGGATGAAAAGCCAAGCAAGCCGTTGCTCAGATGTTCCTGGTAAAACGCAAGGGAGGCAAAATCATAGTCGGTATTTGAACCTAACAGACCGTTGATGCCTTTACGATAACTCAGTTTGATCTGCGGATAGGCCGAAGGTAAATACTCGCGACCGCCCGGCCCGGTAATATATTCCTGATTGATGGTATAGGTTAATGATGCAGCAAATGTTAAGGCTGTATGTTGCGGAAACAAAAAGGAGCGGTCGGCTGCTGAAGCTGTATCGGAAGCCAGCGGATTGTTTGATGTCAACCGTCGACCGGCATAAGTATTTATGGAATAAAACGAATTGTTATACAATTGGGTGCGGTGGGAATAAGAAAGGTCGGCCTTAAACAACAAGCCATTGCTGATCTCGCGCTGAAAGCCACCCTCGATAAATTTCGAGCGGTAAAGCTTCACAAAATTCTGTTCACTCAACAGGGTGCTCAGCGTATTAAAAAAAAGCGAGCGGGTACCCGCATTACTCAGATCGGGTAAATCGGTACCGAAGCCTCCTGTAAATTTGCCAAGATTATCCGGATCGTAATTGTATTCACCGCGCAGGTTGGCATTGAACAGCCGGTTGGCCAGGCCATAACGCAGGTTGGGGATCAAAGTGAAAGCGTAAATAGAATCGGTTAAATGGGTAAAGCTGGCCTGCAAATTAATGCCGGCACCTTCAACAGTATTGTAAAATAGTGTTTGTACAAAAGGATATACGTACAAGGTGTCTCTCCCTTTTTTATAAGCAGCTTTATAGCCGGACAGCAGGTAAGGGAAAGGTTTGAATGGATTTATCCGCTCCTGTTGCTGACCAAACTGAGACATCGCTTTTTTCAGTGAGGCTAATTCCGATTTGTTGGTATAGTCCCGCTCTTCCTGTGCTGTCAGCGGCAGCGGACGGATAGTCTTCCAATAAGTAAGGTCCTGGTTTTGGGCATTGTTTGCTATGCTCAGGCGTTCGCCGTTAAAAAAGTGATCTGGAAACTGCAGGTTAAACCGGTAGTGATCAAAGATACCAAGGTAATAACCTTCAAATTTGAAAGCCAATATGCTTCCGCCAAAGCTGTAGTCAATCACTAATGGTTCCCAAATGTTATCTGCTACCGGGACATATTGCAAACGCAGTTGCAGGGAATCTAACAGTTCAATTTGATTGGCCTGGTCGCTTAAACCAAGCTCCGCGTCATACAGGTCCCAGCTGCCATCTACCAGATAAATGTATCCCCTGAATAAAGGACCATGTGTACGTTTGGGGACTATGCAGATTTTGTCAACTATTTTACCGTTTTCGCTTGAAGCTCCGATAAATTGGTAGTTGTAATTGCTCATTCCCTGGCTACCCAGTGGTGATATAAAACCGTGACTGCTGATGCCGGGTATAGTAAGTACTGCCTGATAAAGATCCTGCGATAAGTCGGATGCTTTGCTGAAATTAATGGCAATATTTTGTCCTACAGTGCTCGAACCAATCGTTTCCTCTTTTGTTTGATGCGGCTTTTGCACATTGAGTTTAGCAAGCGATTCGGTTTGGAACAACATACCTTTTCCGCTGCTGTCGATGCTCAACGCATTTGCCACACTGTTATTGATGTATCCTTTCGGAGCCCCCACCAGCTTTTGCACACCTTTTACATAGGTAGTGTTGCTGTAGGATTTGATATACTGCCCGATCTGCCTTCCCCGTGCAATTGCTTTTGAAATCATATCTCGACCGGTTTTTTCAGACCGATCAGCAGGTATCCCCGGTAAATAATTAGCCTCAGCTAATTGCACATTATGGTTTTTGGGTAGGTCGCTTAGGATGATCGTGTCGGTTTTTTCCTGATAACCGAAATAGCGATAAGTGACCGAATAGCTGCCGGACTTAAGGTTTAGCTGGTAAAAACCCTGTTCATTGGCGGTAGTGCCGATGCCGGTATTTGCTACATAGACAGCGGCAAAGCCGACGGGTTGATGTTTGGTGTCGGTCACCCTGCCAATCAGCAGCACTTGCTGGGCTGAAGTCTGCAGTATAAGTACCAATGAGAGCAAGCATAGCAGCAGGTATTTTTTCATGTGCAAAATAAACCGATGACGACCCGGTTCTTAAAATTTCCGAAAAATAGGGAATTAATAAGACACGATTTAGGGATTTGAATGATTGTTGGTCATTGGGGATTTGTCATTGGTCATTTGTCATTAGTCTTTTATAATAAGTCATTTATCTTTTGTCATTATTCAATCGAGGGCTAGAGGTTAGCATTTACCCTTTACAAAATCTGTTAAATCAAAGAAATCAATATAAATCTGTGATTTAAAACAAGTGAAAGCCTTACGTTTTTTTTAATCAGCAGAGCCCTCAACCCCGCCCATAAAAAACAAACCTTACGGAGTTTAACTTCGCAAGTCTTTCACCCTAAAATTCCCCATTCGTCACTCCGCACGTCGCATTCCCATCACCCCACTAACTTTTTATACTTCAACCGATGCGGTGTGATATCGCCAATACGTTTCTTGCGGTTTTCTTCGTAGGCTGTGTAGTCACCTTCAAAGAAATAAACCTGCGAATTACCTTCAAAGGCCAGGATATGTGTACAAACCCTATCCAGGAACCAGCGATCGTGACTGATGATCACCGCGCAGCCGCCAAAGTTTTCCAAAGCTTCTTCGAGCGAGCGAAGGGTATTGACGTCTATATCATTGGTAGGTTCGTCAAGCAGCAAAACGTTCGATCCTTTTTTAAGGGTGATGGCCAGGTGTACCCGGTTGCGTTCACCGCCTGAGAGTACGCCTACTTTCTTTTGCTGGTCGGCGCCATTAAAGTTGAATTTGGATACGTAAGCTCTCGAGTTTAAAGCCTTGTGTCCGACCATGATATTATCCAAGCCATCGGTGATATTCTCCCAAACCGATTTATCTTGATCAAGATCATCATGCATCTGGTCGACATAGCCCAATGCCACTGTTTCGCCTACCCGGAAGGTGCCTGCGTCAGGAGTTTCCTGCCCGGTAATGAGACGGAATAGCGTGGTTTTACCCGCACCATTCGGCCCGATGATACCCACGATACCAGCCGGAGGTAATGAAAAACTAAGGTTTTCAAATAACACCTTATCACCATAAGCCTTGGTAACGCCATTGGCTTCGATCACCACATTGCCGAGGCGAGGGCCCGGCGGGATGAAGAGTTCCAGTTTATCTTCGCGTTCTTTAGTTTCTTCGGAGGCTAGTTTCTCATAGTTGGATAAGCGAGCCTTGCCTTTTGCCTGACGAGCCTTCGGTGCCATGCGCACCCATTCCAGTTCGCGCTCCAGGGTTTTCTGACGTTTGCTTTCGGTCTTCTCTTCCTGTGCCAGGCGTTTAGCTTTTTGCTCAAGCCATGAGGAATAATTTCCTTTCCATGGAATACCTTCCCCGCGGTCGAGTTCCAATATCCAGCCGGCGACGTTATCGAGGAAATAGCGGTCGTGGGTCACCGCGATGACGGTGCCCTTGTATTGCTTTAGGTGCTGCTCCAGCCAATCGATCGATTCGGCATCCAGGTGGTTGGTGGGCTCGTCCAAAAGCAGCACATCCGGTTCCTGCAACAGCAAGCGGCACATCGCTACGCGGCGGCGTTCGCCACCTGACAATACGCCTATTTTAGTATCAGGCTCGGGGCAGCGTAAAGCATCCATGGCTCTTTCGAGTTTGGTATCCAGTTCCCATGCGTTCAAAGCGTCTATTTTGTCCTGCAGCTCGCCCTGGCGCGCCATCAGTTTATCCATCGCATCCGGGTCGCTGTATACTTCCTCGAGCCCGAATTTTTCATTGATATCTTCGTATTCCTTTAAAATGGCCGTTATGGCAGCAACACCTTCTTCAACTACCTCACGCACGGTTTTATTTGGGTCGAGCTCGGGTTCCTGCGCCAGGTAGCCTACTGTATAGCCTGGAGAGAAAACAACTTCGCCCTGGAAAGATTTATCGAGGCTGGCGATGATCTTGAGCAGTGATGATTTACCCGAGCCATTCAAACCGATAACACCGATCTTGGCGCCGTAAAAAAACGACAGGTAAATATTCTTTAATACTTGTTTTTGCGGCGGGTATATCTTGTTGACCCCGGCCATAGAAAATATGATCTTCTCGTCCATGTTTTTTAGTGAATGTTTTTTGCCCGAAGATCCGCTTCCCGGCAGCTATCGGGAGTCCGGAAGTCCAGTAGCCTTTTTTTGAGTGATATTATTATTAAGCTTCTAAATTAAGTTAAATCGACAGTTTAATCTGTTTTCAAAACTAAGACTATTTTAGCTAAAACAAATTGCGCCGTGCATCATCTTTCGGACTCGCGATAGCTATCGCGACGCGTACTTCCGTACTTTCTGACTTCCCAACTCCCATCCCACAAATACCTGCAAATTTTTGTGGAAATCTTAATAACTATTTAATATATTGCCAATCATTTTTAATTCATTTGCGTATAACAAGAAGGTGCAATCAGTTGATCTTCTATTTATAATGCCTTAATGTCAGATTAAGTGACTAATTGCCTGTTATAACAACCAAATTAGGCTGAAAATCGCAACAAGTACTAAACTTTTGCGTTAAGAGAAGGTCAAACAAGTAAGCTTCAGCAACTTACTGTCAGTTGTAGGAAATATTTTAGGTTTTTGTTCATTATTTTCTTTGTATAAAGTTTAACTTTAATAGATTGCGCATCATAACAATGTCTGTTTTTTGAGGTGCAAAAAAGTTGGCAGTATTGTTGAACAGGTTAAAAATACGCCCTCGAGTTAAATAAGATGATATACGGGGGACGTACATTATTTTGAAAGGTATTATATGGAAGCTAAATTTTCGCCACGGGTTAAAGATGTGATTCAATACAGCAGGGAGGAGGCCCTACGGCTAGGCCATGACTATATTGGAACCGAACACCTGCTCCTGGGGCTCATCCGCGATGGCGATGGCATCGCGATCAAACTGCTCAAAGGTTTGAGCATAGATACTACCAAACTGCGTCGCGCTATTGAAGATGCTGTTAAAGGAACGATTGGCACTAACGTCAATATCGGCAGCATACCGCTCACCAAACAAGCGGAAAAAGTATTAAAGATAACTTACCTCGAAGCTAAGATTTTTAAAAGTGATGTGATCGGTACCGAGCATTTGTTGCTTTCGATCTTGCGCGATGAAGATAATATTGCTTCGCAGATCCTGTTACAATTCAACGTTAATTACGAAATATTTAAAGGGGAAGTAGAATCACATAAAAACGATGTGACCGACGAAATGCCGGGCTCACCTACAGGCGGCGATGATGAATTTAAAGAAGATGATTCATTCAGTCAGCCTAAAAAAGTTAGCGATATCAAATCTAAAACTCCTGTCCTGGACAATTTTGGGCGCGACCTGACCAAAGCTGCCGAAGACGGCCGTTTGGACCCTATTGTTGGCCGCGAAAAAGAAATTGAGCGTGTTTCACAAATTCTGTCACGCCGTAAAAAGAATAACCCGATCCTGATCGGTGAACCGGGCGTAGGTAAATCGGCTATCGCCGAAGGTTTGGCCCTGCGTATCGTACAGCGTAAAGTGTCGCGCGTATTGTTTAACAAACGTGTTGTTACTTTAGATCTTGCTTCACTGGTTGCCGGTACAAAATACCGTGGTCAGTTTGAAGAGCGTATGAAGGCCGTGATGAATGAGCTGGAAAAATCGCCTGATGTGATTTTATTTATCGACGAAATACATACCATTGTTGGTGCTGGCGGAGCATCGGGCTCGCTTGATGCATCTAATATGTTTAAGCCAGCATTGGCTCGCGGAGAGATCCAATGCATCGGTGCTACTACGCTTGACGAATATCGCCAGTACATCGAGAAGGATGGCGCCCTGGATCGCCGTTTCCAAAAGGTAATGGTTGAACCGGCTACACCGGATGAGACCATCGAGATACTAACCCGCATCAAAGACAAATACGAAGAGCACCACGGTGTAACTTATACTCCTGAGGCGATCAATGCCTGTGTTTCTTTAACAGCCAGGTACATAACAGACCGCTTCCTTCCGGATAAGGCTATCGATGCTTTGGACGAATCGGGTTCACGGGTGCATTTGACCAATATTCATGTACCTCAGAACATATTAGATGTAGAGGCCAAGATCGAACAGATCAAAATTGAAAAGAATAAGGTAGTTCGCAGCCAGAAATACGAGGAAGCAGCAAAACTGCGCGATACTGAAAAGCATTTGCTGGAAGAATTGGAGCAGGCTAAAGCTATCTGGGAGGCCGAGACTAAATCAAAACGTTATACCGTTACCGAAGACAATGTTGCCGAAGTGGTAGCTATGATGACCGGTATTCCGGTACAGCGTGTGGGTCAGGCCGACAGTCAGAAGTTGCTGAATATGTCGGAAACTATTTCTACCAAGATTATCGGTCAGGAAGAAGCTATCAAGAAATTGACCCGTGCTATCCAGCGTACCCGCGCGGGCTTGAAAGACCCGAAAAAACCGATTGGTTCCTTTATTTTCCTGGGCCCAACGGGTGTGGGTAAAACCGAACTGGCGAAGGAACTGGCCAGATTCATGTTCGATACTGAGGATGCTTTGATCCAGATTGACATGAGCGAATACATGGAGAAATTTGCTGTATCACGTTTGGTAGGGGCGCCTCCGGGCTATGTGGGTTATGAAGAAGGCGGCCAGCTCACTGAAAAGGTACGTCGCAAGCCATACGCTGTAATTTTGTTGGATGAAATTGAGAAAGCGCACCCTGATGTATTCAATATCCTGTTGCAGGTTTTGGATGAAGGGCAGCTGACCGATTCATTGGGCCGCAAAGTCGATTTCAGGAATACGATCATCATCATGACCTCAAATATCGGCGCACGCCAGTTGAAAGATTTTGGTCAGGGTGTGGGTTTCACAACTGCTGCCAAAACTAACCAGGCTGATTCGCATTCAAGAGGTGTAATTGAAAATGCACTAAAACGTGCTTTCGCTCCGGAATTCCTGAACCGTATCGATGATGTGATCGTGTTCAACTCACTGGGTAAAGACGAGATATTCAAGATCATCGATATTGAGCTGGGTCATTTGTTTGGCCGTGTCAATACGCTGGGTTATAAAATCACCTTGACCGACAACGCCAAAGAGTTCATTGCCGATAAAGGCTTCGACTCGCAGTTTGGTGCGCGGCCGTTGAAACGGGCTATCCAGAAATACCTGGAAGATCCGATCGCAGAAGAAATACTGAAAGGCGAACTATCAGAAGGTGATACCCTGGAAGTTGACTACGACAAGGAAAACGAGCAAATTAAAGTTGCCGCCAGGCACAATGGTGAAAGTAAGACACCAAAAGAAGAAGCGCAGGAGTAATAGCGCTTCCGATAAATATTAAAATCCCGCTTTTGCCGATAGGTGAAAGCGGGATTTTTGTTTTCAGGCCCTGATCCCTGTTAACGGATTTTACCGCTACCTACCAATTTTAGGGGTTTACATTTTCAGCCATTAGCCGCAGCTTTAGGTTAATGAACTGATACGAAATAGTAAACGCCTTTTTATGAAAATATATAAACCTAAACCTTATCAATTTTATTTGCTGTTTTTAGTTGTTGGAGCAAAGCTTGAAGTATAAAATCCGACTAAATGAACGCATTATTACAAAACTATCGGGCTAAACAAGCGATGAATAGAGTCTTTATTTTGCTCATAATTCTTAATATAGGTGTTTCAATTGTTTCGAATGCACAAGCACTAAGACTGATCAGCCGGAAGAGTATAACGCTAAATAGAAAGATCAATCTGGATAGCAATTCGTTAGTAAAGGATAGTACCGGAAGAGTGATTCCATACCGGGAATGGTCACCTATTGTTGCTTCGCGTGAGTATTTGATGAAATATCGGATGTTGGGCGATAGCAATCACGTGGAGTATACCCTGTATCCGTTTACTGAAAAACAAAAAGAGCTGAGGTACAGCCAAATGCCCAAACCGGCTGAAAGCACATTTTTTAAAAATGGCGAAGATATATCATCTTTCAGCGCTGACGACATCAACGGTAATGGGGTTAAACTAAAAAAATTACGCGGCAAAATTGTGGTCCTCAATTTCTGGTTTATCGGATGTCAGCCCTGCAGACTTGAGATGCCCGAGCTGAATAAACTGGCGCTTTCCTATGCAGACGACCCTGACGTGGTTTTTATTGCATTCGGGCTTGATGACAGTTATGACATTAAACAATTTATCAAGTACAGCCCTTTCAATTACCACATTATTGATAATAGTAAGCCCTATGCCGATCTGTATCGGATTAACTTGTATCCAACAAATGTCGTATTGGACAAAGAAGGGAAAGTTCGTTTTCACTCAACTGGATATGCTCCAAATTTAGCTTACTGGATAAAAAAGACGATCAATGAGTCTAAGTAGATCAGTTTTAATTGTTTTCTCCACTAAGCGGCTCAAAAACAGGTCCTTCAGCACTGTAATTAAGCGTTAAATGTTTTGCTCGTGCTCAACGTGTAAAGTGTTGGCTAAAATTGGACTAATATCCTTCTAAAATTGCGGCGTATTTCCAAAGCCCTATCAATTCCCCGGCTCATAATCTACCGGCAACAAACTCGCCATGCGGCTGCGCCCCCAGGCACCATTGAATGAAGTTGCTGCAGGGTCGATGAATATACCGTTGTTATCAAAGGCCGCGTATGGCTTGTCAAAAGTAATCGTAGTATTGATCAAGCCGAAACCGGCCTCGTTAGTACTTTCGTCTGTAAAGCGCCTGCCCCCATTATACTTTACGAAAAGGCAATCGTCAAAGGTCAGGACAAACAAGCCTTTCTTATCTGTCGGTTTGGCATAGGCATTGGTTAAAAGCGGGTGAGCATCTACCGCATCAATAAACTTGTCGCCATAGCCTGTATATTTAGGATTTGGCTTACGGACGAGCCTCAATACCTGGAAACCCTCTTCTTTTACCCTGTCGGCAATAACGGAACGAAGGAAATGCATACTCGAACCTTTGTATACGGCCAGTCTGTTGCGGGTCCATCTTTTCAGCAATGATTTTTTGCCCTGCAAATCTTCAAAAGATGCACTGCCCGTATAATAAAGCGACCCCTCATTGTAATTTTTTTCGAAATTATTCAAAAGATATTTGACCCGGTATCCAAGGGCATTGTTCTCGATGATCAAAAAATCCTGGCTGCTGGCACTGAGCACACGGCCTATCTTTTCGTATTGCAGGTCGAGCACTTCCGGGTTCAGAATCTTGCAGTCCTGGGCATAGACCGAAACGCCCAGAAATTCTTCTTTAAACATGGCGTAATTGTGTTCCCACTCGGCATTGGGGCTTATCGTAACTTCATTCAGCCTACTTATCCTGATCGTAATTTGTATCGTGGCTAATGACAGGTTTTCAGCTACCATGATTTGCTGCCTGTACGTTTCATAGCCAACGATCGACACTACCAGTTCGTACTGCCCGCCCCTTACATTGCTCAGTGTAAAATTACCTTCAGGGCTGGTTGCTGTTCCAACCGAAGCGTTGCTTAAAAAAACACTGGCCCCGGGTATCGGCTTTTGGTCGGCTTTGTCAACAACCTTACCTGTCACCTGAAATTGCCCTAATACGATATAGGGCCAAAACAAGAAAAAAATGAGTATGGTTTTGAACATCCTCAAAGCTAAACAAGGACACTGTTTTCTGAAAGTAAAATTTAGGATAGTATATGCATTAAGCCCGTAATATGATACTAAGCGCGACTGCGTATCATTTTAAATGAAAAATGACAAAATTTGCGTTTTTGGTTAAACCTTTTTGATTTCCTTTGTTCTATTAGAAATAAGAAATATTAACTCGAAATTAAGAGAAGCTAAAATAGAAGCAGTAATAAACGCAGACTATGTAAGCTTCGTGAACATTTTAAAATAAATAACTACTATGAAAAAAATCCTCACTATCGTTTGTTGCACTTTTGTGCTATTCTCCATTTCGTCATGTACAAAACAATACATTACGCCTAATCCAAATGTAACTGTATCAGCTACGCTGGCTCCAACCGACTGGACTTTGTACAGCGATGGAAAATCGTACCAGGCACCGATCACCGTACCGGCTATAGGTACTGGCTTTGCACAATATGGCGGCGTTATTGTGGCCATTTCTTATGGCAATGGCGTTTATGAGCAAATTCCGGAAGTGTATAACGGTATTTCGTACAGCTATACTTACAATGCAGGTAATGTTACAATTTATGCACAATCAGCAGATGGGACAACACCGGTACAACCAACACAAAGTGTCAACGTAAAAATCACTTTGGTAGCAACTAACTAAAGCATTTCATTAGCAAAAAAAAGGCGACCCGGATTCCGGGTCGCCTTTTTTCATCGATATCCGCTATTATTCACTTGCCATTTGTTCTATCACTGCCTGCGTTACGCCGGTAAACGAGAAGCCACCATCATGAAACAGGTTTTGCATCGTCACCATTTTGGTAAGGTCAGAGAACAAGGTAACAACGTAATCAGCGCATTGGTCAGCGTTGGCATTACCCAGCGGGCTCATTTTTTCGGCATAATTAATAAACCCGTCAAATCCTTTTACCCCTGAACCGGCAGTGGTTCTTGTTGGCGATTGCGACACCGTGTTGATGCGCACTTTCTTTTTTGTACCATAGTAATATCCAAAATTACGGGCGATACTTTCCAATACGGCTTTGTTATCGGCCATGTCATTATAATCAGGGAATACACGTTGTGCGGCGATATAGGATAAGGCTACAACCGACCCCCACTCATTGATCGCGTCTTGTTTTAAGGCGATCTGCAATACGCGATGCAGACTTAAAGCCGAGATATCAAATCCCTTGTGGGTGAATTCGTAGTTGTTTTCATAGTAGGGAAGTCCTTTCCGAACATTGATACTCATGCCGATGGAGTGCAGTACAAAATCGACACCACCACCAAAATGTTCCTTGGCTTTAGCAAAAAGGTTTTCGATATCTTCATTGCTGGTAACGTCGGCTCCGATAACCGGGGCATTGCATTCTTCGGCCAGTTTATTGAGTTCGCCCATGCGCAGTGCCAGCGGCGAGTTGGTTAGTATGATCTCTGCACCTTCTTCATGAGCGCGTTGCGCTACTTTCCAGGCGATAGATTGCTCATTAAGCGCACCGAATATGATACCTTTTTTACCTTTTAACAGATTGTAAGCCATGTGTTGTTTTTTTATTGGTGGGCAAATTTATATAAATAAGTCGAATTCTGTATTTGTTGCTCTTATTCTTATATCACTCCAGACTTGAGACTCAGGACTTAAGACTCTCATCCAGCAATTCCCTCGCATTCTGCAAAGCGCTTTCCCCCGGTTTGTCGCCGCTAAGCATTTTGGCTATTTCCAAAACACGTTCATCCCTGTTCAATTCCTTGATACGGGTATAGGTTGTTGTCGATGAATTGTCTTTATATACAAAATAATGAGCCCCGCTTTTACTGGCTATCTGGGGTAGGTGGGTAATAGCAATCACCTGTAGGTTTTGCGCAAGGCGTTCCATGATTACTCCCACCTTATTGGCGACCTCACCCGAGACTCCTGCATCGATCTCATCAAATATAATGGTTGGCAAAGCTGTGTGGCTGGCAATTAACGATTTGATAGCCAACATCAGTCGCGAAAGCTCGCCACCCGAAGCCACTTTGCTCATCTCGGCCAGGGTATGACCCTTGTTGGCAGAAAACAGGAAGCGAACCTGGTCAATGCCTTCCGGCCCGAGGGATTGCAATTGATTTAGCTCTATTTTAAGCGTAGAATTAGCCATGCCCATTTCCCCTAATGCGTTCACAACCTCATTCTCAATCTCCGGAATTGCCTTTGTCCGATTGGAAGTTAGTTGTTTAGCTAATTGTTCGAGTATATTTTTATCGAGGGCTAATTGCTTTTGCAGCTTTTCTATGGCTTCATCGCCATGCACCGCTTGCGCTATCTTTTCCGAAAGCTCATCCTGTAATCCCAACAAATCTGCGGTTGCGCTGAGGCGATGTTTCTTTTGCAGGGTATAAATGATATTAAGCCGGTCGTTGATCTCGGTAACCCTGGCTTCATCCGTATGGGTATGCTGTTCAATAGCTTCAATTTCGCCGGCGATATCTTTCAGTTCGATGGTCAGGCTTTTAAGCCTTTCGGCCAGTTCAGCTATACCGGGATTAAATTTTTCTAGTGATGACACGTGGTGATGGGCTTCCCGCATTTGCAATAGGGCCGATGCTTCGCCATCCTGAACTAAATGAACGGCAGCCAACAGGCTCCGTTTGATCCCTTCGGCGTTGTTGAGTGTGTAAAGTTGCTGCTCTAGTTTTTCCTGCTCGCCAGCTACCAAATTTGCTTTTTCAAGCTCATCATATTGAAACTGGTAATAATCCAGATCGGCCTTAGCCTTATCGCTGGCGTTAATCAATTGCTGTAAACGGGCGGCATCTTTTTTATAGGCTTTGTATTTGCTGCGATACTCACTAAGCAAGTCGCCATGCCCGGCAACAGAATCAACTACCAGTAACTGGAAGTCCGGATCGTTAATCTCCAGCGTGGCATGTTGTGAGTGAATGTCGATCAGTTTTTCACCCAATTGCTTCAGCAAAGTAAGGTTAACCGGGGTGTCATTAACAAAGGCCCTTGATTTACCATCCGAACTGATCTCGCGTCTCAGAATCGTTTCAGCTTCATGATCCAGGTCGTTTTCCTCAAAAAAGCTTTTCAGGTGAAATTCCCCGATCAGGAAGGTGCCTTCAATAACACATTTTTTCTGCTGGTTAAAGAAATACCGACTTTCGGCACGCTGACCTAAAATCAGCGAAAGTGCACCCAATATGATAGATTTACCCGCACCGGTCTCGCCGGTCAGGATATTCAGACCTTTATCAAAACTGATCTCCAGGTCATCTATTAAAGCGTAATTACTGATACTGAGCTTTTGAAGCATAAAAAAATAGCATCCCTCCCGGGATGCTAAAATAGGGTTTTTATGTTGATTGAGTTGGATGTGGTTGAATAAGTTGGATTGAGTTAGATTAAGATGTATTGAGTTGAATAAGTTTTTTCGATACCTTTAGGGACTAATCAACCCAATCCAACTCAATCAACTCAATCAACTCTCCCGATAGCTATCGGGATAACCCACTTCAATTT
>CAIPPO010000091.1 GCA_903866915.1 uncultured Mucilaginibacter sp. | reverse complement strand
GGTTACGGTTTGGGTAAAGCAAAAGAAGTTACCGAAGCAATTGCTAAAGGTATTGATGATGCTAAGAAGAACCTGGTAAAAGTGCCTATCATTAATGGTACTATTCCTCACGAGCAGATTGGAAAGTTCTCGGGCGGTTTTATCTTCCTTAAACCAGCAGCAAATGGTACCGGCGTAATAGCTGGTGGTGCAATGCGTGCAGTTTTAGAATCGGCCGGCGTACACAACGTATTGGCTAAATCAAAAGGCTCATCGAACCCGCACAACGTGGTAAAAGCAACAGTTTCTGCTTTGTCACAAATGCGCGATGCTTATACCGTAGCTCAGCAGCGCGGCGTTAATTTAGGTAAAGTATTTAACGGATAATCGTCATGGCAAAGATCAGAATAACACAGATTAAGAGCGTGATCGATAGGACCGAACGCCAAAAAAGAACCGTTGAGGCACTGGGTCTTAAAAAGATCAATCACAGTGTAGAGGTTGAAGCAACACCTGCTATCATTGGTATGGTGCGCAAAGTAAATCATTTGGTAGCGGTTGAAAACATTTAATGTTATGAATTTAAGTAATTTAAAACCTGCAGTAGGTTCTACTAAAAACAGGAAAAGAATTGGCCGTGGCACCGGATCGGGCCGTGGTGGTACGTCGACCCGTGGCCATAAGGGTGCTGGTTCGCGTTCTGGTACATCAACCAAAATTGGTTTCGAAGGTGGTCAGATGCCATTGCAACGTCGTGTACCTAAGGTTGGATTCAAAAATCCTAACCGCGTTGAGTATGTAAGCATCAACCTGGATACTTTACAGAAATTAGTAGAAGAACATAAAGTTTCTGCAATTGATTTTGCAACTTTGAAGGATCATGGTTTGGTTTCGCGCAACGACCTGGTGAAAATCCTGGGCCGTGGTGAGTTGACAGCCAAAATTGAAGTAAAGGCGCATGCTTTTTCGGCAACAGCACAAAAAGCTATTGAAGCAGCCGGTGGTACTATCGTAAAGTTGTAAATTTCAATGAAGAAATTATTCACTACATTATCCAATATCTGGAAAATTGAAGACCTAAGAGTGCGTATCACGAACACACTCTTATTTCTTTTAATATATCGTATAGGCTCCTATGTGGTATTGCCTGGCGTGGTTTACTCCACCCTCAACAATACCAACGGTAAAGAAGGTATTTTAGGCTTACTCAATATGTTTGCAGGAGGTTCGTTTTCACGGGCCTCTATTTTTGCTATTGGGGTTATGCCTTATATTTCGGCATCTATTGTGGTGCAATTGCTGGGCATTGCCGTACCTTATTTTACTAAACTCCAAAAAGAAGGGGAAAGCGGTCGTACCAAGCTTAACCAGTGGACTCGTTACCTGACCATCGGTATTGCGGCTTTACAGGCAGTTGGCTACATCCGTTCACAAATTAAACTTGATGGTGTCGGCACGCAGATCAGTCCTGAGATCAGTGCATTGACTTTTACAATTGTATCGGTATGTATACTTACAGCAGGTACGTTATTTGTTATGTGGCTGGGTGAAAAGATTACCGATAAAGGTATTGGTAATGGTATTTCACTTATCATCATGGTGGGCATCATTGCGCAGTTGCCAGGTGCATTCGGATCAGAATTCAGCGTGCGTACCAACGGACAAGGTGGTTTGATTGTTTTCATCGTTGAAATTGTAGCCCTGATAGCTGTGGTTATGTTTACTATCCTCATTGTTCAGGGTACCCGCAAAATTGCCGTACAATACGCAAAACGTGTTGTTGGTAATAAACAATACGGTGGCGTTCGTCAATACATTCCTATTAAGGTAAATGCCGCAGGTGTTATGCCAATCATCTTTGCTCAGGCATTGATGTTTATCCCGGGTTATATCCCGCAGTTGTTTCCTTCAATTTCCACTAACCCTGTGGTGATGTCGCTGGCAAGCTATAGCTCCTGGGGGCATAATTTGTTGTTTGGTGTGCTGATCGTTGTGTTTACATTTTTCTATACAGCTATCACTATTAACCCTAACCAGATGGCCGACGATATGAAAAAGAATGGCGGCTTTGTACCTGGTGTTAAACCGGGTAAACCAACATCCGAATTTATCGATGGTGTAGTTTCAAGGATTACTTTACCGGGATCTATATTTCTGGCTATTATAGCAGTGATTCCTGCCTTCGCTATTGCGGTTGGTGTAAGTAATGTATTTGCCAGGTTCTTTGGTGGTACTTCACTCATCATCCTGGTAGGTGTTGTGCTGGATACCCTGCAACAGATAGAAAGTCATTTATTAATGAGGCATTATGACGGTTTGATGAAAACAGGCCGTATTACAGGCCGTACGGCTATACCTACTGCGGCAGGTACAACACCGCCGACGATCTAATTAGTGAGCATGTCAAAGATCAATTATAAGTCTGTCGAAGAGATAGAACTGATAAGAGAAAGTTCTTTACTTGTTGCCAAAACCCTGGGCGAGATAGCAAAAGTTATAGGGCCCGGAATAAAAACTATCGAATTAAATAAACTTGCCGAAACCTATATCCGTGATAACGGAGGGGTACCGGCATTTTTAAATTATAGCGGGTTCCCTTATTCGCTTTGTATTTCGTTAAATGACCAGGTAGTACATGGGTTCCCCAGCAAATATGAGCTGGTAGAAGGGGACCTGGTTTCGGTGGATTGCGGTGTGCTGATGAAAAAGTACTACGGCGATTCAGCTTATACCTTTGCCATTGGCGAGGTGAGCGAGCAGGTAGAGAAGCTGATGCGGGTAACCAAAGAAAGTCTTTACCTGGGAATCGAGAAAGCAGTAGCCGGCATGCGGGTAGGAGATATCGGTGCAGCAGTACAGGAACATGCCGAGAAGAACGGTTTTGGCGTGGTAAAGGAACTGGTAGGGCACGGCGTAGGTACACACCTGCACGAAAAACCCGAAGTGCCCAATTACGGCAGACGTGGTTCTGGTATCAAACTGGAAGAGGGTATGGTTATCGCTATCGAGCCGATGATCAATGCCGGAAGGGCAGGGGTAAAATTTTGGGATGATGGCTGGACAGTGTCAACATCGGATAAAAAACCATCCTGCCATTACGAGCATACGGTAGCTATCCGCAAGGGTAAAGCCGACATACTTTCGTCATTTGCTTTTGTAGATGAAGTTTTGAAAGAAAAAGTTAATAATTAGAAAAATAATACTTAATTTTGCAACCCGGTTTTTAAGCGGATTATAGGGTTAATAATCAATAAAATATGGCTAAACAATCTTCGATTGAACAAGACGGAACCATACGTGAGGCATTGTCTAACGCAATGTTCCGGGTTGAATTGGAGAATGGTCATGAGATTATTGCACACATTTCCGGTAAAATGCGTATGCACTACATCAAAATTCTTCCTGGCGACAGGGTGAAATTAGAGATGAGTCCGTATGATTTAACTAAAGGCAGGATAACCTACAGATACAAATAAGAAAGAGATGAAAGTTAGAGCATCCATTAAAAAGCGCAGTGCTGATTGCAAGATCATCCGTCGTAACGGGAAACTTTACGTGATCAACAAAAAAAACCCTAAGTATAAACAACGTCAGGGATAAAATAGTTGTGATTGAGTGAATTAGTGAGTTAGCGAATTAATAAAATTCGCTCGTTCACTTCATCACTCCTTCACTCATTAAAAAAATATCGGTGCGATTCGTACAACGGTAGCCGCCGTTCGGTCGTTCACTTAAACACAAAAAGAAAAATATGGCAAGGATAGCAGGTATTGATTTACCAAAAAACAAAAGAGGAGAGATCGGACTAACCTATATTTATGGTATCGGCCGCTCAACCGCCCAGGAAATTTTGACCCAGGCAGGAATTAGCTTTGATACTAAAGTTCAGGAATGGACCGATGATCAATTGACAGCGATCCGCGGGATTATCAACGACCAGGTTAAGGTTGAAGGAGCCCTCCGTACGGAAGTGCAGTTGAACATCAAACGTTAGATGGATATCGGATGCTACCGTGGTACCCGTCACCGTAAAGGATTGCCTAT
>CAIPPO010000090.1 GCA_903866915.1 uncultured Mucilaginibacter sp. | reverse complement strand
TCTCACAAAACTGTGAGACTTTTAGTGACCGCGTTAGGATTCAAACCTAAAACCTTCTGATCCGTAGTCAGATGCTTCCGCCTCAGGCGGATTGAGCTACATGCCTAATTTCTGTTTTAACCACTGCCGACCTTGACCTGATTTGAAAAATTTCTCACGCGCCATGGCTTGTGATCTTGAATTGAATTCTTCAAAATATACTAATTTCCATGGACCATATTTGCTTGTATAATTTACAAGACCTGAATTATGTTGCACTATTCTCGCCTCAAGGTTTTCAGTAGACCCTTTATATAGGTTACCGTTAGTTTCAGATTGTAGAACATAAGCATAAAACATTCTGCAAAATAAAAAAGTCTCACAAAACTGTGAGACTTTTAGTGACCGCGTTAGGATTCAAACCTAAAACCTTCTGATCCGTAGTCAGATGCTCTATTCAGTTGAGCTACGCAGCCGGCAATCAATTTGTTTGATCTCTTATTGTAAGAGTTTCGCTGAGATGTTTCCGCCCCAGGCGGATGAATCTCAGCAGCTTTTTAAAACCTTTCGGGTTCCCGTTTGGGGGTGCAAATATAACGGCTAAATAAGAATTTACAAAACCAATCTCTTATTGCTGCTATTAACCATGCAAACTATCCGTTATTATAGATGCCTGACGCAGTGGTTTCTGTTAGTTTCTTTGGTAAGAGCCAAACTAGAAATGCACCCAGCTTATTGACAAATCCTGTAATGATCTCGGTTTTTTTGGCAAATAGAGCATCTACAGCAAGTTTAGCCACAGCTTCAGCCGTCATATTTAGTTTTTCACCTGCTTTTACTGCTTTTGCGCCTACCTGGGCGCGGTTTGCGAAATCGGTATCGGTGCCACCCGGACTAACCGCTGTTACAGAAACACCGGATTTTCTCAACTCAAAAGCTAAACCACGACTAAAACTCAATACAAAGGCTTTACTGGCTGCATAAACCGTTAAACCCGGAACAGCCTGGTAAGCTGCAGAACTGGCAATATTGAGGATATAGGAAGGGGTATTGCGTTTTAAATCGGGAATAAAAAGATTGGTCAACAAAACCGGAACTGTCATATTCACCTGCATCATTTGGGTATACTCATCCGTGCTATATTTTTCAAACTGACCGCTAAGTCCATAACCGGCATTATTGATCAGTATATTTACTGCATAGCCATTATCTTTTGTCCATTGAAACACTTTCCCGGCCGCATGATCCTGTGCCAGGTCAATGGCCAGCCAATCGGCTTTGATACCAAACCGGGCTTGTATATCCATTGTCAGTGTTTGTAAAAGATCTTCACTCCGGGCTACTAATAACAGGTTGATTTTACGGGCAGCCAGTTCTTCCACTATGGCTTTTCCGATTCCTTTGCTGGCTCCGGTAATTAATGCATATTTCATAGAAAAATTTTGTATGTAAAAAGGCCAACAATCGTTGACCTTTTTTGAATTCGATATAAGATAATGCTGTTATGGATTGTCAGGCATTCAGTGATGCACTTTCCCGGTAAACCGATGATAGAAAGGCGTTTTACTGTGTTCGTGCTTAGGTTTGTATTTTCCGGTAACCATCGGTACATACATTACCCTTCTGCGGCTTTCCTCACCAAATTTAGGAGACTGTTTTACCCTATGCCATAAACGACCATCATGTACAGAAAGATCGCCTGCATTCAGGTCGAATCCCACTTCACGGGTGTCATCATTATTATCAATAAAATATTTCTTACCAAAAAGCAGTTTCAGCATGTTTTGCTTATGGGTACCCGGAATCACACGTAAACCCCCATTTTCATACGCACAATCATCCAGGTGAATGCCTACATTCAGCATCGGCATGATTTTTTGCCCAAGGAAAAGATCTCGGGGAGAATCTGTATGCCAGCCCATCTGTGTAAACGTACTATTTGGCGTATTGATGTAATTATTAATCACCAGGCCGTCCTTTTCGTTTTCGGCAATTCTTCCTTCATAGGGGCTTAAAAATGCCTTTAATTCGGTCAGACGGGGATCTTCCAATAATGCATGCAAAGGATCGCTGTAAAGAGAACTAAAACAAAGTCTTTGAATGGTTTTATTGCCGGCTTCATCTTTCCCGAATTTCAAGGGAATTCCATTCACTTTATCGCGGCCTTCCTCCAGCCATAAGGCTTCCAGGCGCTTAAATTCACTGATATAGGTGGCCACATTTTCCTTGCTGATGAAGTTCCTGAATACAATTACGCCATGCTTATCAAAAAAATCCAATTGTTCCGCGGTTACAGTATCTCCCAGCTGAAAATGACTATCCCATTTTTTCATTCTTACTCTGTTACGTTAGTTATTATTTTGTAATGTTAACTAATTATTACAAAATTGTAAAGTTATTGGGTTATAAAAAACAGCAAACTTACGCAATTTATACACAGTTTTTACCATCTTGAAGATTAACAGGTTAATTTACATTGAATTATTGTCAAAATCGTAAATATGGTTTCGAGGTTTTTTTATCTTTTGATATTTTTTTTATTGTTATCTGTTGGCCTGTTCTCGCAATCTGATACCACAAAATCAAGACAAATACTCGTATTTCCCATCATCACCAAGTCAATTGAAACCGGATGGTCATTTGGTTCTATGGCTGCCATGATATTTCGTCTCTCGCCTAAAGATACTGTTTCGCGCACATCTAACCTCGAAATTCTTGGTCTCTATTCTACCAAAAAGCAATTGGTAACCGTAGTCAATGGTACCCAATACTTTGACAAGGAAAAATACATTCTTTCCGAACAGGTTTCTTTTAGTTCTTATCCGGATAAATTCTGGGGTCTGGGGCAGAAAAGCCCGGATACTGCCATTGAAGCCTATAAATTTGATCAATACTATGTTTACGCCCATTTATTACGAAAAGTAGCTGATCATTTGTTTGTGGGTGTTTTGTATGAGCGTCAGGAAGTATGGGATATAGACTATACAGCAGGTGGAATTTTCGACAAAGAAAATATACTGGGCAGAAAAGGATATATAGTGGATGGGGTAGGTGCCAGTTTTACCTATGATACCCGAAACAATGCTTTTTCACCCGATCGGGGCTTTTTTGGCCAGATCTATTTTAACCATTTCGATAAATTTTGGGGGTCTGATTATAACTATAATAACCTCTTTATTGATCTCAGAAAATACATTCCTTTATCTAATCACCAGGTGTTAGCTCTACAGTTATTCAGTTTTTATAACAGTGGAGAAGTTCCTTTAAGAAGTCTGGCGGCTTTCGGTGGCGCCTCCAGAATGCGGGGATATTATGAAGGGAGATATAAGGATTTGCAACAAATGGTATTCCAGACAGAATACCGATTTCCGATTTATAAACGATTAAAAGGCGTGGCTTTTGGCGGGGCGGGAAGTGTGGCAAACCATTTTTCAGACTATTCCATTCCT
>CAIPPO010000089.1 GCA_903866915.1 uncultured Mucilaginibacter sp. | reverse complement strand
ATTAGCGCGAACTTCTAATCGATTTCGCCCGCGTATAAATAAAAATATTAGGTGAAATCCGTAAAATTATTGCGTACATTTGCGCCCTGAAAAATCATTAGATTCAAGCATGAAATTATCTCAATTTAAATTTAATCTACCCGACTCTCTAATTGCACATACCCCCGCAAACACCCGCGATGAGTCGCGTTTGATGGTGCTGCACAAAGACTCGGGTAAAATTGAGCATAAAATATTTAGGGACATACTCGACTATTTTGACGAGAAAGATGTAATGATCCTGAATAACACGAAAGTATTTCCTGCCCGTATGTACGGCAACAAGGAAAAAACAGGTGCTACCATCGAAGTATTTTTGCTGCGCGAACTGAACAAAGAATTGCGTCTCTGGGATGTTTTGGTTGATCCGGCCCGCAAGATACGTGTAGGTAATAAACTCTATTTCGGTGATGACGATCTGTTAATTGCCGAGGTTGTTGATAATACTACTTCAAGAGGTCGTACCATCCGTTTTTTGTTTGACGGTACCGACGAGGAATTCAGAAGAAACGTTGAGATACTGGGCGAAACGCCATTGCCTAAATATATTAAACGCAAGGCTACAGCCGAAGATAAAGAACGTTACCAAACCATATTTGCCAAGCATGAAGGTGCTGTTGCGGCTCCAACAGCCGGCTTGCATTTCAGCCGCGAGCTGATGAAACGCCTCGAGTTAAAAGGTGTCGAATTTGCTGAAGTAACCCTGCACGTTGGTTTAGGCACCTTCCGCCCGGTTGAGGTTGAAGACCTGACCAAACACAAAATGGATTCGGAGCAGTTCATCATTGAGCAAAAACAGGCTGATATCGTTAACCGGGGAATTGAACAGAAGAAACGTATCTGCGCAGTAGGTACTACTTCGATGCGGGCCATTGAATCGGCAGTTTCTGCAAGCAAAACGCTGAAATCTGCCAATGATTGGACCAGCAAATTCATATTCCCGCCATATGATTTCAGCATAGCTAATACGATGGTTACCAATTTCCACACACCTGAATCAACTTTACTGATGATGATTTGTGCATTTGGCGGCTATGAGCATGTAATGAATGCCTATGAAGTAGCGGTAAAAGAAAAATATCGCTTCTACAGCTATGGCGATGCGATGCTGATCATTTAAGGGGCAGGTAGCGGGTAGCCTGTTATTGGTTATCGGGTTTGGATGATAGCTTTTGTTTGGCATAAAAACTTTAATAGTATAACAGCTTACCTGTAACGACTTTCGTTGATCGTATAACCTACAGCACATAAAGTAAACCGTAAAACAACGAACGTTTAACGGATAATGTACTACGCCAAATGAAACATTACGCTATCATTGTTGCAGGCGGCTCGGGCACCAGGATGCGTTCGGCGGTTCCCAAGCAGTTTTTGCTGCTCAATGGTTTGCCTTTGCTGATGCATACCATCAGGGTATTTCAAACCAGCCGCACCCAGCCCGAAATTATTTTGGTACTCCATCCTGATTCGCATGAATACTGGCTTTCCCTTTGCCACGAACATCAATTTACGCTGCCCTTTCAACTTGTTGGTGGCGGCGAAACACGCTTCCATTCGGTAAAAAACGGACTGCTTAACATAGCCGATGAAGATGCGATCATTGCAATCCATGATGCGGTACGACCGCTCGTTACAGCAGACATCATCGACGAATCTTTCGATTGTGCCGAGCAGTATGGCAATGGCGTTGTGGCGATTAAAAGTCGCGATTCGGTACGCCAGATCAAAGATAACCGATCGCAAAGCCTTAACCGCGACGAGATATACCTCATCCAAACCCCGCAAACCTTTAAGGCCGACCAGCTAAAAAAAGCCTACCTCCAACCCTACCAGGAAAATTTTACCGACGACGCCAGCGTGGTCGAACAAACTGGTGTTAACATCAACCTCATCAGCGGCAGCTACCAAAACATCAAAATCACCTACCCCGAAGATATCGCGATAGCGGAGTTTTTGTTGAGTCATTAGCTACGCGTCATTTGCTGCACGTGATTGGTCATTTGTCATGGACCATCGACCATGAATTATGAACAACTTCCCAATGACAAATGACCAACGACTAAGATCAAGCCCTTCTGATAACGCCGAGTAGCAGCGCAATAATGGCTATTACCAAAAGTAAGTGGATGATGCTACCGGCCGAGTAAGCAAAAAATCCAATCGCCCATCCTATGATCAGGATCACGGCGATGATGTATAGTAAACTTCTCATCGTTTGTATGTTTTTAGATGTGTAAGAGCATAACTAAAAACAGGGACAAAAAGTTTTAAACGAAAAAACCCCGGGTGCTTCCCAGGGTTTTAGTTATAAGCAAATCTCCTTAGTACTCGTCTTCGTTAAAGAAGAAATCGTCTTTGGTTGGGTAATCGGGCCATATCTCTTCAATATTTTCGTAGGGCTCACCATCATCTTCAAGTGCCTGCAGGTTTTCAATAACCTCAACGGGCGCTCCCGAACGGATAGCATAATCGATCAATTCATCTTTTGTGGCCGGCCATGGCGCATCTTCCAGGTGTGATGCTAATTCAAGTGTCCAATACATATGTTTTTAATGCTATGAGGTAATTTTAAATTTTGGCAAAAGTATAATATTTTTAAATTGATTATCAAATATTTTTTTCAATAATTCAAACACGCGGTATCCACTGGTTTTCAGCTATTTTACGGTCGTGTGCAATCTTGCGCCCAAGCGTAAACAAATAATCGCTTAAACGGTTCAGGTAAATGGTTATTTTTTCATCCACCGTGCTTTCTGTAGCCAGATGCACCACCAAACGTTCGGCCCGGCGGCAAACGCAACGGGCTAGATGGCAAAACGATATCGCCTGGTCGCCACCCGGTAAAATAAAGTGGCGCAGTTCTGGTATCACCTCGTTGATGGCATCCATTTCTTTCTCCAGCAATTCAATATCAGCCTGGTAAAGGTCAGGGATCACCATTTTCGACTTTTCAGGATCCGAAGCCAGTGACGAACCTATAGTAAACAATCGGTCCTGCACTTGCTTCAGCAATTCTTTATCGTGCAATGGCAGCTCCTGGTCGCCGATAAGGCCGATATAAGAGTTGAGCTCGTCTACCGTTCCGTAACTTTCGATTCGCAAATGATATTTGGGCACCCGCGTGCCGCCTATGAGCGAAGTTTGACCTTTGTCGCCTGTTTTGGTGTAAATTTTCATCGTTCCAGCAAATCGCGAATCTACACACTATACCATATAAAACCTTGCGCAGTTAATAATGTTATTAAATTTGACATTTGTAAAAGATAATGAGATCAATTTATTCAAAATACGGTATCATCTGCTTGTATGCAATAAGCCTGCTGCTGGTTTTATCTTTTAAAGTTCCTGCTACCAATGTGTCTGCAACCAACACGACAGTCAGCAGCTATTTGAGCGAAAAACAATTTAACGAGTTTTTCCCTTTACGTGATAAATTTTACTCCTACAGCGCATTTATCAAGGCCATACGCCAAATCGGGCACATCAGGATCAAAGTAGCTAAACGGGCTGTTTCGGTATACCAAATCACCCGTACCGACAAAAGCACCGGCAAATCGGCTCTGGTGCGGCAGGATGAGGACTGGAACGAAGATTGGGCCAAAAAGAAACCCGACAGCATTTATACTATCGATTACGGAAGTTTTTGCAGCGAATACGACCTGCTAAGCAACAAAAAAGAACTGGCTGCTTTTTTTGCCAATATTGCCCACGAGACCCGGCATGGTGAGAACGGAAAATATAACGATGGCCTGATGTTTATCCACGAGACCAATACCAGTTTGGCCTATATCGCACCTAATGATACCTACCCTGCTGTGCCTGGCAAAAAATACTATGGCCGCGGTCCGCTGCAATTAAGCTATAATGGCAATTATGGCTATGCTTCGGATTGCATTTTTGGCGATAAAAAGATACTGCTCCGCAACCCCGACCTGTTAGAAACCGATGCCGTGGTGGCGTTTGAAGTGGCCATCTATTTTTGGATGACACCACAAACCTATAAACCTTCGGCCCACGATGTGATGACAGGCAAATGGAAACCCAAAGCTGATGACATCGCCAAAAACCGCAAACCGGGTTTCGGCATGACCATCAATATCATCAACGGCGCCGTGGAATGCGGCAAAGGCGACAACATGTTTAACATGAATGACAGAATCGGATTTTACCAGTATTTCCTAAAAAAACTTGGGGCAAGCGATCCGAATTGCGCATGCTCCTGCGGGGCAATGGCGGCGTATTGATAATTGGGCAATGGGCATTGGTCATAGGTCATAGGTCATTTAATAAAATATGCTCAATGAAGTAGCTGCTAAATCTGTGAAATCAGCACAATCCTCTTAAATCTGTGATTAAAAAAAGGGCATTGGGTCATTTGCTGCGCGGTACTATTAGTCAGCGTAATCATTGACAAAATCCCAAAATCGTGTCCCTGAATCGTGTTCAATATTTCACCCCCCAGGCCATCACGATCGAATCGGCCTGTTTAACCGTGATCCTGGTGTCGCCCTCTGAAGCTAAGCCATTGATAGGATTTCTGGTTCCTTTGAAGATGCAGTTCCATTCGCTTACCTGGGCCTTGTCGTCAAAATAACAGCCTATATACACTTCCTCGTTATAATCGGTGCCGTCGCGGGTGTATTTGCTTTTGCCTTCAAAGCGGTTCTCTTCGCTGTAGATTTTATCGTTTTTTATGGTCACCTCTTTGTGGATATAGCCGGGGCCGTTCAAATTCCCTTCCGGTGCCCATCGCACTATAACCTGGTCGTTCTTAACTACTTTCCAGGTGCTTTGCAATGGTGGAAGACCAATAGCCTGCCTGTTTTGATTAAAATCAAGTCCGTATTTTTTGACGATAGGGTCCTCCGAATTACAGGCGGCAAGCAGTCCGATCAATAATATCAGGCAATATTTTTTCATGGCGAATTGAGTTTATTGGTTTAAAACCTACCGGGTAGGCCTTGCATTAAATACCAGCTTAAATTGGAT
>CAIPPO010000088.1 GCA_903866915.1 uncultured Mucilaginibacter sp. | reverse complement strand
ATCTTTACCCAGCCCCAAGCATAACCAAGAGCCGCACCTGGGGTAATTGTGAAGTCACCCATTTTATATTTATACGCTACGCTCGCCTCGGCAGCCGATTTGTCGCTGGCTGCAGAAGTTGAACCTGTCGCGCCGGTCTCGCCCAAATTATAAAATGCCGTGTGCGAATAAGATGCACCAGCGACATAAACGCCTTCGAAGGTATGCGAATAACCAACTTTACCCGTCCAATCCTTGATCGCACCGGTCGGCTTGCCTGCATTGTTCATTGTGCCCGAACCGTAGAGTTCCGGGCCAAGCTCAACGCTGATCGAATTCGTCTTTGGTGCCGGAGCAGGTGTTGCAGCTGCCTTCGCATGTGCAACGGTAACCACTGGGGCGACGGGAGCTGCTGCTTTCTTCTTGGCCTTTAAAGGAAGGTCGGAAGCCAACGCAGCGGATACCGCAAACACAGAAAGTGCGGCAATAATAACTATACGCTTCATACTAAACTCCACAGATACTCTACGCGCGCGTTAGCACGACACAATGAAACACAGGCGGAAAACCGTAAGGCAAAGGAACGCCTAATCTCATTCGATTAACGTTCTCTTAAAACTATCAGCAATCCGTCAAAACGCAATTATCCGCATCGCATGACATTATTAAGACAAAAACATGACAATCTAGCCAAAATCGAAAAATAATATGCCAAATTAGCCCGGTTTTTGGGTGAATTGTATCTGCAAGCAAGAACGTTCACGGTGCTGCGGGTTTTGGATCAGCGAGTGAACATGGCGATGAGCCGGCGCATCAATCGCGGCTTTTTACGATGGTTTGGTCGAATATGGCGTGAAACGGAATTAAATCGTGCAAAACGGCGCGTCAGCACATCGAAATTCATGGCGATTGGATGTGTGATTTGATAATTAAACCAATAGGTTAGATAGATGCGATCCCTAAAATGGCTATACAGATAATTGCCATACACTTCATATTCGGAAAGGGCCGCGCCATCGTTCAGGGCAAGATGCGTGATGACGGCATCGACAAGTCCCATCCCGCAATTTATCTGAATGGTGTTATGTAAGGCCGCCATCAGATCGCGTTGGAATAACATGCCGTGGGCGATGAAGGAGCGGGGATAGCGGGGCGTTGGACCGAGAAGTTTTTCAGTCATGCGATGGTAGGATTTCAAATATTCATCCGACGTGAAGAGCAATTGCCGTTCGTCTTTATCCATAAATGAAATCGGGCGAACGAAGATTGTATCGGCATCATGGACTAAAATGGTCTTAGCATCGATATAGGCGAAGGACGTCAATTTGATGATCTGTTGCCTTATCCAGCCATTCTGGCTTTTCCCGGCTATCTCGTACGTTAGATTTTTGATTGATTCTGGAAGAATATCCTCTTCATTAATGTAAATCGTCGCGTTCTGATGGCAAAATGAACGAATTTGGTCATCATTTTGTCCAACAATATAAATGTTTTCAATTGGATGGGATACGAACTTTCGGATCGACTGGAGGGCGAGGGCAGCCTGTTCAAGGTCTTTAGCCGCAAGTGGAATAAGGACGGATACAGGCACATTGCTGGGTGAAAAGCTGCGTGGTTTAAAGGACCAGACATAGTGAAAAAAGGCTTGCCGTAATTTTCTAGGGACTTTGATGGATATTTTGTTGTTCATTTTTATCTCGGCGCTATCCCAAACGGTGCTTATGCAAATTTACTAAGACAGAGCACTAACGTCTTTCACTTTTAAGTTTTTATCCTATTTTAGCATTCTGCCGCCTCAATAATGGCAGAGCCAGCAATTTTTCTAGGGGCGAGCGAGCTGATTTGAACAAATCTCGTGGCCATCGAGGTGTTTAAAATTAGGGTAGCTGTATCAGGTCACGAGCTTCCAAACACCAATGCAGCCGCCGACTTGACATCATGTGTTTCAGCAGGTTGAATGGTGTTGTTGGTGTATACGTGTTAGTAGTTTCGGAAAGTATGAGTGATGAAGCCCTCATTTTGGATGTACGAACAATACATCAAATATCGCTATCGGAAAAATATTATTGTAAATGGTCCTTTTAGAAGCGGAACTAATTTATCAAAATATTTGATTGATAATTTTACAAATCATAGTGCAATTTTCAATTCATTTTGGTGGAAGCATATGCCTCCATCACAAACGGAATATTCGGCTTCT
>CAIPPO010000087.1 GCA_903866915.1 uncultured Mucilaginibacter sp. | reverse complement strand
CGCTACCCGTTACATGTGCCCCCAATGCAAAAACCGTCGCGATACTTTCAAACGATATATTGATTCTGAAACAGGCGCCTACCTTGCCGAACACGTTGGCAAATGCGACAGGATTGAAAGCTGCGGCTATCATTACCCACCGGCTGCGTTCTTTGCCGGTAATCCGGGCGGAAAACCTGCGGGTAACAGGGCAAGGACAACGCCAGTTGCAAACAACAATTACCACCTTTTAAAATGGTCGCTGGTTGAACGATCGATGAAAAGCTTTGGGCGCAACCATCTGGTGCAGTTTTTGTGCCGCATGTTTGGCCCGGAACAAACCAAAGAACTGGTGTTGAAATATTGCATCGGCACAGCGGCCCATTGGCCGGGCGCAACGGTTTTCTGGCAGCTCGACCATCACGAAAAGGTACGTGCCGGCAAGATAATGCTTTATGATGCGGCTACCGGTAAGCGGGTAAAAGAACCCTTTAACCATGTAACCTGGGTGCACAGGGTGTTAATGCCGAATTCGGAGTTCCAAATGCGAAATGAAGATAAAAACAACTCCGCAGTTGACATTTCGCACTCCGCATGCAAAAGCAACTCCGAATTCAAACTCCGCCAATGCTTCTTTGGTGAACACCTGCTGGCGCATTACCCTCAATTACCGGTAGCAATTGTTGAAAGTGAAAAAACTGCAGTTATAGCTGCGGGATATATACCTCAATACGTATGGCTGGCGGCAGGTAGCCTGGAAGGTTTGTCGGATGATAAATGCCAGGTATTGGCTCATCGCCAGGTTATCCTGTTCCCCGATGCCAACGCTTACCATAAATGGCAGCAAAAAGCGCGGGAACTTAGTCTGCGTATACCCACCGCAACTTTTAAGGTTGATGATTACCTGGAGAGCAATGCCAGTGCCGATGAACGCCAGCGGGGTATAGACATTGCCGACCGCTTTATAGATGAATTTTTAACTAAAAACCCTAAAAACTAATATGATGTACGGAGAATTTACAAACATGTGCGCCTGGTATTACCGGCTCACCGAACGCCTTAAAGAACAGGAAGAACGCTTTCAAAACCTGCTTGCCAATGCCCTGCCCTATACCGGTCAAACCGAATTGATTGAGCTTGACCGGATCATCCGGTGTAACCGGAAGGTGCAAGCGGCCCTGGCCGATACAGAAAAAACCAGCGCACAGATAGTTGATGCAGAATCTATAATTTATAAAATGATCGAATATTTCGGGATAAAACCAAATACCAGGTTAAAGGGCCAGATACCCGAAAAACTGGAGTTTGAATTTTGGCACGACGAAAACAACCAGCTGCATATCCAAAAATTACGCGACCTCCCCAAAAAAGAAGCACCCCCGGGCTCGCACTTTATCTATATCAACAGCGAAGATAGGGAGGGGCAGGAGTTGGAGGATGATTGGTAGGGGGGATGCATCAGCGTAATCAAAACTCCCGATAGCTATCTGGACACACGCATCAACGGTTCAGACAAAATGCCGTTAATGCCTCCTTGCGATTGCCACGTCGCCCCCAGCCCGCAACCCGGTGCTGGCTCCTCGCAAAGACAGGGTGTTACGAATTAACATCAGGTAAGTCCTAATCCCGATAGCTATCGGGACACACGCATCAACGGTTCAGACGATAACCCGTTAATGCCTCCTTGCGATTGCCACGTCGCCCCCATCACGCAAACCCCACGCTGGCTCCTCGCAATGACAACGTGTTACCAATTAACATCCGGGTCATCGTTTAATCCGACGAATCCTGGTTCAGACAAAATGCCCAATGCCTAATTGACAAATCCCAATAAATTTGAATAATATTGCATATTAAGTAAACTCACCCATGAAAAAGGCTTTGATCACTGGTATTACCGGGCAAGACGGGGCCTATCTGGCTGAGTTTCTGCTTAAAAAGGGCTATGAGGTTCATGGCGTCAAGCGACGGTCGTCACTGTTCAATACTGATCGGATCGACCACCTGTACCATGATCAGCATGAAACAGGGGTTAAATTTAAGCTTTATTATGGGGATATGACCGACTCCACTAACCTCATCAGGCTGGTGCAGGAGATACAACCCGACGAGATTTATAACCTGGCGGCACAAAGCCATGTGAAAGTGAGTTTCGAGACACCCGAGTACACCGCTAATGCCGATGGTGTTGGGGTGCTTCGTTTGCTGGAAGCAGTGCGCTTGTTGGGACTGGCAGAAAAGACGCGCATTTACCAGGCTTCAACTTCTGAATTGTACGGCCTGGTGCAGGCGGTGCCGCAAAGTGAGCGTACACCATTTTACCCGCGCTCGCCGTACGCAGTGGCAAAGTTATATGGCTACTGGATCATTGTTAATTACCGCGAGGCTTACAACATGTACGCCTGCAACGGTATTTTATTTAACCACGAAAGTCCGGTACGCGGCGAGACATTTGTAACGCGAAAAATAACACGGGCAGCAGCAAAAATAGTATTGGGTTTGCAGAATTGCATGTATTTGGGCAACTTGTCGGCCAAACGCGATTGGGGGCATGCCAAAGACTATGTGGAAGCGATGTGGCTGATGCTGCAGCAGGATAAGCCCGAAGATTTTGTGATCGCAACCGGGGTTACCACCACCGTACGCGATTTTGTGCGATTGGCCTTTGCTAACCTGGGGGTTGATATTGAGTTTAGCGGCAGAAACGAACATGAAAAAGGCGTAGTGATCGATAAGGACGATGACCGCATGGTAGAACTGGGTTTAAACCCTGAATCGCTTAAATTCGGGCAAACGGTGGTAAAGGTTGATCCAAAATATTACCGACCTACCGAGGTAGATCTGTTAATAGGTGATGCCGGCAAGGCACATGAAAAATTAAGCTGGATACCCAGGTATAATCTGGAAGCTTTAGTGCAGGATATGGTACAAGCCGACCTTGAACTGGCCAAACGAGATGAATTTTTGCGCCGGGGTGGATTTAAAACCCTAAACTATTTTGAATAAAAAACGTTAAGGCTTTATAGCTGATTTGATATGAAGAAACTTTTTACCAGCTTTTTAGTATTGACCTTAATATGTGGTGTTGCCAGGGCTCAAATGATGTACCAGCCTTATTCGTATCAGTTTTATCAGAAGCTGAACGCCTCGGTATATGCAACTGATAACTACGAGCATACCTCGCTGAAGCCTTTTCTGCTGACAAAAACCGGGATAACCAGGCCGCTTTATGATTCGCTGTTGCAACTGAATGTCGATAACTCAAAAAAGAGCTGGCTCGATCATTTATTATTTAGCGGGCATCTGGCATCGGTAAATACTAAAGAATACACTTTTTCGCTCGATTACCTGACCGACCTGCAACTGGGCCGGGATCTGGAACAACCTAAAACCATCGATCTTAATACCCGCGGGTACCAGTTATATGGCACCATCGGCGACAACTTCTTTTTTTATACCAGCGGCTACGAAAACCAGGGCAAGTTTGCCAGTTACGAAACCGCCTATATCGGCAATACCGGTATGGTACCCGGGCAAGCCTATAACAAATCGGGGAGCATTACTTCACCCGATTGGTCGTACGTTACGGCCCTCATCGGTTATAAGCTAAACAAAGCAGTAACACTTGAATTAGGCGAAGACAAAACATTTATCGGCGATGGCTATCGTTCCGTACTATTATCTGATTATGCCGCGCCATACCCCTTACTTCGACTGCGGGTAGACTTTGGTAAAAATGTTGAATACATGGCCATGTGGGCCTACCTTGAAGATCAGAATGCTACTAATTTTAATGCTTTTACCAATATCAGGCGTAAATGGGCCGGTTTCCATTACCTCGACTGGAATATTACTTCCAGAGCATCCATCGGCTTTTTTAATGCAGTTATTTCAGAAGAAGCCAATGATCAGGGCCAATTACACGGCTTCGATGTAAATTATATCGACCCGGTTTATTTTGCTTCGTCTATAGGCCCTGCTAACCCTGTGCCCGATCATACTTTACTGGGCTTTAATGCCAAATACAAGGTATTTAATAAAACTGCCATCTATGGCCAATACCTGGTCGATCAGGCCTCATCGCCGGGTAACAATAACAGTCGAAATTCGTGGCAGCTGGGCGTACGAGGAGCCGACCTGGCTAATGTAAAGAACTTTAACTACCTGGTGGAGTACAATACTTCAACCCCTTATACTTATGCCAACCAGTACCCGGTAGTCAATTACGCGCAATACAACGAACCATTGGCCGACCCGCTTGGTGCCAATTTTAAGGAGTTTGTAGGGATATTAAATTATTCGATCGGAAAATTCGATTTGCAGGGGCAGATCAACTACGCCAACTACGGTACCAGTACAAAAACGGTTAACTATGGTAACGATATCAGGCAATCGGACAATACAAACCTGCCGCCAACCATCGGCAGTACGGGCCAGGGTGTAGCTAACACCTTAAAATATGCCGAAGGTACGGTGGCTTACCTGCTCAACCCGAAATATAATTTACGTATAGAAGTTGGTGGGTTGCTGAGGCAACAAACAAGCATAGGTACCGATAATAAAACGTTTATGTTAACATTTGGACTAAGAAGTACTTTCAGGGATCTATATCATGATTTTTAACCATTTTAATAGGCAATTCTTGAAGGAAAGGTACCGTGCAGGTGCAGGCAGGATGGGTATGGTTCTGTTGATTCTATTGATTTCGACGGGTATTGCCTCGGCACAATCGGAGTATCAGCCTTATTCGTACCAGTTTTATCAAAAGCTAAGCCCGGAGCTGTATTCTACAAAAACCAACGAACATACAGCCCTTTTGCCACTTTTTGTTGACGATTCGTTATTAAAACGTGCGTATGATTCTATCATGAATTACCATTCGGGTACAGGCAAACCTAGCGGTGCTTACAACAAATTATTCAACGAGCACCTGGTAGATTACCGGGGTACAAGATCAACCTTTTATGCCGACGTATTGCCCGACCTGGTGATCGGTCGGGATTTTTCGGGATCAAAAACAACAAATAATACCTCGGTCGGATTGCAACTAGGCGGCACTGTCGGCAATAAATTCTATTACAATATAGCCGGCTATACCAGCAGCGCTGTTTTCCCCGACTATATGTCAACCTATATTACCCAGGTAGGTGTCATTCCCGGGCAGGCCTATGCGGCATCCCATACCGGTGATACCTACAACTGGTCGTATATAACAGCAACTGTTTCTTATACACCTGCTAAGTACCTGAACATATCGGCAGGCAGAGATAAAACATTTATTGGCGATGGTTATCGCTCTATGTTATTATCTGATTATGCATCGCCTTATCCGTTCTTCAAACTTACCGGTACGCTGGGTAACGTTAGGTATATGGCGATGTGGACCTATATGAATGATCCGGCTACAACATCACAATATGGCATCAACCGGAAGAAATTCGGTGTATTTCATTACCTCGACTGGAATGTAAGCAAGCGGCTTTCACTCGGTTTCTTTGAAAATATTATGGGATTTTTTACGGATGATAACGGTATTAAACGCCCATTCGATCTCAACTATATCAACCCCATCATTTTCCTGAAGCCGGTTAACAATGCCAGCAACGACCCGGATAAATCTATTTTGGGTGCTACTGGTAAGTTTAAGATATCAGACGGTTTAACGGTTTACGGTCAGTTTATTTTGAATGAATTTCACTCGAAAGATTTCTTTTCAAGCAATGGCGCATCCGACAATAAATATGGCTGGCAGCTGGGAATACGTGGTCCCAGCTTATTTGGCGTTAAGGGTCTGAGTTATTTACTCGAAAGTAACAATGCCAAGCCTTATACCTATGCGGCACGTTCGGCCATTGAAAATTACTCCGAGAACGGCGAGCCAATGGCGCATCCCTGGGGCGCAAACTTCAGGGAATTGGTTGGCTTATTGAATTATAGCTACAAACGTTTTGATTTTTCGGCTGAAGGCGATTATGGTTTTTATGGCCTTGATATGAACGGGCTGAATTATGGCAAAGATATTTTTGATATCTATACTTCACCCGCGAAAGCCTACGGTAACTTTACCGGGCAGGGGCTAAGTACGAATATGTATTTTCTCCAGGGTAAGGTCGCCTACGTGATCAATCCAAAGTACAATTTAAGAATAGAGCTGGGCGGTATTTTGAGAACAGAAAAGAATAGTCAGTTTGATGATAAGACATCCATGCTGACCATTGGCCTGCGCAGTTCGTTCAGGGATTTTTACAGCGATATTGCCAGCTTTAAATCACACTAATTTAATGGCGGACAGCAAGCAATAGCAAGCGCGCCAAGCGATCGTATTGAATAAAAGATCAGGAGAGAATTGAAACAGGATTAGGATGCAATGGTGTGCGCGTTGCGTTTGATACCCAATTTGCGCGCCTGTATGGCAATTGAAGCAGCGTCTATGCCACATTCGGCCCAAAGTTCAGGTTGCTCGCCATGTTCGATGAAGTGATCTGGAATACCCAGACGAACAACTTCGGCGCTATACTGATTGTCGGACATAAATTCAAGTACGGCACTGCCCATGCCACCTTCCAGGCAGCCATCCTCTATCGTGATCACTTTGCTGAATTTGCGGAACACGTCGTGTAACAGGGCTTCGTCTAACGGCTTCACAAAACGCAGGTCGTAATGGGCAGGGAAATAACCTTCTTCATTTAAACCAGCAATTGCTTTTACTGCTTCATTGCCTATGGTGCCAATGGTTAAGATAGCCACACCTTCGCCATCAGTAATTTTACGTCCTTTGCCAACGGGGATAGCTTTCATCGGCCTCTGCCAATCAACCATTACGCCCGAACCACGTGGATACCTGATCACAAAGGGTCCCATATCCTCCTGCTGGGCAGTGAACATCAGGTTACGCAGCTCTTCCTCGTTCATCGGTGCCGAAACCGTCATGTTGGGGATACAACGCATATAAGCCAGGTCATAAGCACCGTGGTGCGTAGGCCCATCGGCTCCGGCTATACCTGCCCGGTCGAGGCAGAATACTACGTTAAGCTTTTGTATCGCTACATCGTGGATCACCTGGTCGTATGCACGCTGCATAAAACTTGAATAGATATTGCAGAAAGGAACCAGGCATTGAGAAGCCAGCCCCGCCGAGAAGGTAACCGCATGCTGTTCAGCAATACCCACATCAAATGCACGTTCGGGCATCGCCTTCATCATCAAATTGAGCGAGCAACCCGAAGGCATAGCAGGGGTTACCCCCATGATCTTAGCGTTTTGTTCGGCTAACTCTATAATGGTATGTCCAAACACGTCCTGGTATTTAGGAGGCTGTGGTTTATCATTTTTTGATTTTTTGATCTCACCGGTAATCTTATCAAACAGTCCCGGCGCATGCCATTTGGTTTGATCTTTTTCGGCCAGAGCATAGCCTTTACCTTTTACGGTTACGCAATGCAACAACTTTGGGCCGGGTATATCACGCAAATCGCGCAATACACGTACCAGGTGTTTTACATTATGGCCATCAATAGGGCCGAAGTAGCGGAACTTAAGCGACTCAAACAGGTTGGCGTTTTTCAGCAAGGTGCCTTTAACGCTTTTTTCGAGTTTTTTGGCAAACTTGAACGCATCCGGACCACGTGATGATATTTTGGTCAGCACATGCGCTATATCATCCCTAAAACGGTTGTAGGGCTTAGAGGTGGTAATGTCGGTCAGGTATTCTTTTAGCGCACCTACATTTGGATCGATCGACATGTTGTTGTCGTTCAGAATCACCAGCAGGTTTGAGTTCTCGATACCGGCATGGTTCAACGCTTCAAAGGCCATCCCGCCTGTCATTGCACCATCGCCGATAACGGCAACATGCTGACGGTCGGTCTCGCCTTTGTATCTCGAAGCCACCGCCATACCCAACGCAGCCGAAATAGATGTAGAAGAGTGGCCTACGCCGAAGGTATCATAATCGCTTTCGGAACGTTTTGGAAATCCGCTGATACCGCCATAAATACGGTTGGTATGAAATACTTCCCGGCGACCGGTTAATATCTTGTGGCCGTAAGCCTGGTGACCTACGTCCCAAACCAATTGGTCATACGGTGTATTAAGAATATAATGCAGGGCAACGGTTAGTTCAACAACGCCCAGGCTGGCACCAAAATGCCCTCCGTTAACAGACACTACGTCAATAATATACTGGCGTAATTCCTGCGAAACCTGGTTTAATTGCTCTTCGGTAAGTAGCTTTAAATCAGATGGATAATTTATCGTTTGAAGTAAATCTCCGGCCGTTACCTGCATGCTTTGCTTAAAAAATTCAACTCACAAAAGTAAGTTTTTTTTATCGTGAATATGTTTAGAAAATTAAATGTTAAGCAGATATGCTGCTTTTTATTAATGTTTTACAATGTAATGATAAGCCTTTTTTGTAAGTGTATCCCTCAAAAGTTTTCCACTTAGTTTTTCATTTCTTAATAACTTTTGCAGACGGTTTTTGTTTTTAGCCTATACTTTTGGATTGTGATGACCGAAGAAAGTTTTGCAATAAATTTACCCCAGTTTGAAGGACCGTTCGACTTGCTGTTGTTTTTTATCGAGCGCGATGAACTTGACATACAGGATATCCCTATTGCACGCATCACCGACGACTTTCTGAACTATATCCACCAGATGAACAGTCTGAACATGGAGCTGGCCAGTGAGTTTATTTTTGTGGCAGCTACGCTGATGCGCATCAAAGCCAAAATGCTGCTTCCGCGTTACGAGGCAGAGGAAGGAACGGAACACGACCCTAAAGCTGAGCTGATACGCAAACTGATTGAATACAAAAAGTTCAAGGAGGTTTGCGAACAGTTACGCCCGATGGAGGATGAGCGTTTTGCCCGTGAAAAACGTGGCAACATTGCTTATGACCTGCAACAGGTGGATAAAGTAACCGTGCCGGGCGAAGAACTTGCCGAGATTAGCCTTTATAAGCTGATGACGGTATTTGATAAATTGAACAAGCGTTACCAGAACCGTACCGAAGAAGTTAAACATACCGTTGTTCAATATCCATACACTATCGAAGAACAAAAGCGCGCTATCAACGACTTGCTGCGCATCAACGAAAGGCTCGACTTTAAATCGATCGCCAATCGCTCCGAAAACAGGGTGCATTTTGTTTATAATTTTCTGGCGGTACTCGAGATGCTACAGCAGGATCTTATCAGGATACAGGTAGGCCTGGGATTCAATAATTTTTGGATTTCAGCAGCATAATACCTTTCAACTCCAACTTTACCCTTTCATCTTTAGCCCTTTGCCTTTCACCTTAAACTCTTATCTTTGCACCCGATTTAACCCCCAGAATGAAAAGAGACAAATTGATATTTAAGTTGCTTGACGAAGAGCAACAACGCCAGGAAGAAGGTATCGAACTAATTGCTTCAGAGAATTTTGTTAGCAGACAGGTGATGGAAGCAGCCGGTTCGGTGGCCACCAATAAGTACGCTGAAGGCTTGCCGGGCAAACGTTATTACGGCGGTTGCCAGGTTGTTGACGAGATAGAGAATATTGCTATCGATCGTGCCAAACAACTGTTCAATGCCGAGTGGGCCAACGTACAACCCCATTCAGGTGCGCAGGCTAATGCCGCTGTGATGCTGGCCGTACTGCAGCCAGGCGATAAAATATTGGGTTTTGATCTTTCACATGGTGGGCACCTGACCCATGGATCGCCTGTTAACTTTTCAGGTAAATTATACGAGCCTCATTTTTATGGGGTGAAAAAGGAAACCGGCAGGATTGATTACGAGCAGTTGGAAAAAGTTGCTTTAGAACAAAAACCAAAACTGATCATCTGCGGTGCTTCAGCCTATTCGCGCGACTGGGATTATGAATTTATCCGCCGCGTGGCCGATAAGGTGGGTGCACTGGTTTTAGCAGATATTTCGCACCCGGCAGGACTAATTGCCCGTGGTTTATTGAATGATCCGATGCCGCATTGCCATATTGTAACAACTACAACCCATAAAACCCTGCGTGGCCCCCGTGGCGGTATTATTTTAATGGGTAAGGATTTTGAAAATCCTTTCGGTATAAAGACACCTAAAGGCGAAACACGTATGATGTCGTCGCTGTTGGATATGGGTGTTTTCCCCGGTACACAAGGCGGTCCGCTTGAACATATTATTGCTGCAAAGGCTATTGCGTTTGGTGAAGCACTGAGCGAGGATTATATGAAATACATCCTGCAAGTGAAAAAGAATGCTGCGGCAATGGCAACAGCGCTAACTGAACGCGGTTACGAGATCATTTCTGGTGGTACCGATAACCATTTGATACTGATCGACCTTCGCAATAAAAATATCACCGGTAAGGCGGCAGAAAATGCCCTGGTAGCTGCTGATATTACCGTGAATAAAAATATGGTTCCCTTTGATGATAAGTCGCCTTTTGTTACATCAGGCATACGTGTAGGCACTGCTGCAATCACCACACGAGGCTTAAAAGAAAAGCATATGGAACTGATTGTTGAGTTGATTGATGCCGTATTAATTGATCCCGAGAATGAACCTTCTTTGCGTAAAATACGTAAAAAGGTACATCGGTTGATGGAAGATTTTCCATTATACCGACGTAACGACTCGGATTAATTATAAAGTGAATAAAACGCAAACTGCATTTTCAGAAGAAAAACGCTTAGGCGTCCTTAGTGAATACCAATTTTTTGGCACTTCGCCACAGAAGGAGCTGGACGGTATAACCCGCCTGGTGTCATTCATCTGTGAAACTCCGATGGCGCTGATTACTTTTATCGATGCAGATAAGCAATGGGTAAAATCAAGCGTTGGTATTGATGTTAAGCAAATATCAAGAGCCGATGCCTTTTGCAATCACGCTATCAACGGGTCGGATATACTGGAGATCAGCGATCTGACCCTCCACGAAACTTTAAATCAGAATCCCTTTGTAGTTCATGAACCGCATATCAGGTTCTATGCCGGTGCGCCATTGATCGACCCTCAGGGTTACCGGTTAGGGGCCTTGTGTGTGATGGATCTTGTGCCACGTAAATTGGCGGAAGAACAATTACAAGCCTTAGGAACTTTAGCCGATTCCGTTGTTTCGCATCTTATTCTCACCCGAAAGCGGAAGGAACTGAAAGATATCCGCCGTCGTGAGAAGGACCTGCAAAACCTGGTCAATTCGTCGACTGCCATACATTGCGTAATGGATCGCGACTTCCGGATAGAGATGATCAATACGGCTGCATCCGATATTCTGGGCTATACTGCTGCACAGTCAATCGGGCATGTTTTCTGGAATTTATTTTCTGAGGGCATTACCGTATCGGCCCGGCAAATGATCAAAAAGGGCTTCGAAAAACAGCAGAAATCATTTGAAATAAAAACACCGGTATTAAGTACCACCCGCGATATCAAATGGTTGGGCTGGAAACTGATTTACAAAGAAGGCAAATGGTATGCCAACGGCACAGACATTACCTCGCAACGTAAAGCCGAAACAGACCTGGATATTTTGTCATTTGCGGCACGTAAGTCGCCAAGCGGTATTATTATCAGGAATGGTAAGGGCCATATTATCTGGATCAACGAAGCGCAGGAAAAATTGATCGGTTATTCGCTTGATGAAATGCTGGGCAAAGCCTATGATGACTTATTGATAGGCCAGGAAACCGATATGGAGGTTTATAACACTGCACTTACTGCAGTGAAATATAACCAACCCTATGAAATTGAATTGCAGGTTTACCGCAAGGATGGCACATCGGTTTGGGTACATATTTCTAATACGCCTTTGCTGGATGAAACCGGCAATATTGAGCGCCAGGTTGGCGTGATGGTTGACATTAGCGAACGGAAGAAGACTGAAGAACAAAACAACTTGTTATCATTGGTTGCCAGTAGTACAACAAGCGGAGTTGTGATCAATGACAGGACGGGAAAAGTTGAGTGGGTGAACAATGCCTTTGAAAATATAACCGGCTATGCTATTGCTGAAGCGAAAGGAAAGCGATTAGGTGATGTACTAAAGGGTGAACTAACGGATGTATCTGTCATTCATAAATCGCGTGAATTGTCGCGGGCAAAGCAATCCTTTGAGGTTGATTTGCTGGTGTACCGGAAAGATGGTACGCCTTTGTGGATATCGGTGATCAACTCGGTAATACTGGATAAAAATGGCGACATTGATAAATACATCGAGGTTATTATTGATATCACAGCAAAAAAGAAAGCCGAAATCGAGCTGATCTCGGCCCGGGAAGAGGCATTGCAATTGAGCCGGGCTAAGGATATGTTTATCTCGGTGATGAGTCACGAGATACGTACGCCATTGAACGCCGTAATTGGCATGTCGCACCTGTTGCTGGATAATAATTCGGAGGAAATACACAAAGAAAACCTGGGTATACTCAAATTCTCAGCCGAAAATCTGATGACGCTGATCAACAATGTACTTGATTTTACGAAGATCGAAACCGGAAACATTGAACTGGAACGTACCACGGTTGAATTGCACGATTTGGTGCAAAGCATATCCAGCTCGATGCAGTTTAATGCCAGTGAAAAGAAGATCTACATCAAACATAGTGTAGATAAGGCCATCCCTCTAACAATTATAGGCGACCGGACCCGTTTGTGTCAGATATTGTTGAACCTGGTAGGCAACGCCGTGAAATTTACCGAAACCGGAGGGGTTACCATCGATGCACAGGTAATTGGCCAGGCCGAGACCTACGTGAAAATACGGTTTGCTATTTCTGACACGGGCATAGGCATTGCAAATGAAAAAATAAACACCATCTTTGAGTCGTTTAAGCAAGCTGAATCTGATACATCGCGCAAGTACGGCGGTACAGGCCTTGGCCTGGCGATAACGAAAAAGCTGATCGAATTACACGGTGCCACGATCCATGTGGACAGTGTTTTGGGAAAAGGATCAACTTTTTGGTTCACCATAAAATTTGATAAAGAGCAATTAAATACCACTAATCATAATCATACCGTGGAAACAGGACTGCAATTAACTGTGCTGGTTGTTGATGACAACCAAATTAACAGGCTACTCATCAATAAAGTGCTTACCAAATGGGGAGCTACAATTGAATATGCTGAGAATGGAGAGGAAGCCATAGAAAAACTGGAGAATAACCATCAAATTGATGTTGTATTAATGGACATCCACATGCCGGTTATGGGCGGCCTTGAAGCTACCAGGATCATCCGTGGTAAAGAAGACCCTTTTTACCAGCAATTGCCAATTATTGCCCTTACCGCTTCCATGCTGAACAGCGAGATCAACGAGATCGAGAACTCGGGCATGAACGATTATATCCTGAAACCGTTTGACCCAAAAGGTTTGTACGATAAGCTGGCGAAGTATCAGAAGGTTAGTTGATTGGTGATCAGGTATCGGGTATCAGATATCGGTTATTGGATATCGGTTATTGGGTAGTTGTGAGCGGCTAATTTTCGCCAGATAATCCTTCAAATCTATTAAATCCCAAAATCGTGTCTTATTCGGCATAAGCTATAGTAGCGATGCTCAGTTTTAAGCCCTCAATTTTTAATAGCTCGGTGCCGCAGGCTTCCAGTGTGGAACCTGTTGTTACAATATCATCAACCAGCAGCACATGCTTGTTTTTTAGTTGCTGAGCATCAATTACCTGGAACACCTCCTGCATATTTTCAAATCGTAAAAAGCGTGTGCGCTGAGTTTGTGTTGCGGTAGCGCGTTCTCGCACGAGGGTATTTTCGACAACCGGTTTAAGTAATTTATCTGAAATACCTTCGGCGAAACAAGCGCTCTGGTTATAACCTCTTTGCTTTTGCCGGCTCCTGTGCAAGGGTACTGGTATGATAATGTCAACCGAATTAAATAAGGGGTTTTGAGCCAGTTGTTCACCGGCGATGTTACCAAGCAAATGCCCTATCTTTTGCACACCCTTGTATTTAAACTGGTGCATCAGGTGCTGCATTTTGCCGCCTTTGATAAAATAACAAAGCGCATAAGCCGCCTCGACATTAATCCTGCCCCAAAATTGCTGCGCAACGATATTATCGGGCTTTTGGTGAAAATTAGTTAATGGCAGGTTATAGCGGCATTCGGTGCAAAGCAGTTCTTCGCCGCTAACCAAATTGACGCGGCAGGCCTGGCAAAGGTCGGGGAAGATAAGGGATACGAAATCGGTTAGGTAGCCTGATTGCAATTTCACGCGATGAATTTAGCAGAACCGCGCAAATAAAAGAAATGATGGCCTATAAAGATTCAGATTTCGCCTCTTCTTTTATTGCCAACTGTCCGCACGCAGCATCAATATCTTTACCCCGGCTGCGGCGAATATTGGTGATCACGCCATGGTTGCGCAAATATTCGGCAAACGCTTCTATTTTATCTTCACCTGCATTGAGGAAACTGGCGAAAGAAATAGGATTATATTCAATGATGTTTACCTTGCAGGGCACATGCTTGCAAAATTTGGCCAATTCCATAGCATCCTGCAACTCGTCATTGAAATTATTAAAGACAATGTACTCGTAAGTTACCGGGTTTTTTGTTCTGGCAAAATAGTATTTCAATGCTTCGGCTAATGCCTTTAACGAGTTTTGCTCATTGATAGGCATAATGGTATTGCGTTTCTCGTCGTTGGCAGCATGCAGCGACAGGGCAAGGTTGAACTTCACTTTATCATCACCCAGTTTTTTGATCATTTTGGCAATACCGGCTGTAGAAACGGTGATCCTTTTTGCAGCCATATTCAGCCCATCTTCGGCCGTGATCCGTTCAACTGATTTCAGCACATTGGCATAATTGAGCAGCGGCTCACCCATACCCATGTAAACAATATTGCTTAGTGGTAATCCGTAATTTTCCCTGGCTTGCTTATCGATCAGCACCACCTGATCGTAGATCTCATCGGGGTTTAAATTACGTTTGCGCTCCATATAGCCGGTCGCGCAAAACTTGCAGGTAAGGCTGCAACCTACCTGCGATGATACACAGGCTGTCATCCTTTCGGGGGTAGGAATCAATACGCCCTCGATCAGGTGATCATCGTGTAAAACAAAGGAATTTTTTATAGTTTTATCAGAACTGAATTGCGAGTTGCTGATCTTTACGGCGTTGATCACAAAGGTGTCATCCAGTTTTTTTCGCAGTTCTTTCGAAATATTACTCATTTCATCGAAAGAAACACACGATTTTTGCCAAAGCCACTCATAAACTTGCTTTGCCCTGTAACCTTTTTCGCCAAATTGGGTAAAATGGTTTGTCAATGCTTCGGCACTCAGGCTACGGATATCGATTTTGTCTTTGGACGTCACGGTACAAAGTTACTTAATTTGGGATCAATGCCTTTGGGCTGGTAAATTTATTTACATAAGAGGCACAATTGGAATCAAAAACAAGTCTTTTTGAAAGAGGGAACCGGGCTTTTTTCGATTCTGGGAGGACAGGAAGAATAAACAAAGTTGAATGAAAATTTTTAAAGCCGACTACGTTTTTCCGGTGAATGCTGATCCTATAAAAAATGGGGTCGTAGCTGTTGATGACAACGGTAGAATTATTTCAGTTTCAAGTCATGATTTCTCCAATAACCAGCCCATTGTGCAGTTGGAAGGGATCATATGCCCCGGTTTTATCAATACCCACTGCCACCTCGAACTTTCGCACCTGAAAGATAAAATTGAACCCGGCAATGGTTTGATCGAATTCATCAAAGGTATCCAGGCCGTTCGGGCAGCCGAGCAATCGGCCATAACTGATGCCGCCATCAAAGCCGATCAGGAAATGTACGATAATGGCATTGTTGCGGTTGGCGATATCTGCAATAGCAATGTAACTATCCCTGTTAAGGCTAAGAGCAAAATATATTACCATTCATTTTCAGAGGTATTTAGCTTCCAGCCGGCAAAAGCACAGGAAGCGTTTGATAAAGCGCTGGCCCTGGCTGCTGAGTTTAAGCCTGCTTCAAGTTCGGTTACTCCTCATTCGCCTTATTCTGTATCCAAAGAATTATATAAACTGATCAAGCATTACAGCGATGGTGCTGTAAAAAATCTGTTAAGCATCCACAACCAGGAGAGCGAGGAAGAAAATAAGTTTTTCCGTTACCGTACAGGTAAATTCATTGATTTGTACGCCCATTTTGGTATCGATATCAGCCATTTTAAATCGCAGGCGCGCAATTCGGTTCAAACCATCATACCGCTTTTAAGCAATAAACAGGAAGTGCTGCTTGTACACAATTCATGTACTAACCTGAAAGATATCTATTTTATCAAACGTTTTGATAAAAAGGTACATTTTTGTTTTTGCCCGGGCGCTAACCTGTATATCGAGAACAAATTACCCAAAATAGAACTTTTCATCGATCAGGGCTTCAACCTTACTTTAGGAACCGATAGTCTGGCATCCAATACCAAACTATGTATCCTGAATGAAATGCAACTGATTCAGGAGAAATTTCCAGCAATCAGTACAGAAAGACTGATCACCTGGGCTACCCGCAATGGCGCTAAATTTTTAGGCATCGACGACGAAAAAGGCACCCTCGAGCCCGGCAAAACACCCGGACTTAACCTCATCACCGGCCTTGATGGTCTGCGTATTACGCCGGATACTAAAGTGAGGCGGTTAATTTAGTTGTAAGGTTGTAAGGTTGAGATGGTTTAAATTAATCATTTGTGCAAACGCCTTCCACCCGTCAATTTAATTTTCGATTAAATTTGTAACATTACAACGTTACAACATTCCAACAAAAATCAATGAAATCCCACCTCAATATCACCATTACCGGCCAGGTACAAGGCGTATCTTTCAGAGGGGCAACCAAAGCTGTTGCCGACCACCTGGGGGTAAAAGGCCAGATCAGCAACGAGCCCGACGGAAGTGTTTATATTGAGGCCGAAGGCGATAAAGTAGCGCTGGAAATGTTTCTCGACTGGTGCAAAGAGGGTCCTGAACATGCACAGGTAAATTCTGTAGACGCCCATGAAGGCGAATTAAAAAACTATCGTAATTTTGAAGTGGTAAAAAAAGGACGTTAGGGGTATTTCGGAATCCGGAAATTCGAAATTAGCCTTTAACTGTTATTAAAAATCCGCAACAATACATTGTCGACCGCTAGAAAATTTGCAGGCCAAACTACTGTTTACGGTATAACCACCATAGCGGGCAGGGTATTAAGCTTTTTCCTGACACCCCTTTATACCAAAGCCTATCCCGCCGGTACCTATGGGATATTAACCACCATGTTTGCTTATGTTTCCATCCTAAACGCGGTGATGGCATTTGGAATGGAAACTACCTTTTTCAGATACCTGAACAAGTATGAAAACAACAAGCAACGGGTATACAATAATGCATTTGCTTCGGTGGTATCTATCACACTGATATTTTTATTGTTGGTACTGCCTTTCATCAGTCCGATCGCCGATCTGATCAACGTGAGTGCCTCGGCGAAGATCGTTCATGCCCATCGGGCCGTGGTGGGTACCAGTCACGCTGATTTCATCACCTATATCGAATATTTCCTGGCTATTTTAGTTCTGGATGCATGGTGCGTTATACCCTTTGCCAAATTACGGGCAGATGGCAGGCCGGGTAAGTATAGCCTGATCAAGACCATCAATATTGGCATATTTATCAGTCTCAATTTGATCTTCATTTGGTTGATCCCGTTTTGGATGCGCCACCAGTTAGCAGGCTCGGCATGGGTTGGCCATTGGTATATCAAGGGATGGGTTGGCTATGTTTTTCTTTCAAACCTGTTTGCCAGTATTGTAACCCTTATACTGCTATTGCCGGAGTTATTGAAAATAAGGTTTGATTTTGACCGCAAAATGCTGTTCGAAATGTACGCTTACAGCTGGCCAATCCTCATCGCCAATCTTTCGTATCTGATCAACGAAAATGCAGATAAACTGATGCTGGGATGGTTACTGCCACCAAAAATCGGGTTGCGCGATGTAGGTATATATGGGGCCTGCGCCAAAATATCTATCTTCCTTAGTATTTTTATCAATGCATTTCGCCTCGGTGCCGAGCCGTTTTTTTTCAATCACGCCAAAAATAAAAATGCCAGTCAAACCTATGCCAGGATCATGGAGTACTTCGTGATTGCTGTGTGTATTATCTTCATCGGACTGATTGCCAATATCGATCTGCTGATGAAGTATTTCATCCCCGGTCATAGTTATTGGGTGGGGATCAATGTGATACCGCCATTGGTATTCGGCTACGTTAGCCTCGGTATTTACATGAATTTATCCGTTTGGTACAAACTATCCGACCAAACCAAATATGGTTTATATATCTCCGGGATCGGTGCCATAGCAACCATTGTACTAAATGTGCTGTTTATACCCACCTACAGCTATATGGCTTCGGCCTGGACATCGCTGATTGCGTACACCATTATGATGATCTTATCCTACCTTTGGGGACAAAAAAATTACCCTATCCCTTATAATCTTAAAAAGAACGGTGCTTATATCATTTCATCGATAATAATCGTTTTCTTATCGTTCTATATCTTTAAGCACAATATATTTGCCGGTGACGCACTATTGATCGGCTACGTGCTTGCGGCCTATTTTTTCGAGCGTAAGGATATCAAAGCAATACTCAGCAGGAAATGACCATCAGAATAATCAATAAATCGAAAAACATATTGCCCGCTTATGAAACAGCACATGCCGCGGGCATGGATATTCGCGCAGATATTGACGGTCCGGTCATCCTGGGGCCAATGGAGCGGAAGCTTATTCCAACCGGTTTGTTTATTGAATTACCCGAGGGCTTTGAAGCACAGATCAGGCCACGCAGTGGCCTTGCATTTAAGCATGGTATCAGCATAGTTAATTCACCGGGAACTATAGATGCTGATTACCGGGGCGAGATAAAAGTTTTACTGATCAATTTTTCCCAGGAGCTTTTTTCGATCAACTCGGGCGACAGGATTGCACAAATGATTATAGCCCGGCATGAAAAAGTTGAATGGGACGAAGTTGAAGTGTTAACCGAAACATTACGCGGCGCCGGCGGTTATGGGCATACTGGGGTCGGATAATGAAACAGAAAAACAACTTATTTTTTGTGTTTTTAATGCTACCAGTTTTTGCACTGGCGCAGCATAAAGATAGCAGAGCAACTATTGTTCCGGTCAAACCCCTGACGCAATCAGACAGTCTCACCGTTAAGCAGCTATTCTATTCGGCGCTGCGCGAAAAAACCATCGAAAATTTCACGCTTGCTTCCGAGATATTTGCTCAGGTTTTGCAGGTAGATCCGCGGAGTGATGCATCCATGTATGAATTGGCTACGCTGAAGAAAGTAGCAAATGATTATCCCTCGGCGCAGGAACTATTGGAAAAGGCTGTGGCAGTTAATCCCGGTAACGAATGGTATTGGGTGTCTTTGGCTGATTGCTATGAAAAAAGCAACAATATTGACAAGCTTGAAAATGTATTTACCGAACTGTTAAAGATAGACCCGGACAAACCAGAATATTATTACGACCAGGCTAACGTATATACCCTCCAAAAAAAGTACGATGAAGCCCTGGCGGTCTATGAAAAGTTAGAGCAGATGCAGGGACCTTCGGATGAGATCGTCGCAAAAAAAGAGAGTTTGTATTTAAAGCAGGGTAAGGTTGACAAAGCAGCTAGCGATCTGGAGAGCCTTATCAACGCTAATCCTACCGAAATACGATATTACCTGCTTTTGAGCGAGATATATAATTCAAATAATTTCCAGGATAAGGCTCTGAAAGTTTTGAAAAATGCCGAAAAAGTGGACGCCAAAGAAGGGAAAGTGCACCTTGCCCTGGCCGATATCTATCGCGATAAAAAGGACTATGAGAATAGCTATAATGAGCTTATACTAGCATTTAGCCTGCCCGACATGGATATCGAACAGGAAATCAAGATTGTGCTGGGTTATGTGCCGAAATTTCAGGACGCCAATGCACGGGCCAGCGCTCTTGAATTAAGTCGCCAGCTGACCCTGTCACACCCCGACGACGCCCGCAGCTACGCCCTATATGGTGATATGCTGGTACAAAACGAGCAATATAAAGATGCAAAACTCAGCTATAAAAGATCGATCGAATTAAACGGCCAGGTTTATGAAGTAAGGGAACAATTGATCCGGCTGGAACTGGGCGATAATGAAATTGATGCCGCAATAAGAGATGGAGAGGATGCTTTGTCGCTTTTCCCCAACCAGGCCTGGCTTAATTACTTCGTAGGGGTGGCCTGTGAACAAAAGAAGGAATTTAAAAAGGCCCTCGGCTATATCAGTAACGTAACTTCCCTGGAGAGCCAGGACAAGGACCTCCTAAGCCAGGCTTATTCTTCGGAAGGAGATTGTTATCATTCGCTCGGCGATGATCAGCATGCCGATGAAGCTTATGATAAATCCCTTAGCTTTAATCCCGATAATGCCTATACCCTGAACAATTATGCCTACTACCTTTCGGTGCGTGGATTGTTACTGGATAAGGCAGGAGCAATGTCAAAGCATTCAAATGAGATCCAACCCAATACGGCTTCGTTTGAAGATACTTATGCCTGGATACTGTTCAAACAAAAAAACTATATCGACGCAAAGGTTTGGATGGAGAAAGCTTTATCGCATGACAAAAATCACAGTGCTGTGCAGGCTGAGCACTATGGCGATATTTTATTCAAACTGGGCGATACAGCCGGGGCCCTGGATAACTGGAAGAAAGCGAAAGGATATGGAGGCGAAACACCGATTTTAGACCGAAAGATCAACGAGAAAAAATATGTTGAATAGGATATTATTTTTAATAGCCTTAGTGGCAGTTGTTAGCTGCAAGGCTAAAAAGCACCTGGTCGGAGTAAACAAACGTGCCGACACTGTATCGGTAAATGCGGCTGCCTCTGTTAGCGCAAAAATAAACAGTATCAGGGCTGCTCAACTGCAGTTCAACACCTTTTCGGCTAAGGCAAAAGCTGAATTGAGCCTCGGAGGTAGCAGTAACAATGTAAGCTTAACCATCCGCATTGATAAAGGGAAAAAGATATGGGTCTCTATAACCGCCATAGCCGGAATTGAAGTGGCTCGCGCCCTGATTACGCCGGATAGTATCCAGGTTGTTAATAAGCTGCAGGGTTTGTACCTGGCCAAACCTTTCAGTTATTTATACAAGTATACCGGTGATAAAATCGATTATACGGCTATTGAAGCCCTGCTTGTAGGCAATGCTATCCCGCAATTGCTTACCTACGATGTACAATTGAAAGCCGATAGTACTAACCAGGTATGCAGCGGCACACTTGACGAGTTAGCCTATGACCTCACTTTTGGTCCAAATTTACACGTAACGCAGACTCATTTATCCAATACTGCAGCAGGGCAGGCATTAGAAGTTCTAAATTCGCAGCCAATGCAAGTATCCGATCGCACACTGCCATCCCAGATCGATATCAATTCAGTTGCCGGTATAAAAAAAGTTAAGATCAGTATCCATTACAATAAGACCGATTTTGATAAACCACTTGAATATCCGTTCAACATTCCATCAGGTTACGAACCTGCGAAATAAATATTTAATTTAGGGCGATGAAATTTCTGATGTTATTGCTTCTTGTTGCCGGCCTATTAACCGCCGGGCATGCCCAGGCACAAAGTGGGAGTGACGAACTAAAAAAGCGGGTTGCCAAATACAATGAAGAATTGGACCAACTGAATCGTGAATACGAAGAAACGGCCAATAATAAAAAAAGCACGCTGAAGCAGCTCAATAATTTAAAGCAGCAAATAGAGATCCGCGAAGCCAAGATTAACTCGATCAACTCAGAGTTAAGAGTACTGGACAACCAAATATCCGAAAGCAATTCTACCGTTCATAACCTGCAGAGCCAACTCGATCAGTTGAAAAAGCAATATGCGGCGATGATACTTTTTGCCTATCATAACCGGAACTCGTATAACAAACTGATGTTCATTTTTGCGGCAAAGGATTTTAACCAGGGCTACAAACGGATGAAATATCTGCAGGAATTTGCCGGTTACCGGGAGCGCCAGGCCGAATATATTGAGGGCACCGAAAAGGAACTGCACGTTAAGATCAATGAATTAGACAACACCAAGAAAGAAAAAAGCAATATCCTCGTCGATCAGATCAAAGAAAAGGTTACTCTGGGGAGGCAAAAGAAGGATGAAGCTAAGGTTGTTGACGACCTATCCAAACAGCAGGGCCAGCTAAAAGAACAGCAGCGCGACCTGCAACGAAAAATTGCCCGGGCCAACCAGGAAATCCGTGATGCGATCCGCCGCGAAATTGCAGCAGAACGAAAAAGAGCTGAAGATGCCGCAAAAGCAAACAACGCTGCCAATCCGGGGGGAACAAAAAGCTCGTCGGCTAAGACCATTACCAGCAGGTCAACCGACAGAGAGGTGCTGACAAATACGCCCGAGGGAGCCAGGATATCGGATAATTTCCTCGAGAACAAGGGGCATTTAACCTGGCCGGTTGCGAACGGCATAGTTACTCATGAAATGGGGGTGTACAAAATTGAGGGTATCCGGACAGAAAGTGACGGTCTGGAAATAAAGACCAATGCCGGGGCACCGGTAAGAGCTGTTTTTGAAGGCAAAGTGGCTATGGTGAGGAATTTTGAAGGAACACTTATCGTAGTGGTTGCCCATGGCGAATATTTTACGTCCTATTCAAATCTCAAATCGATCATAGTAGTTGCAGGGCAAAAAGTGACGGCAAAACAAATGATAGGTACCGTAGCTGCCGATCCTGCGACCGGCGAATCGAACCTGCAGTTTTCCGTTTACAAGGGGGCTAACCCCGTAAATCCTCGGTCGTGGCTTGCACCCGAATAGAATTATTTTAATCAATTAGTTTTTTAATTACATATATTTGTAAATTGTTTTAAGACCTATGTATAGTTCGGTATTATTGATTTTGAGCGGGTCAGACCTGATGGTAATTGCTATCGTGGCATTGATGCTTTTTGGCGGCGATAAGCTGCCCGAACTGGCACGCGGCTTAGGAAAGGGGATTCGTGACTTTAAGGATGCTTCGGAAGGTGTAAAACGCGAGATCAATAATCAGATCAATAGTTACGAAGAGAAGAAAGCCGAAGAGGCCGTAGCTAAAGCAACGCCTCTATTGCCGCCGGCACAGGAGCAGGTTGCCGAAATAGCCGAACATCAGCCATCAGCGGAGGAACATCAAACAACAGCGCCTGAGGTTGTAGTGCCCAATACGGTACCACTAAGCGATAGCCATAGTACAGTAACCGGATCGCAAACCGGCGAAACAGTGAATGAACCAGTTAAAACAACATAAACAGAATTAAACATTAAATTTATAGATCATGGGACTGTTAGAACCATCGCACATTATTATCATAATTGCAGTATTATTGCTCTTTTTTGGAGGAAAAAAAATTCCTGAACTGATGAGGGGATTGGGAAAAGGGATGAAAGAGTTTAACGATGCCAAGAATGGCGATACCAGCACAACTACAACTACTCCGGCTGCGCCCACTGCTGCGCCAACCGAAGAAAAGCCAAAAAGCTGATCTGGTTAGGGCATTATTATTTCATTAAGCTTAGCAACATAAACTTATCTGCTGGAATTTCAATTTCAACGGATAAGTTTTTTATTTTAGCAGCATGACTACATCCTATTCCTCTTTAGATGAAATAAAGAGGGACCTGCAAACAAACCGGATCACAGTTAATGGATTGGTTAAGGGCTACCTTGCACGTATAAAAGAGTTCGCGAATCTGAATGCTTTTAACGAAGTATTTGAAAAGGAGGCCTTATTGCGGGCAAATGAAATTGATTCTCGGATCAAATCGGGTATCGCCGGCCGTCTGGCTGGGATGGTCATCGCCATAAAAGACAATATTTGCTATAAAGATCACCAGGTGACCGCCTCTTCCAAAATTCTGGAAGGTTTTACTTCGGTATACTCATCCACTATCGTTGAACGCCTGCTGGCCGAAGATGTTATCATCATCGGTCGTTGTAACTGCGATGAGTTTGCGATGGGCGGATCAAACGAAAATTCATATTTCGGCCCAGTTAGAAATTATGCGGATACCGATCGCGTTCCTGGCGGGTCATCCGGCGGCTCGGCTGTTGCCGTGCAGGCTGGTCTTTGTCATGCCGCAATTGGTACTGATACCGGAGGTTCGGTTCGCCAACCCGCATCGTTTTGTGGCCTTGTAGGCCTAAAACCCACCTATGGTACGATTTCGAGACATGGTATTATCGCCTACGCTTCTTCGTTCGATCAGGTAGGTCCGCTAACCCATTCGGTCGAGGACGCAGCGCTCCTTCTGGAGATTATGGCAGGCGCAGATGAATACGATAGTACTCTTGCCAGAAAACCTGTCCCGGCTTATCGTCAAGCTTTAACGCCAACAACCTCAAAAAAGAAGATCGCCTACATCCAGGAGGCATTATCGAGCCCTGGCGTCGATGATGAAGTAAAATCAATACTGATAAAATATATCGATAAATTAAGACAAGAAGGGCATACCGTTAAACCGGTTGCATTTGAACACCTCGATTACCTGGTCCCAACTTATTACATCCTGGCAACGGCAGAGGCATCGTCAAATCTGGCACGTTTTGATGGTGTACATTATGGCTATCGCAGCCCTGCTGCTACCGATCTGCAAAGCACCTATAAGCGGTCGCGTTCTGAAGGGTTTGGCAAAGAAGTAAAGCGCCGTATCATGCTCGGAACATTTGTATTGAGTGCAGGCTATTATGATGCATATTACGCCAAAGCGCAAAAAGTTAGACGCCTGATCAAAGAAAAAACAGACGCACTACTTGCCGAATACGATTTTATACTGATACCCACCGCCCCTGAACCCCCTTTCACTATCGGCAAAAAAGAAAAAGACCCTACTGTTATGTATCTTTATGATATTTTCACCGTACAAGCATCACTGGCCGGAGTTCCGGCTATATCCTTGCCGGCGGGCAAAACTAATAAAGGTTTACCAGTAGGTTTGCAATTATTGACCAAACGTTTCGCCGAACAGGAATTATTAGATTTTTCGAAATATTTCGTAAAACTGTAATAATTTAATATATTAGTAAATCTTTGGGTGAAATGAAGCAATTTGTATTAATTGTCGTAGCAGTATTTCTGGTGCAATTCTCAAACGCCGGTATTACTGGAGGACATAAACGTCAGCACCGTGCCAAACAACCTGGTTGTTGTGTAACTCCTTTGGGAGTATTACATGATTCAGCTGCAGGCAGGATCGTAAAACCTGCGTCATTAGGTATCTATCAAAACAATATTTACAAAAAACGCCTCGATTCGATCAGTAAGGATATACAGCTCGATTATAACGAATACGTGCAGGCCGAAATCGACAATTACCTTTCACAGCGTTCAGATATCTCACGCGAAATTGGCCTTGGTAAGTATTATTTCCCGATCTATGAAAAGGCTTTCCGTGAAGCCGGAATACCTGACGAAATAAAATATCTTTCTATTGTTGAATCACAATTAAATCCAAATGCTGTTTCCCGCGTTGGAGCAACAGGGCCATGGCAATTTATGTCGAGTACTGCCAGGATGTACGGTCTTACCATGGATGAATATACCGACGAACGTCGTGACCCGGTACAATCAAGTTATGCTGCAGCAGCCTATTTGAAAGACGCTTACGAGCAATTTGGTGATTGGCTGCTGGCCATTGCTTCCTACAATTGTGGTAAAGACAATGTGATCAGGGCTATTGAACAAGCCGGGTCGAACGATTTTTGGGCGATACGCCAATACCTGCCAGTTGAAACACGGGGATATGTACCTTGTTATATTGCGATGACTTATGTAATGAATTACTATCATAAGTACCATATTGAACCGCAAAGTTGCAGCATCATGTTAAAGACTGATACGGTACAGGTTGATAAAATGATCTCGCTCAATAGTGTGTCGCGCGTATTGTCGGTCGACCTTAACCAATTGACAATATTAAACCCTTCATACCCGCGTATGCTGGTCAATGGCTCGCCTTCGTCGCCGAAAATATTAGTCATTCCGGTAGCGGCAAAAGCAAAATATTCAGCCTCCTACGACCAGTTAAATAGCGAGCTGGCTTCAATTGATCTGCAAACGATCTACAATACCCAACGTTTTCAGTCGGTTGAAAAGCGTACGCCATTACACCACCGTTCGCGCAGGTTTGAAAACCTGGTTCACAACAAAAAAATTCATACAGGTAATAACCCCTTGTTAATAGCCTGGGTTGATATAAAATCTAAATCGGGAAAAGGTTGATCCTGCCCTTTAAAATACCGGGCCCGGCGTATACTAGTGCGCCGGGCTTTTTTTGTTTTATCTGCATCGGCCCCAAAAAGAATTGTAATTTTGGACGATAGTAACGCTATTATAAACCATGCAAAAAACCAACCGAAAGCAGGATGCACTGGATTACCATTCCAATGGCCGTCCGGGCAAGATACAGGTGGTGCCAACCAAGCCAACCAATTCGCAGCGTGATCTTACCCTGGCTTATTCGCCTGGGGTTGCAGAACCCTGTCTCCGTATAGCCGACAATGTTGAGGATGTATACAAATACACTGCAAAAAGTAATCTGGTTGCGGTTATTACCAATGGTACAGCTGTTTTGGGCCTTGGTAATATTGGTCCGGAAGCTGCAAAACCGGTGATGGAGGGCAAGGGTCTGTTGTTTAAGATTTATGCCGATATCGACGTATTTGACCTTGAAGTGAATGCGAAATCAGTAGATGAGTTCGTCATGATCGTAAAGTCGCTTGAACCAACTTTTGGCGGTATCAACCTCGAGGATATATCAGCACCCAGCTGCTTCGAGATTGAACGGCGTTTGAAAGCCGAAATGAAAATACCTGTCATGCACGACGATCAGCATGGCACAGCCATCATTTCAGGCGCCGCACTGCTTAATGCCTGCGAGATACAAGGAAAGAAAATCGACAAAATAAAAATGGTGGTTAACGGCGCCGGGGCCGCCGCGATATCCTGTTCCAAAATATACCTGTCGCTGGGTTTGAAAAAGGAAAACCTGGTCATGTTCGACATCAATGGCCTGATAACGCCAAATCGTACCGACCTGGACGAAATACGGCTGAATTTTGCTACGGCGCGCGCAGATATTGCCAACTTAACCGACGCGCTAAAAGGTGCAGACGTGTTTATTGGCCTATCAGCGGGAAATGTTGTAACCCCCGACATGCTTAAGGGAATGGCTAAAAACCCTATTGTTTTTGCTATGGCTAACCCGGTACCCGAAATAGCTTATGATGTAGCAATAAAAGCACGCAAAGATTTGTTGATGGCAACCGGCAGGGCCGATTTCCCTAACCAGGTGAATAACGTATTGGGCTTTCCTTACATCTTCCGCGGAGCACTTGATGTGCGTGCAACAGCGATCAATGAAGAAATGAAACTGGCGGCTGTACAGGCTATCGCCGAGCTTGCAAAAAAAGCGGTGCCTGAAGAAGTTAACCTGGCGTACAATACCCGCAACCTAAAATTTGGCAGAGATTATATCATACCCAAACCAATGGACCAAAGGCTAATCACCGAAGTGTCTTCGGCGGTAGCCCGTGCGGCAATGGAGTCGGGTGTGGCACGTAAAGCTATTACCGACTGGGACGCTTATAAAGAGCATCTGCGATTAAGTATAGGTGCCGACGACCGGATCCTGAGAAATATTTCTAATAAAGCCAAGCAAAATCCTAAACGTGTAGTTTTTGCCGAAGCCGACAATTATAAAATATTAAAGGCAGCTCAAATCGTTCGGGAAGAAAATATTGCGACCCCGATCTTGTTGGGTAATTGCAACCGCATCAAATACATTATTAAACATAGCGACCTCGAGCTCGACGATGTGGAGATCATTGATCCCCGCGAAGAACCAGGTCGTTTTAACGAATACGCCGAGTATTTGTATAATAAACGCCAGCGCCGCGGTGTTACAGAATCTGAGGCCAAAAAGTTATTGACGCACCGCAATTACTTTGGGGCCTGCATGGTGCAGTTCGGCGACGCCGATGCGCTCATTTCGGGTCTTACTAAGGACTATGTAACTACTATCAAACCGGCACTGCAGGTTATTGGCACCCAGGCGGGCGTTAACCGCGTAGCCGGTATGTATATGATGCTGACAAAAAAAGGCCCGGTATTTATCGGGGATGCGACGGTAAATGTTGATCCAACTGTCGAAGAGTTGGTGGACATTACTGCCTTGATCGACCACTCTGTCCGCCAATTTAATGTCAAACCACGTATCGCCGTGTTGTCCTACTCTAATTTTGGCTCAAATGACGGAGAGATCCCCAACAAAACCCGTGAAACGGTACGCTTGCTGCATGAGCGCTTCCCCGACATGGTTGTCGACGGTGATCTGCAGGCTAACTTTGCACTTAATCCAACCCTGCTTTCCGATAATTTCCCCTTCTCGACCCTGAATGGTGCACCAGCAAATACGCTCATTTTCCCGACATTGGAATCGGGCAATATTGCCTATAAATTGTTGCAGGAAATTGGTGATGCAGAAGCCGTTGGCCCGATATTACTGGGCCTTAAAAAATCGGTCCATGTACTCCAGCTGGGTAGTTCGGTCAGGGAAATTGTAAATATGGTAACAATTGCAGTTGTTGATGCTCAGGAAAAGGCCGAAAACGAACCTCAGGAGGTAATTTCACGTACACGTTAATAAAATTGGATGGTATCCTATGTATGCATATATTGATGGAAAACTGGCTTACAAAAGCCCTTCTTATGTAGTAATTGATGCAGCCGGCGTAGGCTATCATATCAATATTTCCCTCAATACCTATTCAAAGCTGGGTAATGCGGAGCGCTGCAAACTTTTCACCTGGCTCCATGTAAAAGAGGATGCTCATACCCTTTACGGATTCGCCGATGAAGGCGAACGCCGCCTCTTTCTTCACCTGATCTCGGTATCCGGTGTTGGTGCCGGCACAGGCCTAATGATGCTTTCGGCTATCACGCCCGAAGAAATACAAGCGGCCATTGTTAGCGGTAATGTGCCCCTCATTCAGCAGATCAAAGGTATTGGTCCCAAAACAGCACAAAGGCTGGTTCTGGAGCTGCAGGATAAGTTGAAAAAGAACGGCCCTGATACGCTGATAGCCATGCCAGTAAACAGAACAGTGAAAGATGAGGCTGTTTCGGCCCTGGTAATGCTGGGCTTTGCTCGAAATGCTGCTGAAAAGGTTATTGACCAGGAATTAAATAAAAATAGCGGCAGTTTAACTGTTGAACAATTAATTAAATTCGCACTAAAAAGTTTATAGTTATTTAGGTTTTTAATCCTTAATCTTGGTCCGGACTTTTACTTCCAAAATTGTAGCTTTTGCCTGCTTGACCTTCGTTTTTTGCGGATATGGAAAGGTTTTCGCGCAACAGCTCGGTTCCCAACACGATACGCTTACGGTGAAATCACCGTATAACGGAATCGAAACAAGGGGTAACCAGTTGCGGCAAGGCTATCTGCTGCCCGATCCTCCCGGCCTGGTGAAGACCATTGAATACGACCCCGTAAGTAACCAATACATTTTATATGAACGAGTAGGCGGTTTCAATTACCGTCCTCCAAGATACCTCACTTTTGCCGAATACCTGTCGCTGAAAGAGCGCGAGAACGAGCGGGTATATTTTAAGCAAACGGCTGATAAGTACGCCTATCAGTCGCAACAGGACGGCTTTATACCGCAGATCAAAGTGCGCAGTCATACTTTTGAGCAGATGTTTGGTAGCTCAGAAATTACGCTGCGTCCCCAGGGCTCAGCCGAAATGATTGTGGCCGGACAGGTTAACAGCAATCAAAACCCGCTGTTTAATACCCAGCAGCGGACGCAGTTTAACTTTAACTTTAACGAACGTATCCAGATGAACCTGACAGGTTCGATAGGCGATAAGTTGAAAATATCTACCAATTACAATACCGATGCCCAGTACCAGTTTGATAACCAGATTAAAATGGATTATACCGGTAACCCGGATGAGATCATACAAAAAATAGAAGTTGGAACTGTAAGTTTCCCGCTCAATACAACACTAATCAGCGGAACAGAAGCGTTGTTTGGTGTAAAAACCAAGCTTAAGTTTGGCAAGTTAAACGTAACCAGCGTATTTTCACAACAGCGATCAAAGGCAAAGTCGATCACCATTTCGAATGGCGCTCAACAGGGCACTTTTAGTTTTACCCCTGCCGATTATGAAGCAAACCGCCACTATTTCCTCGCTCAATATTTCAGAGATAATTATAACAAAGCGCTTGCTAACATCCCTATCATCAGTTCTAACGTTAGCGTTACCCGCATTGAAGTTTGGGTGACAAACCGCAATAACAGCACCATAGGTTCGCGCGATGTTTTGGCATTTATGGACCTTGGTGAGAACAAACCCTACAACAAATCTCTGGTTCAGGGTGGTGCCGGATTCAGCGGTCTGCCCGCGGGCTTTTCGGGCCCCGGTGTGGCGCAGCAATCTAACTCTCTGCTGCAAAATTTACCAGCTTCGGCCAGACAAACTAATTCGAATACTGTAAACTCCTATTTCCAGGCCAGCGGAGGAAGCGATAACTATGCAAAATTAACCTATGCCAGAAAACTGACTGACAAAGAATACGTTTTGCATCCGCAACTAGGCTATGTTTCGCTTAACTATCCGCTGAATAACGATGAGGTGCTTGCCGTTGCTTACCAATACACGGTAAACGGGCAAACTTACCAGGTAGGTGAATTTTCAACCGATCAACCTGTAAATGCTACCATACCACAAGTGTTATATGTGAAGTTATTAAAAAATACGCTCACTAAAACCAACTTACCGACCTGGAAGTTGATGATGAAAAACATCTATACGCTGGGGGCCTATCAGGTTAGCCGTAATAATTTCAGAATGAATATCTCCAGGTTGGATGAAAACTCTGGTATTGCCAAACCTATTATGGAGGAAGGAATCCATACCAAAGGTAAATTATGGCTGCAGTTGACCGGCCTCGATAACCTCGACGCACAATTAAATAAGCAGCCTGATGGGTATTTCGACTTCCTGCAGGGTATCACCATCGACTCCCTGAACGGAAGAATCATATTCCCGGTACTCGAACCTTTTGGCTCCGACCTGGCCAAACAATTCGACCCGGGCGAACAGAACCTTATCAGCCGATACGTTTATCAGCCGATCTACGATTCGACGAAAACGATAGCCCAGCAGTTTTTTCCGCAATTGAACCGTTATCTCATCAAGGGTACCTATACATCGCAAAGCGGCACGGAATACCAATTGAATGCAACCAATATCCCACAGGGATCTGTATCTGTCACTACTGGCGCGACTAAATTGGTAGAAGGGAACGACTATACAGTTGACTATAGCGCCGGAAAAATTCATATCATCAACCAGGCGCTGCTTGCATCAGGCCAACCTATAACGGTGAACCTTGAAAATAACGAATTGTTCGGCGTTCAACAAAAATCGCTGTTCGGAACCCGATTTGATTACCAGGTTAATGATAAGTTAGCCCTGGGCGCAACCTATATGCACCTCAGCGAAACTCCGATCACCCAAAACGAGGTTATTGGTCAGGAGTCGGTATCCAATACCATGTATGGGTTTGATGTTAACTATAATTCGCCGTCTCGCTTCCTTACCCGCTTAGTAGATAAAATTCCGTTCATCAGCACCAAAGCGCCTTCGTCCATTAGTTTCACCGGCGAATTTGCTGGCCTGTTACCTGGCACGCCTTCCACATTGAATTTCGCGGGCTCAAAAAACGGCACTGCTTACATGGATGATTTTGAGAGCAGCCAATCGATCATCGACCTCAAAAGTTCGTCTTCCTGGCAAATTTCCGGTACGCCGCAGCTCTTTAAAGAAGCAACAAACTTTGATAATCTGAGCTATGGCTTTAACCGCGCCCGCCTTGCATTTTATAATATCGACCCGATTTTTTATGCCGGTACAATCCCTGTTTCGCGAAATGAACTATCGAAACCCTACGAAAGGGAAGTGTTAGAGACGGAAGTTTTCCCTTATAAGCAGTCGATTACCGGCCAGCCGCTTACCCTGCCTACCCTCGACCTTGCCTTTTACCCTATGGTTCGTGGTCCCTACAATTACACTACAACCGGCTTAAATACCGATGGTACTTTCAATAATCCGACCAGCAAATGGGGTGGTATATTCAGGGGGATATCAACAAACGATTTTGAGTCGCTCAATGTACAATATATCGAATTTTGGGTGATGGACCCTTTTATTGGTAAACCCAACTCAAAGGGTGGCGACTTGTATTTTAACCTCGGTAATATTTCGGAAGATATCTTGCTCGACGGCCGCAAAAGCACAGAAAATGATATCCCGGTCAACGGCGATTTTACGCAGGTTGATACGACAGCCTGGGGACGTGTTTCCAAAATACAGCCCGTTGTAAATGCTTTCGATAGTAACCCGGCATCCAGGGTTATACAAGATATCGGTCTTGATGGCTTGAGCGATGCCGATGAACAGGCTAAATTTGCCAACGTGGTTTCCCAGGTCCGCGGGGTTGTAAATGCCCAGGCCGCGGCTAACTTTGCTGCCGACCCTTCATCGGACGACTACCAATACTACCAGGGGCCACAGCTCGACCAGCAGCAGGCTACCATTTTACAGCGTTATGCCAAATACAATGGTACTGAAGGCAATTCAAAAACCTCGGCCCAATCGCAGGCGACACTCGGACTTGCTACTTCGGCCTCAACTTCGCTACCTGATGCTGAGGACGTGGATCGTGATAACAACATGAACCAGGATGAGGAGTATTTCCAGTACCATGTTTCGTTGACCCCTGCCGGAATGATTGTCGGGCAAAACTATATCAATGACAAGGTTACTTCGCAGGTAAAGCTCCCGAATGGTACAACACAAAATGTTACCTGGTACCAGTTCCGCATCCCTATTAATGCATATAACCAGGCAGTGGGCAATATTCAGGATTTTAAATCAATACGCTTCATGCGTATGTTTTTGACAAATTTTGCGGATACCGCTATCCTGCGGTTTGCTGCCTTGCAGTTAGTACGCGGCGAATGGCGTGCTTTCAATACCGAGAATAATCCGGCAAACGTTATTGCTGATCCCTTGATTGTAAATCCACCGCTGGACAACTCGACGATAGACGTTGAAACTGTAAATATTGAGGAGAACGGTAACCGCACACCTATTCCTTATGTCGTGCCTCCTGGAATTACACGTCAGCGCAATTATAACAATATCCAAACCAGCACCCAGTTAAACGAACAATCGCTTTCATTGAATTTTACTTCGCTCAGGGATGGATATTCGCGTGCTGCTTTTAAAGATTTCAACAACGACCTGCGTAAATACAAGCGACTTCAAATGTTTATCCATGCCGAAGGGACACAACTGAAAGATAACGATGTAAATGCATTTATTCGTTTGGGTATTGATTATACAGATAACTACTACGAGTATGAGATACCGATGAAAGTAACGCAGGGCGGAACCAGCGATCCTAACGCCATCTGGCCGGCAGCCAATGAGCTCGATCTGCAGCTGAGCTTGCTGGTCAACGCCAAACTGGCGCGCGATAATGCGAAATTGAACGGACTGCCCTGGCCGCTGACCCTTCCATTTACGGTGACCGATGGGCACAATAAAATAACGATCAAAGGGCAGCCCGATTTGAGTCGCGTGGCAACCGTAATGCTGGGCGTGCGCAACCCTTTCAAAGCTGATTCGGCGCCTGGTGCCGACGACGGATTAGATAAAACCGGTATTTTATGGTTTGATGAATTGCGCATGACCGATTTTGACAATCGCGGAGGTTGGGCTGCAACCGGTAGGTTTGATGCCAAGCTAGCCGATTTTGCAAATGTTACGGTTACCGGGAGCAAAACTACGGTTGGCTTTGGAAACCTGGATTCGCAATTGGCCGATCGCAGTATGAGCGACACCCGTTCTTACAATGTTACTGGCAGCGCTGAACTCGGTAAGTTTTTCCCGGAAAAAAGTGGTATCCATGTTCCGCTGTATGTGAATGTGTCGCACCAGGTAAGTTTACCGGAATACGATCCAGCCCAGCCGGATGTTACGCTGAAGCAGTCGCTAAACGCAGCTACCAGCACCAAACAACGCGACTCGATACAGAATGCAGCCGAAGATTATACACTGCGTAAGGGCTTCAACCTGACTAACGTGCACAAGGCTCGAACCAATGCCAAAGCCATACCGCAGCCCTGGGATATCGAGAATTTTAACGCCAGCTATTCGTATGTGGAATATGACCACCATGATTTTACTACGGAGAATGATTTTGAAAAAACTTATCATGCTTCGCTCTCTTATAATTTTACCGTTGCGCCAAAATATTTAACGCCACTCGAAAAAATTATTAAAAGCAATACCCTGGCCCTTATACGCGACATCAACATCGACCTGGTGCCTTCCCGAATCAATTACAGTATCAATTTCGATCGGTTCTACTCAGAAAATACGCTGCGCAATAACGATCCTAACACCTTAATTGCTATACCTACCACTTTTAATAAGTCATTTAACATCGCTACGATGTATGGCTTAGGCTGGAACCTGACCAAGTCGTTAACCATGTCTATTGATGCAACCAATCTTGCTACGGTAGATGAGCCTGCCGGGCGGCTCGACGGACTAAAACGTGATACACTTTGGGAAAATATCCTGCGAATGGGGCGGACGACCAATTATAACCACACGCTTAGTTTAGACTATAACGTGCCTCTTGCCAAGATTCCTTTTATGGATTGGACAAGCCTGGTAGCAAGTTATAAAACGCATTTTCAATGGCAGACGCAACCCTTATTTGCCATTAACGACCCCGCTTACAATGTGGGTAACAGTATACAAAACTCGCGAACCATACAAATCAATCCAACTTTTAATTTTATTACACTTTACAATAAATTCCCTTTCCTGAAAAGGCTAAATGCCAAACCGGAACCGGGCAAAGAGGATGAGGAAATTTCGGGTTTAAGTAAGGTGCTTTTGGGCCTGCTTACGAGTGTTAAAAATGTGACTGTATCCTATTCAAGAACTGATGGTACATTTTTACCAGGCTATTTGCCGAACAGTAGTTTTGCGGGTGAAGATTTTAACTATAACGCACCGGGTATCGGTTTCCTGCTGGGTAGCCAGTCGGATCTGAGGCAAAAAGCAGCGCAAAATGGCTGGCTAACCCAGGATACACTTCAAAATCAACTTTATGTAACGACGCTGAATGAGGATCTGCACCTAAAAAGTACGCTTGAACCATTTAAAGATTTCAAGATCGATTTGATCGCTTTCAAAACACAGGATCATACCTACCAAAGTACATTCAAGTTCCTGCGCGCGGATAATTCTTTTCAAAATCTTACCCCTACAACCACCGGCGATTATAATATCTCTTATTTTTCGCTGGCAACTGCATTTTCGAAGATCAGCGGTATCGATAATTCATCTCCGGTTTTCACCAAATTTGAAAGCAACCGGGCCATTGTTTCACAACGGCTCGGCATGCTGAACCCAAATTCGATCAAAGTACTAAATGGCGCCTATGCCGATGGCTACAGCGCTAATTCGCAGGAAGTAATTGTGCCGGCATTTATCGCTGCCTACACCGGTCGCAACGCCTCAACCATCAGCCTGAGTGACTTTCCGACGATACCGATACCTAACTGGGACATGCGCTTTACCGGTTTAAGTCACATACCATTCTTTAGCGAACTGTTCGAATCTGTCGACTTGCGCAGCGGCTATCGTTCTACTTTTACGGTAGGTAGCTATACCACTTTGCCGCAGTACACGATAGCAAACGGTGGTGTGAGTTCGCGCGATGAGAACAGCGACTTTTTGCCTCAATACCAGTTCTCGTCTGTTACTATTTTTGAACAGTTTGTTCCATTATTGGGTGTAGACGTACGTTTCAAAAATAACCTCACCGCCAATCTCGAATACCGTCAAACCCGGACACTGAATATGAGCCTGGTGAACAGCCAGCTGGCGCAGCAGAATGAAGATATCCTCGTGATCGGGTTCGGTTATAAGACGCGCAATTTCAGGTTCCCTTTTGGTTTGTTTAATGGGGCCTCGCTCAAAAACGACCTTACATTTAAGATGGATTTTTCGCTGCGCAACAATAAAACCCTGGTCTACCAGGCGGATATTCCGGGTGCGCAAATTTCATCGGGTGCACAAAATATCACTTTCCGCCCCGAGGTCGATTACGTGATTAACCAGCGATTTAATCTGAGCCTGTTCTACGATTCAAATATTACACGGCCATTTACCTCCCAGACCTTCAATACGGCATTTACTAATTTTGGTATCAACCTGAAGTTGTTGCTGCAATAATTGCAGGAGATTTCAGACCTATTTTGGTACCACAATAATTCCGGTTGTGGCCGTTGGCGAACTGGTATTGTTGAGTTGTACGGGAGAGCCATTTTTCCAAAGGGTAGCATTTCCGTTGAGCAGTCCGCTGATATAAACGTCGCTCCCATTTGCGGTTATCGCATCCGCTTCGGCGTTGGTAGTACCGTCTGTGATCTTTTTTTCGACCCCATTTTTCCAATAGGTGGCGATCGCCTTTAAAGTCTTAGGGTCCTTGGTATAGCCTGCAAGGTATACATCCTGTCCGTTGGTAAACATGGCACCGGCAGTTTGTGAAATAGAGCAAATGGTGCCATCGTGGTATTGAGTAGCTACCCCGTTCTTCCAGGAAACGATGCCAATGGTGCTATAAGTGGCTATCGAACCGGCAAAATAAAGGTCATTTCCTACGATCGAAATGCTGTTGGCAATGGCTGAGTAAAGTGCAGGGTCGGTTGATGGGTCGGGATTCAAGGTATAGCTGACACCATTTTTCCAGTAAACGGCCGAGTTATCTATATACCCGGCTACGTACACATCCTGCCCTGAAACAGCAATCGCAAATGCCTTAGCAACTGTATTGGCATCTGTTAGCGTAGTCATCACACCATTTTTCCAGTAAACAGCCTGGTGCAAGCCATTGGTATTGTAAACTACACCTGCCACGTAGATATCGTTTCCGGATACAGCTATACCATTGGCTTGTGAGACAACAGTACCTGAAGTTAGTTGCGTTTCGACGCCATTTTTCCAATAGGTGGCAATATCGGCACCGTACAAAGCATTGGTCCAACCGGCCTCATAAACGTCTTTACCTTGTATAACGATAGCGTTTGCTATACTTTGCGGGGTATTATCGCCCAGGTATTGTGGAATGCCATCGACCCAACAGGTAGCACCAAGTCCTGTTGGAGCCGGGCCGCTACCAACTACATATACATCGGCGGTATTATAGGGCTTAAATGTGGTATCAGTAATTTTTGCAGGATTGACGGAGCCCTTTTTACTACAGGAGCAAAAAATCACAAGCGGTATTGCCGCGAAATACAGAGAGCGGACGGCGTTCATTAATCAAATATAATTAAAATCAGCGATCGCGGCCGGAAATTTCTGATACATCCCCGCCCCGGGCAGGCAACATTTCGGGACGCTCATTTTTATTTCAGGTTAAAGTTGATGCCATGCAAAAATCATCAGGACAAGTCTTTAGTTGCCTTCCGCGGGGCCAATGCCGCACCTGCCTGAATATAAAGGCTCATTGCCCAGCAATAGAAACCGTCATCCTATCGTCGTGATTTTTGAAAACGTGACAAAGTGTCATCTAAAATCTAAAAATTGTGTATTTTTGCAATCCAATTACCAGGTAATGTTAGAATTTGCGATTACGGATAAAACACATGACGAAAGCAGGCAAGGCGAGGCGCTGATTTTAACGCCTGCCAGTGATAAGGCAGCCCGCAAACTCTATATCGAAAGTTACGGTTGCGCTATGAATTTCTCCGATAGCGAGATTGTGGCTTCGATACTTTCGGAACAGGGGTTTGAAACAACCGCCGACTTTAACCAGGCGGATGTAATCTTCATCAATACTTGTTCAATTCGGGAAAATGCAGAGCAGCGGGTGCGCAATCGCCTGCGTGAATTTACTATCGCCAAGGTGAAAAATCCGGGTTTGGTGGTAGGCGTATTGGGTTGTATGGCTGAGCGGCTGAAAGCAAAATTTTTAGAAGAGGAGAAACTGGTTGATGTAGTAGTTGGACCGGATGCTTACCGCGATCTGCCCAACCTGATCGGGAAGGTTGATGAGGGCCAAAAAGCAGTTAATGTATTGCTTTCGCGCGAGGAAACTTATGCTGACATTAGCCCGGTGCGTTTAAACAGCAACGGTATTAATGCCTTTGTATCGATCATGCGCGGATGCGATAATATGTGTTCGTTCTGCGTAGTGCCTTTTACCCGTGGCCGCGAACGCAGCCGGGAGCCGCTATCCATCGTTAAAGAATGTACCGAACTGTATCATCAGGGATACCGCGAAGTGACGCTTTTGGGACAGAATGTCGATTCGTACAAATGGAATGGTGGGGAAGAAGTAAACCTGGAATCAGAGAAACAGCGCGAGGTAGTGAACTTTGCTAATTTGTTAGAAATGGTCGCTTTGGTTCATCCCGAACTTAGGGTTCGGTTCTCAACTTCGCATCCGAAAGATATTACCGATGAGGTGTTGCACACCATGAACAAGTACGATAACATCTGCAATTATATACACCTGCCTATCCAATCGGGTAACAGCCGGGTACTGGAACTGATGAACCGTACCTATGACCGGGAATGGTATATCAACCGGATCGATGCGATCAGGAGAATTATTCCGGAATGCGGCATCTCGACCGATGTGATCACCGGGTTTTGCTCTGAAACGGAGGAAGAGCATCAGGATACATTAAGCATCATGGATTATGTCCAGTATGATTATGCCTATATGTTCATGTACTCTGAACGGCCCGGTACGCTGGCAGCCAAACGTTATACCGATGATATCCCAGAGGCCGTAAAGAGTCAGCGATTGAAAGAAGTTGTAGCAAAACAACGCGAGCACTCTTTTGCGCGCTTACAGGCTCAGTTGGGTAAGGTACAGCGCGTACTGATAGAAGGCTTTTCAAAAAAATCGGATAAAGATTATTGTGGGCGAAACGACCAGAATGCCATGGTGGTTTTCCCGGTAAATGAAAATTATAAACCAGGCCAGTACGTCAACGTACTGGTAGAAAGAACGACTACTGCCACTTTGATAGGGGTAGTGGTTTGATTTGAAGATTTGAAAATGAGGCGGTTTAAAAATTGAGGCTACAGCTTCAACTTTACAAATCTTCAACTTTTCAAATTACCAAATTTTCAAATTGATTAAATGGAATTACAGGAAATTAAACAACGCTTCGGTATCATCGGCAATTCGCCTTTGCTAAACCGGGCTATCGTTATAGCAAACCAGGTAGCGCCTACTGATATCTCGGTTTTGATAACCGGAGAGAGCGGCAGTGGTAAAGAGGTGTTTTCGCACATCATCCATCAGATGAGCCCGCGTAAGCACGGGCCTTTCATTGCTGTAAACTGCGGTGCTATTCCGGAGGGAACTATTGATTCTGAATTATTCGGGCACGAGAAAGGTGCTTATACAGGTGCGGTGGGCGAGCGAAAGGGCTATTTTGAAACGGTAAATGGCGGAACAATTTTTTTAGATGAGATTGCTGAAATGCCGCTGGGTACGCAGGCCCGTTTGTTGCGTGTGCTTGAGTCAGGTCAATATATAAAAGTTGGGTCATCTAAAGTAGAAAAAACCAATGTTAGGGTAATAGCCGCAACCAACGTTGATGTTTATGAGGCAGTACGTAACGGAAAATTCAGGGAAGACCTTTATTATCGTTTAAATACTGTGCCCTTGCGTATACCGCCCCTGCGCGAACGTAAGGAAGATGTGTACCTGCTTTTTAGGAAATTTACTGCAGATTTTACAGATAAATACCGCACGCCTCCTATCCAGCTGGATGAAGAGGCCCAACAACTGCTGATCAATTACTCCTGGCCGGGTAATGTCAGGCAATTGAAAAATATGGCCGAACAGTTGGCCGTACTGGAAACATCGCGACTGATTACAGCACAGGTGATCATGAACTATATTCCGGCTGAAGCGGGGCGAAGTAACCTGCCAATGCGTATGGAAAACCAGCCTAAGGAAGATATTTCCGAACGGGATATACTTTACAAGGTTTTGTTTGATATGAAGCGGGATATGGTAGAATTAAAAAAACTCGTTGCAGATATTATTGAGCATGGCGGCGTATCAACCAGCTATACCAACAACCCGCAAACGCTGAACCAACTTTATCGGGATATTGAATTACCCGGAAATGGGGGAGACGGACAATTTACTATCCAGCAGCCCGTTATTAACAACAATGCTCCTTTCAATATAACCCATGATGCCGAGGAGGTTGAAGAATCGCTTTCGTTGGTGGAAAAAGAATCTGACCTCATTCGCAAGGCGCTCAAAAAACATAAGGGTAAGCGAAAACTTGCGGCCAATGAGTTAGGAATTTCTGAACGAACTTTGTACCGGAAGATTAAAGAATTGAACCTGTAAATGATGAAAAGGACGTTTGCCCTGTTTTTATTAACCGTTACTTTATTAGCGACTAACTCATGCTCTATCAGTTTGAGCGGTTCGTCTATCGGAGAACTGAAAACTATCAAAGTGGAATATTTTGAGAATAATTCGCAAATAGTGGTCAACTACCTGAGTCAGCAATTCACCGAATCTCTGAAAGATCGAATCCGTTCAACAACCAGTTTATCTATCATTCAGGGCGAAGGCCAGGCGAGGATGTCGGGTACGATCACCGGATATACCATTGAGCCAATATCGGTGCAGGCAACTAACAGCAACGTAGCGCCAATTGCCGGGGCTGAGCGTTTAACAATTACGGTAAGTGTTGTTTATACAAATTCGATAGATAAAAAGAATAGTTTTACGCAATCGTTTTCTGAACACCAGGATTTTACTGGTGATATAAACAACCAGGAGCAAAAATTGGTAACAGCCATCATAAAGCAACTTACCGACGATATTTTTAACAGAGCCTTTGCTAATTGGTAAGCAATTCGTAGTTTCACCCCTTGTGGATCAATACCTGAATAACCGGCAGAACGAGATTTTGTGGAGATTGCTGGCAAACCCGGCCGACAACGGCCATATCTATAGCCACAACCTCGAGCAATTGTCGCACGACTTCCCGCAATGCGGCTTGTTGCGTGCCCTTTATGCACGTTCGGCAGGTGATGAAAATACAGCCCACGCGGCAGTTGCTTTCGATACGAAAGCCTTGTACGTGATGATTATGGCCTATGAGAATTTAGCCGAGGTACCAGAAGCCAGCATCATACAACATTTAGCGATTGACAAAGCTTATGCCGCCAATGGCAATAACGAAGAGGCGCCCGTTTTTAATGATTTCAGCCACGGTGAACTCAAAGATCTTTTAGGTTTTGAACCGCATACCGAAATTGACGAAACACCACAGGTTATCGTAGCTTCTGACGAAGCCGAAGAAGTGCAGGCGATTGAACAGCAGTTTGAAACCAATGATCAAGCAGCTGAACTGTTGGAAGAGAGTCCTGTTGCTGTTTTTACAGAAGCTATTGAAAATGCCGAACCGCCAGCCGGGGATCATCGCGCAGAAATGGGTACACAGGTGTTTGAAGAGGACGTTGTTGAAACCAGCCTGAATGAAAAGCCGGTAGCCATAGAAGAGCAAGCTGAATTGAGCACATCCGCAGAACTACCTGCGGAAGATGAGCGCGTAGTTTTACATTCGCTTGTTTATGAAGAAGAACCTCCGCAGGATGCGGTAATGCATACCGGACAGCCAGACAGCGATGAACAAACGCCGGCTGAGCATAGTGCTATAGAGCCACTGATAGAATTAAAGGAAGCAGAGCGGCCAGACGATACTCCGCAAAATATTATTGGTCTGGATGCAGCCGGGCATCAACAGGACGACGAGCCGGAATATGCAGTAATTGAGCAGGAACTGGATGGGCTTTCCCCAAATACAGAGGGTATTGATGACGACGTATATGACGAAATCGTCGGAATAGAGCATATCAGTTTTGCCGGTATGGAGCAGCCGCAGATAGAACCTGTAGAAGATTTGTCTAATAAAATCAAGGCTGAGCCCCAGCAATTTAATATTCTCCACGAAGAGGTGCTTTATGAAGATGAGCCGACAGAGCTAATCCCCGAGAGCCTGGCGATGAGCGATTACTTCGTTTTCGAACGTTCGGAAACCATTGAAGCACCTCTTGAAGAGCAAAATAGTGTTGAAGATTCGGTACCGTCAGCTGAAGTAATTGCAGCACCTTTGTTGGCCGAACAAGAAACGCAATACGTATCCAAATACCACGACGAACAAATGCCGTATACTTTTTTGTGGTGGCTGGACAAGACGCGTAAAGAGCATTCGGGTATTTATCAGCCCTTTAAATTAGATACTACGCAGGCTATAAAACATACTGGCGACGAAACGCTGCAACAGCAGTATTACGAAAATATTTTCCATGTTACCACTTTGAGCGAACTGGATAATGGCACCACTGAGCCCGCGGTAGAATTTGATGAACAACGTAAGGAAGACCGTATCATCAGGAAATTTATTGTTGAGGAGCCCCACATCAGTACACCAACCGGCGATAAACTGGATAATGAAAACAAAGCCAGAAGAAGTAATGAGGACCAGGACGAGCTGGTAACAGAGACGCTTGCCAAAATTTATGCCGACCAGGTGCTGTATCACAAAGCCATAAACACTTACAAAAAATTGATATTGAAATTTCCGGAAAAAAGCCGTTACTTTGCCGACCAAATTGAGATGTTAGAACGTAAAATCAATTAATATAAAAAGAAATGTATTTACTGTTAATTATCCTGATCGTGCTTGTATGTGTGCTGTTAGGCGCGATCGTACTGATCCAAAACCCTAAAGGTGGTGGTTTAACTTCCAACTTTTCAAGTTCATCCCAATTGATGGGTGTACAAAAGACCGGTGATTTCCTTGAGAAAGGTACCTGGATTCTGGCTATTGCGCTGATGGTGCTTTCGCTTGCTATCAATGTATCGGTTAAAACCAGCCCCGGTGCAGTTGACCCTAACTTGCAGAAAACGATCAATAAAGTGAACGAAGGTTCCGGGCAGCCAAGCACAGCCCCGCTGCCAATTGCTACAGGAAAGAAAACTAAATAGTCAATAATAGAAAATATTTGAAAAGGCTTTGGCATATTGCTAAAGCCTTTTTTGGCTTTGTTGTGTTTTAAAGAGGCTGACATGATGGCACGCCAATATTAAACCTTCGTTAATTATAAACCGATCCTCGTACTAAAAATGACAATTTGAACAGTTTACGCTGACATTATGTTGCTTGGCATAATTGATGAGGAATGTGGATGCACAAAATCTAAATTATTTATAAATTTCAAATTAGTATAACTATGGCATTAAACATTAAACCTATCGGAGACAGGGTAGTCGTGGAAGCTGCTCAGGCCGAAGAGAAAACCGCATCCGGTATCATTATTCCGGATACTGCTAAAGAAAAACCTCAGCGTGGAACAATCGTCGCAGTTGGCGAAGGAAAGAAAGATGAGCCTTTAACCGTTAAAACAGGTGACGAGGTTTTATATGGCAAATATGCCGGTACTGAAATCACTTACGAGGGTAAAGAGTACTTAATTATGCGTGAAGCTGATATTTACGCAGTTCTGTAAATTGTTGAAAATTTGGAATGATGTAAAGTTGAAACGTTAGCGCGTTACATACATTAACCTTCCAACATTACAACCTTAAAACATTCAAACTAAAATTAAAAGACATGGCAAAACAAGTTAGGTATAACGTAGATGCACGCGACGCTTTGAAGCGCGGTGTGGATATTTTGGCGAATGCGGTTAAAGTAACCCTCGGTCCAAAAGGTCGTAACGTAATTATTGATAAAAAATTCGGTTCACCATCGATCACAAAAGACGGTGTAACTGTAGCTAAAGAGATAGAACTGAAAGATCCATTAGAAAACATGGGCGCTCAGATGGTGAAAGAAGTAGCATCAAAAACTGCTGATATTGCAGGTGATGGTACTACTACTGCTACTGTACTGGCTCAGGCAATCGTAACTGCAGGTATTAAAAACGTAGCTGCCGGCGCTAACCCAATGGACCTGAAACGCGGTATTGATAAAGCAGTTTCGGCTGTTGTGAAAAGTTTGCAAAGCCAATCACAAACAGTAGGTGAAGACAATAAGAAAATACAGCAGGTTGCTTCGGTTTCGTCGAACAATGACGAAGTGATCGGTGCGCTGATCGCTGAAGCAATGGGCAAAGTTGGTAAAGACGGTGTGATCACTGTTGAAGAAGCTAAAGGAACTGAAACTGAAGTTCGTACTGTAGAAGGTATGCAATTTGATCGTGGTTACCTTTCTCCTTACTTCGTAACCAACGCTGATAAAATGGAAGTTGAACTGGATAATCCTTTTATCCTGATCTACGACAAGAAAATTTCTTCGATGAAGGAATTGTTGCCTATCCTCGAAAAACAAGTACAAACCGGCAAACCACTGCTGATTATTGCTGAGGACCTTGACGGTGAAGCTTTAGCTACTTTAGTAGTTAACAAAATCCGTGGCTCGCTGAAAGTTGCTGCTGTTAAAGCACCAGGCTTTGGCGATCGCCGTAAAGCAATGCTGGAAGATATCGCTATCCTCACCGGCGGAACTTTGATCTCGGAAGAAAGAGGTTTCAAATTAGAGAATGCCGACCTTTCTTACCTGGGTACTGCTGAAAAGGTAATTGTTGATAAAGACAATACTACTATCATCAATGGTGCTGGTCATAAAGAAGAGATCAAAGCTCGTGTTGGCCAGATCAAATCGCAAATTGAAGCTACCACTTCTGATTACGACCGTGAAAAATTACAGGAACGTTTGGCTAAACTTTCAGGTGGTGTTGCCGTACTTTATGTTGGTGCAGCTACTGAAGTAGAAATGAAAGAAAAGAAAGACCGTGTTGATGATGCTTTACACGCAACCCGCGCTGCCGTAGAAGAAGGTATCGTAGCTGGTGGTGGTGTTGCTTTCATCCGTGCAGTTGAATCGTTAGCTGGCCTTAAAGGCGAGAACGAGGATGAAAACACTGGTATCCAGATCATCCGTCGTGCTATCGAAGAGCCATTGCGCCAAATCTGCCAGAATGCTGGTGTTGAAGGTTCGATCGTTGTGCAGAAAGTGAAAGAAGGCAAAGCCGATTTCGGTTATAATGCACGTACCGACAAATATGAGAACCTGATTAAAGCAGGTGTTATCGATCCTACTAAAGTAGCCCGTGTAGCACTTGAAAATGCAGCTTCTATCGCAGCCATGTTGTTAACTACCGAATGTATCCTTGCCGATGATCCGGAAGATGACAAAGGTGCAAGCATGCCTCCTATGGGCGGCGGCGGCATGGGCGGCATGATGTAATATTCTAAAGTCCTGAGTCTGAAGTCTTGAGTTCAGAGCCTGATTTAATGTAACTCCGAACTGTCAACTATAGATTCAATACTGACAAAAAGCCCTGTATGCAAAAGCATACAGGGCTTTCTTTTTTTCTGAACCATCCAATTGTCATTGTGTTGCAAGCGCTCTGTCATTAGTTAATCAAATGATTGATTAACTCTGAAAAATAGCCTGTACGGACCTAAATTTGTTAAAGATTGTTAAACGCCAGGAGATAGGCATAGCAATTGAACAAATACAGGTATGAAAGCGATCAAGGAGCAAAGCAAACATTTTAGAGCCCAATTACTGGATTGGGTGCTCATTAAGGGGCCGCAATTATTTATCGCTCTTTACGGCAAATAATTAATCCTTATTTTTGGGCCTTTATGAAGCTTGAAGATTTTTATAAGCAATTGCATATTTGGCTCGTAAGTCGCGGCCCAAATTATATAACGGGTATACTTGTATTTTTAATTGGCCTGTGGGCCATACGGTTCGTCAGGATCCGGCTTCGCAACCGGATGAACAAACGGAGTGTTCACTCAACATTGCGTCCTTTCATTTTAAGTTTAACAATTACCGGTTTATATGCCCTGTTAACCTTTTTGGTATTTAATATCATCGGCTGGGAATTGAGCTTTCTGAGTGCAATAGTAGCCTCTTTCGGTGTTGCCGCCGGCTTGGCGCTATCCGGTACTTTCCAGAATTTTGCAGGTGGGGTGCTTATCCTCTTATTAAAACCTTTTGAATTGGGCGACAATATTGTTGCACAGGGCCAGGATGGCATAGTTACCTCCATACAGCTTTTTTATACCGTATTGCTCACTTTTGATAACCGAACCATTATCATACCCAACGGCAAGCTGTTTAATGAAGTGATCGTTAATATCACAAGGGAAGGCAAACGACGGCTCGATTTTGAATTGAAGCTGGGCTATATTGTTGATGTTGAACAGGTAAAAGGTATCATCGAAAAGGCCATTCAGACAACAAAAGGTATCATTAATGACCCTGCACCAATTGTAGGAGTAATGGCATTGGAGATTGACGGTATACGCTTTACGGTAAGAGTTTGGGTTGATCAGGCCGATTACCTGAGTATTAAACTTTTTCTTCAGGAAAAGATCGTAAAAGATCTGCGGAATGCAGATGTTAAACTCCCAACGCATCACCTGCTACCAGGCACCTGATCAGATCGACTGCCTGGCTTTCAGTTCGAGGTAGCGGTTAATGGTATTGACGGTAAGATTTTGCGGCGTGCTCAAAATCGACTGGATGCCATGTTTGGCCAGTTCCTTAACGATCAGCTTTTTGTCGTAAGCAAACTTTTCGGCGATTGTTTTGATATAGATATCTTCAACTGTTGTTGCGGGTTCTTCGCTTAGCTTTTGTAACTCCGTATTTTCAAAAAACACCACGATCAGCAAATGAAACCGGGCAATGCGTTTCAAAAAAGGCAACTGCCTTTCCAATGCCGACATGCTCTCAAAATTCGTAAAAAATACTACCAGGCTGCGCTGCTTTAATACTTTGCGTATAGTAACGTAAAGCAGTTCCATATTGCTTTCCAGGTAACGGGTCTTTTCTTTATAAAGCACCTCGAGGATGCGGTTGATCTGTACCGCTTTTTTATCGGCAGGCACCACGGCGCCTATTTTTTCGGCCAGAGTGATCAGTCCTGCTTTATCTTCTTTCAATAAAGCAACATTCGAAAGCACCAGGCTTGCGTTGATCGCATAATCGAGCAGGCTCAGCCCTTCGAAGGGCATTTTCATTGTTCTCGACTTGTCGATCACACAATACACATGCTGTGATTTTTCGTCGGTATATAAATTGGTCATCAGGTTGCCCTGCCTTGCAGTGGCTTTCCAGTTGATGGTGCGGTAATCATCACCGGCAACATAATTTTTCACCTGTTCAAATTCCAGGCTATGACCCAACCTCCTGACTTTTTTAATACCTACGTCTGTTAAGCGGTTTGATACCGCCATCAGCTCGTATTTACGCATTTGCAGGAAGGAGGGGTAAACCGGTAAGGTTTCGGCCTGGTCGAAATTATAACGACGACGGATCAAACCAAGTCCGCTGCTAACAAATACCCTGATCGCACCAAATTCATATTCACCACGTTTGGTTGGCCGCAGCAGGTAATTGATCAATTTATGCTGCTGTGGCTTTAAATTGGATCTGAACCAGAGATCGCGTTTTTGAAATTGAAAAGGTATTTCGTCGATGATGCCCACATTGATATCAAAAGGGTAAAGGTTTTCGATATAGATACCTAATTCGTTATCATCGCCATTGCTCAAACGTTCAGGGGCATGGCGGCGGGCGAAAACACCTTTGCCCAGGTGGTAGAGCATCAACAGATCGATCAGCACAAGTATCGCCACCACCCAAAAGAAGAGCTGAGGTAAAATACCCAGCCAGGGCAAAAAGAACGAGAACGTAAAGAAAACAACCGCTCCACCCATCAGTGTAAAAAACCTGTTGGTAAAAAATAGATCTTTATAAAATAACCGGTAGAGCTTTTTCACAGATTAACGTGGTACCTCTATTTTCTGAACGATCTGTTTAATTACTTCATCCGGACTGACGCCTTCCATTTCCTTATCGGGGGTAAGCATGATGCGGTGTCTTAATACGGCAGGCGTTACCCAAATCACGTCATCAGGAGTAACAAAATCGCGTCCGCGAATGGCGGCAACTGCTTTGGCTGCATTAACAATGGCCAATGAGGCACGTGGCGAGGCACCCAGGTACAACGATTTACTGTTACGTGTTTCGGCAGCTATTTTCGCTACAAACTCCAATATCTTCGGTTCAATATGCAGGCTGCGTACCTGCTTGCGCAGCGCAATAATTTCTTCTTTAGAAAGCACCGGGCTAATTGCCGCCAGCTGCTCTGTTGCTACCTGCTGGTGTTGCTGTGTGATGATGGCCACTTCTTCTTCGAATGTGGGGTATTTTACTTCTATCTTGAACAGGAAGCGATCCAGTTGAGCCTCGGGCAGGCGGTAGGTACCCTCGTGTTCAACCGGGTTTTGGGTGGCTAGTACAAGGAAGGGCTCCTCCATCGCATAACGCTGGCCGTCTATCGTTACCTGACGTTCTTCCATTACTTCAAATAGTGCCGATTGCGTTTTGGCCGGCGAGCGGTTGATCTCGTCGATCAATACAATATTGCCAAATATGGGTCCGCGTTTGAACTCAAAGTCAACCGTTTTGGGATTAAATACCGAAGTGCCCAAAACATCCGATGGCATCAGATCGGGTGTGAACTGGATGCGCGAATATTTGGCGTCGATCGACCTGGCGATGAGTTTAGCTGTAAGTGTTTTGGCAACGCCAGGTACACCTTCAATAAGTATATGCCCATCGGCTAGTATGCCGGCTATCAGCAGATCAATCGTCTCATGCTGCCCTACAATGACCTTTCCAATACTGGCCTTGATCTGGTCAACAGCGGCTGTTAGCTTGCTCAGATCGGTTCTTTGTTTAAATATTTCTTCTTCTTCCATGTTCACCTGGATTTAATATAAAATTGTTCGATAAGTTGGTTCAGTTTGATCAGGTCCTCGTCGCTTACACGCTGGCCGGTGATATATTGAATATGCGCCACTAATTCCTGCACAAATGCGAGATCTACCCCTGTTTTTTGCGCAAGTTTTTCGATGAATTCGCGGTCAAGCACATTGGTTTTCAGGTAGTAGGTGGTGCGCAGATGCTCTAAAAAGTAGAGTATTTTCTTTTGCGCAATATTGGTATTGTTACGTTGTTCATAATAAACCCTACCCACCACGCTAACAAAATCGACTGTCGAATTTGCCGGCGCTGCAATAATGGGTATAATACGCTGGCGGCGTTTCATTTCGAATAATACAAAACCTACCAGCGTAAATAAAGCAATATAGTAGGCCCATTGCAAAGCGGGATAACTAAAGAATACGCGCAATGGCGACTCATCTACTTCAATATCTCCATTTTGCAGGTGGTCCCAGTAAATAACCGGATGTTCCGGCAGGTAAGAAAGTGCTTTTGCTGCATAGTCGGCACCATTGGGCGTTAGCAGACTGTAATTGGTAAACAATTTGGGATCGGCACATAAAAACAAACTTCCCTTGCCAAAATTGTAACGAACGAGGGTAGGAAAATTATCCTCATTCTTACTTAATACAACAGCCCTGGTGGTATCAAATTGTTCAAAATAACTCGCAGCCATCCCCCTGTCGAAACGGTAGCCACCCTTTTTCGCCAGTTTATCATTCGTGAAATTGAGATCGGTGACGGTCTTTTGGAAATAGTAATCCAATTGAATACCCAATGTATCGGCAACCGGGTTAGCCTTAATGCCTTTTTGGACGAAATTACTGGTTGCAATAAATACTGAGTTACCATTGTTGATGTAATTGATCATTTCCCGGTAGTCATACTTACTCAGGTTTATCGAATTGGCAATAATCAAGTAGTTGCTGTTATGCACGGTATCGCCGTGAAACTGATCATAAATGGTTTTATTGGTCTCTTTAATTTTAGCACCCGGAAAGAGTTGGTTTATTTCCTTAAACAGGATGAAAGTTCCAAATGGTATCTTATCGTTATATGACAGCGTAGGTGTCCAATTTACTGCCTTAGGTTTATTAAATTCGGCTACCAGGTAAAGCAGCAGGAAAGAAAAGCTAATGATATAAAATAATTTAAGCGACCTCATGCCTTTTGCTGGTTAAAGTTTCGGAAGGAACCTGCAATAGTCAGATACACCTGGTTATCAATCAGGAATTCGCCATACCAAACATATTCAAACTGCCTGGTAAGCGAGGAGAATGCCGTACGCTGCTCCTGGTCTTTTATTTCATAAATATATTGCGTGTTTGTTTTGTCTATTTCCCAGGCAATCATTCCGCCGTCGCTGAGTTGTTTCAGGCATTTGAGGTATAGCAGGCGCACTGCAAAACGGTAATTGTGTTTAGCCACCGCATTTTCTATCTCTGTATCAAAGTCGATGTTATTAATATCTTCAAAAAACTCAGAGTAAGGCACCGTTGCTGCATTTGATTTGCGTTTAAAGATATCCTGCAAATCAACCCCGCTGGCTTTTAAAATAAAATATACAATAGCTGCAACGCCGCTCAGCAATATCAGCACCCATAAAATATTCCAGATAATACCTAATATGCCCAGGCCTCTGACCGTAAACAAGTGTATAAACCAGTCCCAAAAGCGATCCCAGAAATAGGCCCACCATGAGGTACCTGTTGCAGGACCCTCGTAATTAAACTCTCGTTGTTCGCTGTATTTATGCAGTATTTCTTTATCAAAACTGCGCACTGATGGGTTCTTTGCCGTGTCAATTTTAACTATTAGCGGTGCTTTTGGTATAACTTTTTTTACATCGCTGCCCAAGGCCAGGTTTACCGACAAGGTTAAAAGTACGAGGTAAAAAATATAGCGCATAATTAATATTCTTCAGGCTGTGGCCCCGGGTCCTGGTTCCTGGTGCCAAACTCATCGATCCGGGCTATCAGTGATGTACCTTCTTTTGTTTCGGAAAGGTTGAAATAAATAAGACCTACAGCGCTAACGAGCAGTATCTGGAAAAAGGAAATGAAAGCTGTAATTACATTCATGAGAATTACCCAGGGCATCGATATCGCACTAACACTCCTTTGGGAAATGTGCAGAAATACATTACCCGCACCGACAATTGAAGCTGGGATTCCAACAACCAAATTAACCACGTACAAGATAATATAAATTACGACCAGCACACCAAAAGTGGTCCACCAGTTATTACTGATCAGCTTAAAGGCATGACTGAAAGCATAGCTGAAACTTGCATTTTCCACGACAATGATGGCCGGAACCAGGGCAAAAACGGTACCGAGGTACAAGCCAGGTGCCAAACAAAAACATAGACCGACAAAAGCAAGTATATACAAAAGTACGCTGCTCCCTAAAACTCTTAAAAAGTAATATTTTATATATCCCCACATTTCGTCAACGGTAGGTACTGTATTACCCTTCTTTTGGTAAAGCGCCATATAAGAAAGGATCATAACGTTCAGTGTGACGCTTTGTAATATGTAGAACGTTATCAAAAGTAAATAACTGCCAATCAGCGGCATAATACGGCCCAAAACACTTTCGTTCGCAAAGTCGTTGGCATCGAAAGAGGTTGTCAGGTTTATTGCTCTAAGTTCTACCACGGTACTGGTAGCGGCGGTAGCAACTACAAAGAAGCCGCAAAAAATAACAAAGTATTTTAAAAGCGGTTTAAGGTTTTGACGGATAAATACAAAGGTATCACCCAATACTTCGCCAAAATCGCGGGGTTTTGCCAGTTCAATGTTCTGTTCCATTCAAGGTTTGGTTTTTATAAACTAAATTGGGATAAATGATTACGTACCAGGTAACAAAAATAAAAGATGCTGAAAGAATAGTAATACTGAGCCATATCGGCATTTCGGTATGGCGTGTCACAAAGCTTTCAAATGTTGCTGCAATTATAAAAAGCGGTACTAGCCCGATAGCCATCTTCATGCCGTCTTTTGCACCCCTTTTTAATGATTCCATACGGGTGTATGTTTTTGGGAATAAAAGGCTATTGCCCATAACCATTCCGGCGGCGCAGGCTATAATCAGTGAGGATATTTCAATCGTGCCGTGTATCCAGATTACTAAAATTGATTGCAGTCCGAAACCCTTGCTGAAGAAAAAATATTCAAAAGCACCCAGCATCATCGCATTGCGGAGCGAAAAATAAATTGAACCGATCGAAAAAACGATGCCACTGACAAACATCACCAGCGAAACATAAATATTATTGGCGGCTATTTGTATAAACATAGGGAAGCCGTTTTCATTACCATAAACGCCAAATGGATGCCCTTTGGCTATGTTATCGTTGGTCATGTCAACGTAGGCATCACCCAATATCAATCTGATAAAATTGGTATCGTATTTTGCTGAAAGAACGCCCATCGCACAAAACACAATAAAAAATATCAGGGAATATAAGAGTTGCCGTTCATAGGTTTTAAACAGCAGGGGTAATTCAATTTTCCAGAACTGCACAAAACGGTTGGCTCGTTCTTTTTTATTTTTATATATAGATTGATGCAGTTTGGCCGCCAGTCCGTTCAGGTAAACCGTAGTTTTTGAGTTCGGGTAAAAAGTTTTGGCATAGGCCAGGTCATCCGTAATCTTGATGAAACGCTCGGCCAGCTCGTCCGGATCGGTGGTTGGCTCCAGTTCAAAACTTTTCCACTGATCAGCGTTTTGTTTAACAAAAAGGGGCTCGCGCATGTGTGTTTTGACCGGGTTTAATATGGGCTTAAAATAATTACAATAATTCTATCTTTCAACTAAAAAAGTATATTAGTGACAGAATAAAGAAAATGCATGCAAACGATCAGAATTACTACATCACAAAACATTGACATTGACTACGAAATAGGGGGCCTTGGCGAACGTATTTTGGGACGATTAATAGACCTGGCAATTATGCTGGTCGTATTTTTTTTAGGATTGATATTAGGCTCGATCGGAGGCATATACGCAGGTTCAAATACGATGATCTATATAGCTGTAGGGGTTTACCTGACTATCCTCGCATTTTATGACCTGGTTTTTGAATTGTTTATGAACGGGCAAAGCCCGGGAAAAAAAATCATGAAGATCAAAGTTATCAGCATTGACGGCGCTCAGGCAAGCGTGGGGCAATATATTTTACGATGGTTGTTTCGCATCGTTGATTTTGCCCTGATCCCGCCAGGGCTTGTTGCTTTGATCGTTGCTGCCCTGAACGAAAAATCACAACGATTGGGTGACCTGGTGGCGGGTACTATGTTGATACGTACTGAGCCCCGTTCTAAACTGGATAGTGTGGTATTTATGCCGGTGTACGACGGGTATCAACCCGTATTTCCTGCCGCGGCGCAGCTGAAAGACCGTGATATCGAACTGATACATGAAGTGATCAGCAATTATTTGAAAACCAATAATGCGATGGTAGTGTACAAAATGTCGGAGCGTATCAGGGAACACCTCGGCATCAAAACGCCAAACGGGATGAATGATATGTTATTCCTGCAAACGCTGGTAAAAGATTATAACCATATCAGCGCTCAAGCTGATATGCTTTGATGATATAGTCGGTATATTTTTATAAAGTAACATACAAGGATGAATGATCCGAGTATGATGAAGCCTGTTTTTTTAATGGTTTCTTGTTGATTATCCAGCTTAAAGCGCCTATCAACAATGCCATAGGCAAAATAGAGCAGCAAAGGTATGGTCGGCGGATAAATTGCCAGGCTTTGATGGAAATTACCCTGAACCAATGCAATTACCGAGCGCTGAAATCCACAGCCAGGGCAGTCGATACCGGCGAGGTACTTAAAAGGACAAGTTAACAAATGGTGCTGCAGCCATTGGATAATAACCAAACGGCCGCAGCCCATTTTTGTATAAATTATTAAGCTCATTTTATACTTGCGGCGGTGCTGGAGGAGTTGGCGGAGTCGGTGGTGGAATAAATGGATCTTTATAACCTATCGAAGGATCAATTGGAGACATTCCACCTGGTATTCCGGCAGGCCCCATGTATTTATAATTTCCAAATCCAAGAATCGGATAAAATATATAGGGTAAAAAAACAAGACCTACCGTAAACCCTTCGCTTTGACCAAAGCTTTTGCTAAGTAAGTTAATGGTCCAGATAGCAAAAATGATGTTTACACAAGGCACCAGAAACAGAATAATCCACCATACGGGTTTGCCAACAATCTCGAGCAAAACAATAATGTTGTAAATTGGTATAATAGCAGCCCAGCCTGGTTTTCCGGCTTTTTCGTAAATTTTCCAATTTGCAATTACCAAAACGACGGAGATTATAAGAAGAGGAATAAAAAGCACCGCGAACAGTGCAGCAAAGCTGGCGAAAACGCCGGCCGATGGATCATAATTGTTCATTTTAATGTGCGGTTAAGTTTAAGAATGATGTGTGTTTAGCTGGAAATGAAGCTATTAATAATTTTTGATAATACAAAATGTGGCTGAGTAATTTTGTAATACTATCCTTAATTTTACCTCATGAAGCGCGAACAGATATCCGTTTTTGACATATTTAAGATCGGCATCGGCCCTTCAAGTTCGCATACACTGGGGCCATGGCGTGCCGCCCAGCAGTTTGTGCATCGGCTGGGTTACGAGTTGACCCAGGTCGAAGGTATAAAGATTCTGCTTTATGGTTCGCTGGCCAAAACCGGTAAGGGCCACGGTACGGATATCGCTATCCTGCTGGGCTTGAGTGGCGACGACCCGGTTACCTTTGATGTTAGTGCGATCGATGATAAAATAGCCGATATCAAAAGCTCCGGGCAGCTATTGCTTGGAGGGAGCCAGGAGATCGCTTTTAATGACAGCGATGACCTGTTGTTCCTTTATCTTGAGCAACTGCCTTTTCATCCTAACGCCGTTACCTTCCAGGCTTTATTGGCCAACGGGAGGGCGGTTTCTGAAACTTATTATTCTATTGGTGGCGGCTTTGTGGTACAGGAAGGTGCGACACCGGGGACGGGCAAATCCGAGGTCGATCTACCATTTCCTATCGAACATGCGGCCGATCTGCTCCATTGGTGCCTAAAAACCGGTCTTAAAATATCGGAGGTGGTACTGGAGAACGAGCTGGCCTGGCGCTGCGAAGCAGATACCAAAGGTGGAATACTGAATATTTTCCGGGTGATGCGCGAATGCATCTACCGCGGTTGCCATACCACGGGGTACCTGCCCGGAGGGCTGAATGTGGCACGCCGTGCGGCCAGCCTTAATAAGCGACTTATCGGTAATATACCTTACCAGGATTATGGCGAATGGGTGCATGCCATCAGAGCAACCGGCGACAGCTTCAAAAACACCCTCGACTGGGTGAGCTGCTTTGCTTTGGCCGTAAACGAGGAAAATGCTTCTTTTGGGCGGGTTGTTACCGCGCCAACCAATGGCGCGGCAGGCGTGGTGCCGGCTGTGTTGCAATACTTGATTGTGTTTTGCGATGGGTTTAGCGATGAGAAGATCATCCGGTTCATCTGCACCGCTTCCGAAGTGGGTAGTATCTTTAAAAAAGGAGCTACGCTATCCGCGGCCATGGGCGGCTGCCAGGCCGAGATTGGCGTTTCTTCAGCTATGGCTGCCGCGGCGCTTACCGAATGTCTGGGCGGCTCGCAAAGGCAGGTGCTGATGGCCGCCGAAATTGCGATGGAACACCACCTGGGCCTCACCTGCGATCCCATTGCCGGCCTGGTACAGGTGCCCTGCATCGAACGCAATACGATGGGTGCCATTAAGGCCATAACCGCCTCACAGCTCGCCCTGCAAACCAATCCCGACAAAGCCAAAGTGAGCCTCGACGCCGTTGTAAAAACCATGTGGCAAACCGCCCTCGACATGAACTCCAAATACAAAGAAACCTCCGATGGTGGCCTCGCCATCAATATTCCTATTAGTTTGCCGGAATGTTAGTTGGTCATTAGTCATTTGCTGCGCGTCATTAGTTATTTGATAAAATACACTAAATGAAGTAACTGTTAAATCTGTGAAATCAGCATAATCACCCTAAATCTGTGATTAAAAAAAGGGTCATTTAATAAAATACAATAAATGAAATAACTGTCAAATCTGTGAAATCAACTCAATCATCTTAAATCTGTGATTAAAAATGGCTTAATGACCATCTTTACTATCTTAGGGTATTAAAAACATCAATAGAAAGCATGAAAGCATTCTTCCGATCTTTGTTGCGACACCCGATATCGATTATTTTTTATGCGATATATACCTGGGTTTGTTTGGGGGCTAATAGCGCAAATTTAAAATTTGCCAAATGGCTTGAAGCTAACGCCAATCAGACTACGATCACCGCTAACGAAGTTGCTTTTTGGCTGACCATTGCCGTTGTGGTGATCACCCTTTTATTTGCCCTGGTGCTGGCCATCAACGCCGCGCTCCGTAAAGGCGACAAATTTTACCTCTGGCTGCTTTCCATCGTAATCCTGCAGGGCGCTGTAACACTATATTTTGTGCTGAATTAGTAGCCTGGAATTCTATTTTGTCCTTGCGAGGAGCTGGCCTGGGATAGCGTGCCGGGCAGCGACGCGGCAATCGCAAGGAGGCAGGTACGAGAAAGTTGGTCTTGTACCGTAAACTCAAATGCATCCGGATCTAAAGGCATACCTTGCGATTGCCACGTCATTTCATTCCTCGCAATGACATTTTTTTATGTCATTATTCGTTGCTTATTTTTCCGCCAAACGTTCCCTATAAAACCGAAACCCCAACCATCCCGATAGCTATCGGGACAACCACTACAACTAATCCCAAAAAATCCTTACCTTTAAAATACCATGAGCAATGATCGTCGCGTATTTTTAAAACAGGCTGCTGCACTTGCAGGTGCATTCTCGGCCTCGAGCCTTTTCAACCAGCTGCATGCTGAAGATTGGAAGAAGGCTGCCCAAAGGGTTGAACATAAAAGTCCGACAGAATTAGCGGCGGATGAAGATTTTTGGGCGACGATCCAAAACGCCTATACGGTAAATCCTGCCATCATCAACCTCAACAACGGTGGCGTATCGCCCTCGCCGCTGGTAGTACAGCAGGCAGTGGCCAGGTTCAACGATCTGTCGAACCAGGGCCCTTCCTATTATATGTGGCGCATCCTCGATCAGGGGCGTGAGCCACTGCGTGAAAAGCTGGCTGAACTCGCCGGCACGCTCCCGGAAGAAATTGCGGTTAACCGCAACTCGACCGAGGCTCTCAATACGATCATTTATGGTTTGCCATTACAAGCCGGCGATGAGGTGATTGGCACTAAACAGGATTACCCCCATATGATACAGGCCTATAACAAAAGGGCTCAGCGTGATGGCATTGTTTATAAACAGATCAGTTTCGACTTTCCTGTCGAAAATGACGATCAGATCGTCAAAGCTTTTGAGGCAGCCATCACCCCAAAAACCAAACTGATACACGTTACCCATATGATCAATTGGGTAGGGCAGATTCTGCCGGCGCAGAAAATAAGCGATATGGCACATGTCAGAGGTATCGAAGTGATTGTCGATGGCGCCCATTCCTTTGGGCTGATGGATTTTAAAATTCCTGATCTGCATTGCGACTACTTTGGTACCAGTTTGCATAAGTTTCTTTCGGCACCTATTGGCAGCGGCATGCTATGGATAAAAAAAGATAAGATAGAAAAGATATGGCCGATGGTTTGCGGCGATAAAGCCCACGACCCGGATATCCGGAAGTTTGAGGACCTTGGCACACGCAGTTTTGCTATCGAACAAGGCATCGGCGAGGCAATCAACTTTCATGAGGGAATCGGTCCCAAACGCAAAGAAGAACGGATACGCTACCTGAAAAACTATTGGGCTACCCGGGTGAAAGACATCCCAAAAGTTAAATTGCACACCTCATTGAAGCCTGAATTCTCCTGCGCCATTTGTGGCGTCAGCATCGATGGGATGACACCCGGTGAGCTGGATAGTGCCCTGTTCAATCAATATAAGATCCATACCGTGGGAATCGTTTGGGAAAATATCAGTTGTGTCCGCATCACACCCCATGTTTACACCCGCACCCAGGACCTGGATAAATTAGTGCATGCCATCACAGAACTTGCAGGGAAGGTTAAGATGCAGGGGTCCAAATGAGGTAAAAGGTGAAAGGCGAAAAGTGAAAGTTGCAGGGTAAAAGGTAATTTGGGGGATTTAGGTATCGCCTCAAATAGAAATTGATTCAGTCTCCGAAATACACGCTTTCGGACTTACGGACTTATAAATTATTTTACTTCGGATGCAACAAGTGGGCTTAGTTTTTCCACCCACAAGGCATACATTTTTGCGGAAGGATGCAGTCCATCTGCAGCGATAAGGCTTGGGTCCGTACCTGCCTGGCGAGAGATATCGGTAATATTAAGATAGTTAACCCCGGCTGCCACGCTAATATTTTGATTAATGGCATTGAACTGATCGATCTGCGGACCGATGATGCTATCTCGTCCGGTGGCGAAAGGCGTAACACCATAGTCGGGGATAGAAAGTACAAAAACCCGAGTTTTATTGCCACCCGCAAACTGGATGGCGGTATTCAATACCTGCTGAAATTTGATCCGGTAATTATCCTGGCTCAAACCCTGGTACTGGTCGTTAACACCAATGAGCAAGGTGACGATATCATATTTTTTTCCTGTCAGCCCACTATTGGCAATCGCTGAGATCAGGTTATCGGTGGTCCAGCCGGTAACTGCGATGATGGTTGGATTTTTTGTCGGGATATTATTTAAATTCAATTGCTTAACCAGCTGGCAGGGGAACGGTTCGCTGCCAGGAACGGCCTCACCAATAGTATATGAGTCGCCCAGGGCCAGATAGTTCAGAGAATCGGGCGCAGTAGTATTGGTGGTATCATTCGTTGACATAGCGATAGCAGATTGGATTTGATCTCCCTTATTGGCGCAGCCTGTCAGTACGAAAACGGTAAGAAATAAGGTGCAAAATACTTTCATGCGATCTCCATACCAAAAAGTACGGAGATATGCTTTTTAAGGATTTCTTTTACTTCGTTATTATCAACGGTTCTTCCCAATTCGCGCTGCATCGAGGTTACGTCTTTATCATCAATGCCACAGGGTACAATGTATTTAAAATACTCAAGGTCGGGGTTTATGTTAAAGGCAAAGCCATGCATCGTAACCCAGCGGCTGCAGCGTACCCCAAGGGCACATATTTTGCGGGCGCGCTCGTTGTCGGCATCAAACCATACGCCGGTATAGCCCGGATATCGGCCGGCATGCAAGCCATAGTCGGCCAGCGTCAGGATAACAGCTTCTTCGAGTGTCCGTAAGTAAAGATGGATATCGGTAAAAAAATTGTCCAGATCCAATATCGGGTAGCCAACAATTTGGCCGGGGCCGTGGTAGGTGATATCGCCGCCCCGGTTAATGGGGTAGTACGAGGCTTTTTTTTCTTTCAGGCCGGCATCATCTAATAGTAAATGCTCATACTTACCACTTTTACCCAGCGTATACACGTGCGGGTGTTCACAAAAAATAAGGTAGTTTGGTGTAGCTGCGTAATCCTGGTATTCATCGCCTTCAGTAACAGATTTCAGGTTACGTATCGTGGTTTTTAGTTCAACGGTGCCAGAAAAAAGCGCCTCTTGTTTATCCCATGCCTCTTTGTAGTCGATGAGGCCCCAATCTTCAAATGTTACCTGCTTATTCTTCATATCCCTAACCCTTTACGTAGCCTACCATATAATCGTGGTATAACATGTAGTTAACCTGGTAATCCAGTTCAACCTCATCTTTCCTAAGTTGCGCTCCAACTGTCCCCTCTTCAGCAAAGGTAAATGGTTGTAATTGAATGTTGTCTAAAAACGACACTTCTTTTTGGCCGTAACACTTGTAAACAGCTTCTTTGGCACACCAACCCACGTAAAGCTGGTTAATCCTGTCGTTTGGATTGATAAAACCTAGTTCAGCCGGCCGCATAAATTTATCAGCAATGCGCTCCACTTTTTCCTGTATCTGTTCTATGTCGATACCTACAGGGCGGGTTTTACTAATCATCACAGCAGCATAATCCAAGGAGTGGCTCAGCGAGATATGATAGGGAATAGAAACCAGGTAGGGTTTACCGTGCTCGTCTATCTTACAGTCGATATAATCGCTGGTATTGAGCATGGTACGGAGCAAAACTCGAACACCCAGCCAATGAAGGTGCCGCTTCCCAAGTTTCAGCTGGTCGAAATAAGCCTTTTCCTGTTCGTCAAGTTGCAGCTGGTTGTACAGGTCGGCGGCCTTCTCTTCTATTTTCCAAAGAGCAAATTCGGTATCGTTATCGACCTGCTTTCTGTAAGCTATCGCCATAAAAGTAAAATTGCAAAAAGCATGGCAAACTTATGTCAAATAATTCTAATTTAGGCGGATTATCCCAGCCCAAATATGATTTTATCTGACAAAAGGATCCTCGAAGAAATTGATAACGGAAGTATTATTATTGAGCCGTTCAAACGCGAATGTTTAGGAACTAATTCTTATGATGTTCACCTGGGGAAACACCTGGCAACCTACCGAAGCCGGGTTTTAGATGCCAAAGTACATAACGAAATAGATGGTTTCGAAATACCTAAAGATGGCTTTGTGTTGCAGCCTAATACGCTATACCTTGGCGTAACGATGGAATATACCGAAACACACCGCCATGTACCCTTCCTTGAAGGTAAATCAAGTACCGGACGCCTGGGTATCGATATCCATGCCACCGCCGGTAAAGGTGATGTTGGGTTTTGTAATACCTGGACGCTGGAGATCTCCTGCGCCCAGCCGGTAAAAATATATGCTGGCATGCCAATCGGCCAGTTGATCTATTTTGTGGTTGAAGGTGATATTGAAACGTTGTACAACACCAAATCAAATGCAAAATACAACAACCCAACTACCCGCCCGGTTGAAAGTATGATGTGGAAGAACAAATTCTGACGGATTTCTGATGCTAAAATGACGGTTTCGTCATTGCAGGTATTTGTAAGCTGGCAAAAGGTTTGGTAACTTGCTTTATCTATTCCTTATGATGAAAATCAAGTCCGCCATTTTAGCTTTTATTTTCAGTGTCTGCTGTCTGCTTTCTTTTGCCCAGGGGGATAGCTCCTTTCTAACCAAAGCATCTCAAAAATTACAGGATCATTTTCTCGCTAACCCAGTTGAAAAAGTATACCTGCATTTGGCCAAACCGGGCTACTTTATTGGTGATACCATCTGGTTCAAGGCGTATACAGTAATTGGCGACCACCACCAGCTATCCGCGCTCAGCAAGGTGCTGTACTGCGAACTGATCAGCAGCCAGGATTCGGTAATTCAGCGGCAAACGCTAAAACTAACCTCGGGCATAGCCTGGAGCAATTTTGCGCTTAGCCGTTCAAACAAACCCGGCATTTATCGCATCAGGGCATATACCAACTGGATGCGCAACCAACCGTCGGCCTATTTTTTTGATCAGACCATTAAAATCGCCGGTCCTCAAACCGGGCAGGTTGCTGCCGCAGTACATGAAAAGCCGGATGTTCAATTCTTCCCGGAAGGGGGGCAGCTGGTTAACGGTTTGCGATCGAAAGTAGCCATCAAATGCCTGGGCGCAGATGGGCTGGGCTTAAACGTATCAGCAAAAATTACCGATAACAACGGAGATGTTGTCGCGACTGTTGCCACACAGCACCTGGGCATGGGGGTTTTCGCGCTTACGCCGCAAAGTGGCAAGGTATATAAAGCAGAAATTTTGCTGACTGATAGCGCCAGGTTTACTTTCGATCTGCCCAAAGCAAGCGAAGCCGGTTTTACTTTGGCAGTTAATAATAGCGATGCCGACAGCATTTACCTGAGCGTGGCTGCAAACGAAAAAATAGTGCAGGCCCAACCGGGCAACACATTGTATGTGATTGCGCAGGCTGGTGGTAAAGTTTATTATACGGCCAAAACGCGCCTTACCGGTAAATCATTTGCAAGTACCATCAGCAAAAACCGTTTCCCGATGGGCATTGTACAATTCACGCTATTTACTCAAAACGGGGAGCCGTTAAATGAACGTTTGATCTTTGTGCAGCATGACGACCTGCTGCATATCGCCTTGTCGACACCAGCAAAAACGTATGCGCCGGCTACTAAGGTAAGGGTGGATATTACCGCCAGGGGCGATAGCGCGAAGCCCGTAAGCGGTAGTTTCTCTGTGTCTGTAATTAATGAAAGCAGGGTATTGACCGATGAAAATACTGAAATTACCATACTTAATAACCTGCTGCTCGCCTCAGACCTGAGGGGCTATATCGAGCAACCGAATTATTATTTTACCGATGTCAATGATCAAAAGCGGGCCGACCTAGATATCTTAATGCTTACGCAAGGCTACCGGCGTTTCGACTGGGAAAAAGTATTGCAGGAAAACAAACAATACAGCCCCTTATACAAACCAGAATCCGGTTTAGAACTCAGCGGTACTTTAAAAACACCGGCGGGCAAGCCGGTGGCCAACGGGCGGCTCACGCTTGCTGCGCCGCACGAGGGTTTCTATGCAGATACAACAACCGATGCTTATGGTAATTTCCGGTTTACTGACCTAGCTTTATCGGATACATCGAAAATCATTCTGCGTGCCCGGAAACAAAATAACGGGAGCAACGTGGCGATCTATTTAAAACAGGCTGATTTCCCGGGCTTACCTGCGATAAACAGGGCTGAACCGAAACGTCAGCAAACCGATTCTATACTTAACGGGGCCGCAGTTAAAAATAATATTGGGCAACAACCAGATTCATTGAATCAATTGCATCACCTGAATGAGGTAGTGATCAAAGATAAAGCCGCACCAAAACCAGATCAGTATAACAGCTATGGCGCAGGCTATGAGTACGACCTGGATATGAAGAAGCTGAATAAGGACGCAGTTGCCATTGCCGAGGCACTGGGCTATGCAATTCCGGGCCTTTCCTATAATGGGAAGCATTTTTCTTACGACTTTAAACCGGTTTCCGTTAATATCGACGAGTTGCCTCGATCAGCTGATGATGTTCATTATTTTAAGCCGGGCGAGATTCAAAGCATCCGTTTGATCGACAGAACTGCTAGGCATCCGGCTACACTGATGATCACCACAAAAAAATATGCCGGTACAGATACTACGGCTATGGTTAAATTAAAAGAAGTGGTCATCAAAGATAAAAGGACGCCAAAGCCCGACCAATACAATCATTACGGTACACGCCAGGAGTTTGTAGTAGATGTAGACCGGCTGGCAAAGGAATATGATGCTGATACTAAAAATGGTATCCAGTTACTGGTGCCGGGCCTGCATGAAAGCAACGACCGCTGGTATTATGGTTTAATCGACCCTAAGCATCCGGAAAAAAACCAGATCAAAAAAATCGTGATCGATGGATTCGACAGAACAATAGAGGATCTGAATTATTACTCAGGAAAAGAGATCGAGAGCATTCGCGTTGTAGATGGCGGAGGTTTGCCCGGTGATAATCCTGTCATTATAGTTAACACAAAACGATATGCCGGTACTGATACAACTGCTACGCTAAAGTTAAAAGAGGTGCAGGTAAAAAGCAAGGTTAGTAAAAAGCCCGACTTGTCTGGTTCGGCTAACCTGCATGGCGGCGGCAATGCCGACCAGGTGCTGATGGGTAACGATTTTACGGCTTGTATCACCCTAGAAGACTGTCTCAATGGTAAATTAATGGGCATTATTTTCAAAGATGGCAAGCCATACAATATGCGCCGTCAAAATCATCTTACGGCGGTAGCGCCGATGGCGGTGATACTGGATGGGGCACCGCTGCAGGATTTTAGTGTCAATGATATCAATCCCAACGATGTTTACAGTATCGAAGTGCTGCGTAGCGTAGCCGCCTCGGCTATTTATGGTAGTTCGGCTCCTAACGGGGCGCTCATCATTACCACGCGCAGGGGAAGTGACCCAAAGTACCAGACCAGCGAGGTTCCTTCCGGTTTGATTCTTTATGCATTCAGGGGTTATCATAAAGCCAGGATGTTCTACACGCCCCGATATGATCATCAGGCGACACCCGATCACCCATTTGATGCCCGGACCACCATTTACTGGAATCCCAATATTTTAACGGATAAAGATGGTAATGCTTCTATTGAGTTTTTCAATGCCGATACCAGAGGAACCTACCGGGTAGTGATCGAAGGAATCGATGACGAAGGGAATATCGGGCGTACAGTTTATCGGTATTCGGTGAGGTAAGTGGTTAGTTAATTACTAACTACCCCTTTGCTAAAAAGAACTTTTCCCAAAAATCAACAGATCTGGAAAGTTCGCTGCGGTCCGTGGATTCGCCGCCGGTATTGCCGCCACGCATGCCACGGCTGCCGCCACCACGCATACCGCGACTACCGCCCAGGCCTCCGCCTCCCATGCCTCCACTACGGCCACTTCGGCCCTGGTTTTCGGTACCACCATTCTCGTCATTGCGCTTTTGCGATGGACGGACAATGCCATTAATCTTAAAATTAAAGGCCCACTCGGTCTTTCCGATATCATCGGCATGGAACAAACTTAAAGGAATAGCTGCTTCGCAGATCAAATTGCCATCTTTATCAAAATCGATCGCAACTTTAAAACCATAGGTATTGGAAGTGGTGATCAATTCGCTTTCTACGTCTTTAAAGCCTGTAACTCTTATCTGACGCAATTTGGTCAGGTTGGCCTTCAACTTTTCGTCGTGGTTATCTACTGCGTTCGGTTTACTGCCGTCAAGCGATTGGGTGTCATCATCAGGAGCCATATCAGGTTTACCACCGATCGGGAATGTCACCGAAAAGGTTTCTTTCTTTTTTCCCTTCGTATCGATACTTAACGTTAGCCCAGCGCCCAGTATCCGCCGCTGTTCACTGCGATCATTGATGCGGATAGCCATATACAGGTTGTCCTTGTCGTTAGCCAGCGTATAATAAAGCTTTTGGTCTTCGTTGTAGTAGCGCAGGCTGTCGCCCCATTCATTCAGGTCGCCATCTATCGTTACACTCGCCGGGGGGGCTTGCAGGGTATTTTGTGCAGGTTTTGTTTGGGCCGAACATAAGCTCAAAGCAAGAGCCTGAATGGCAAAAAATGCCAGTAAGCTGGCCGAAGTCCGGATCATACAATTAAATCGGGGTAAAAATAACGTTGATTTTCGCTTTGATAACTCATACCTGCCTATTTTATTATTTGATTTAGGTAATTTTGTCATTACAATATGTCAACACAAACCCAGGAAGAGACCCTAACCCTTGAGGAAATACTCGCAAGCCTTAAGGAAATGCACCGTTTGATCTTATGGAATGATGACGTGAATACCTTTGATCACGTAATCTACTGCATGATGAAATATCTTGATTACTCAGAAACCCAGTCGGAAAAGATAGCCTGGAAAGTGCACAATGAAGGCAAATGTGCCGTGCTCGAAGGATCGTTTACCGAAATGGAGATCTACCGGAAAATATTACAACAGGAGGGTTTAACTGTTTCGGTAGATTAGGGATTTGTTATCCAAATATTAACACTGTTACCCGATCGGTGCCTAATGTTAAGCCTGAAATAAGCTTGCGTTAAGTGTTTTTCCAAATCGGTAAAATTCAGAATTTCTCCAAGGTTCAGGGGCTTACTTTGCCAAAAAGTACCCCTTGATGAAACAATTTTCTACCTTTTTTCTATTTCTTTTTCTGGCTTCAGCCTCCTACGCTTCTACCCTTTCCGGATACATTTATGATAAGGATTCGAAGGAGCAATTGGTTGGCGCAACGGTAACCCTTCAGCCCGGAGCTTTACATACTGCAACTTTGTTAAATGGAAAATACCAGTTCAATAATTTGCACTCCGGCAAATACGAATTAAAGATCTCTTATATAGGATACAAAACCATTGACACCACTATAAATGTCGCCGATGATAATTTAAAAATCAACTTTTTTCTGGCTCCCAATTATTCAAGCTTAAATACGGTTACAATTTCAGCGACCGGAAATAAAGAAACAGACTCTTACGCTAAGAAAATTGAGCAGCGAGCCAACAACCTGGTGAATATCGTATCGGCTAATTCAATAGCAATATCCCCTGATATCACTGTTGCCAACGTAATGGCCCGTGTTTCGGGTGTTTCAGTAGAAAGAGGTAATACCGGGGATGGCCAGTATGTCATCATCCGGGGGATGGACCCACGCTACAATACCACATTGATCAACGGTATTAAAATACCAAGCCCGGATAACAAGCAGCGCTATGTTCCGCTTGATATATTTCCTGCAGACCTGGTTGAAAATATTGGATTATACAAATCACTTACTCCCGACATGGAGGGTGATGGAACGGGAGGTGTAGTTAATATGATGATGAGAACTGCACCGGATCAATTGCGGATAGAAGGCAACGTTGGTGCGGGGTATAGTCAATTGTTTTCGCTCCGTCCGTTTGAACATTATAACACGGCAACAATAAATTCAAAATCTCCAGCTGAAATTACTGGCCTGGGAGTTCCGGCGATGATAGCTGATTTCCCCTATCAAAATCTTTTAACTTCAAATATTAAGACTCCTGTAAACAGCAATTTTAACCTGATTGTTGGCGATCGTTTTTTCGATAAAAAATTGGGTGTGATATTCGCCGGATCTTACCAAAACACTTACGCTGGAAATAATACCTTTCGTTTGGTTGAAAATGCAACTTTAACGCCTGCGCCTAGCCCAAACGCCCAAATGTTGCAGGTATTTCCTGATTATTTAACCCGCCAGTATTCATCACTTACTAACCGGGTAGGCTTAATATCTACCATCGATTATAAGTTTGATGCGAACAATTACATCAGCTTATTTGGTAGCTACCTGCAACTAAATGAAAACAGGGAAAGGTACACCAATGATTTGCTTTTGGGTAATTATTCTTATCAGGGTTTTGTAGGCGGTTTTGAACAAGGGTTTGAAACTCAAACCAGGACTGATCGTTCTGGGGTTTACACCGGAATCTTACATGGTAAAGATAGGTTATCAAATTCGCTCACCACTGATTGGTCAATAGCGTATTCGGTAGCTAAACAGCAATTACCGGATATGGCAGCGTTTTCTACACTACAGTCTATCAATCCGAACAATTCCGGAGTTGCTGAATCTTTAACTTACGGGCCGCTTGAGGTACGACCAGAAAGCAGGCAGTGGGAGCATAATTCGGACCGCGATCTTTCGGCTTTTCTCAATTTACATTACAACACTAAAGTATTCGATAACAAAACTATCATCAGTATTGGCGGAATGGCCAGGCATAAAACCCGTAATGATTTTGACAATATTTATAGTTTGAATTATATCCCCGATGCAAATTCTACTTACGAAGCCTATACATCGATACCATCTGCGAAATTTCAATTTCAACCTGCTACAGATGCCCTGGGTAACGCGGCGAGCAACGGCGGCGTATACGATTTTACCGAGAATGTGCAAGCGGGTTACGCTGAAGCAATGTACTATATTGGTGAACACTTCGATGCAACATTCGGATTGCGGGTTGAGAATACTAACCAGTTCTACGATTCGTCGCTCCCGGCAACAATAGCTGGCAAATCTGCCAATATCAGCTATATGGACTTTCAGCCGAGCATAAATGCCAGGTATGCACTTTCTAACACTGCTAACTTAAGGTTATCTTATTTTAAATCGATATTGAGGCCAGCGTATTCCGATTTAGTGCCGTACCTCGATAATACGGGTTTCGGGCAGGACAATTTTCCTTCTCTGGGAAATCCAAACCTGCAGCATTCTAAAGTTGACAACTACGATTTTAGATATGAGGTTTTCCCGGCCGGGCTTGATCAATACATGATCGGCGCTTTCTTCAAGACTATTGTGGATCCGATAGAGTATGGTGTAGGAACAACAGGATTTGCTGCAGCATATACGCTTAGTCCGTTCAATTTTGGCACGGCTCATAACTTCGGTTTAGAAGCTGTTTTTAGAAAGTTTTTCGGAAGTTTCGGAGTAGGGGGTAATTATACTTATACGCACTCGCTGATCAATTCAACCAAAGTATTTCAATATCGGGATCCTGCCGACAATAGCTACCACAGCATCAATGTTAACCAACCCCGCCCATTGCAGGGGCAGGCTGCCAACGTAGGTAATGTGTCGTTACTATATAAAGATTCCAAAACTGGTACCGATGCCCAATTAGCAATGGTTTATACCGGCGAGCGTATAGATCTGCTATCCGTTTATAAAAACCTTGATAACTGGGAACGCCCAACCGTTAACCTCGATTTTTCGGCACAAAAAGAATTCAGCAAGCATTACATCATTTACATCAAAGTAAATAATTTGCTGAACACACCTTACGAACTGGTGGTAAAGCAACCAAACCAGGCCTTTAGCGGAAACGAGAAACTACCGCTCCAGGAAAGTCCCAACTACGCTACCATCGAAAACGATAAATATTACGCCCGATACAATATAGGTTTCAGGTTTAAATTTTAACAATCGCACCAACAAACAAATAATAATCATTCATTAAAAACAATTAATTAATTAACCATGAAAAATTTAAGAAACGCTTTGCTTTTGCTTTCAGTTCTTGCGCTAGCGTCGTGCAGCAAGAAAGATAAAGCAGTTATTTCCGTTCCGCTTTTGCAGGTAGGAAAATCTGTGAGTAACACAGCACCATTGTCGGGAGCTATTAAAGGCACCATGCTTGCTGATCAAACTTACACCATATCAGGTGACGTTACAATCAACGCCGGTGACACTTTGCTGATCCAGAAAGGTGTAAAGGTAAATGTATTAAATGGCGCAAATTTTATCGTTAACGGCATATTTTTAACCTTAGGCACCAAAACAGATCCTATTACTATCACTGATCCATCTAAAGCCAAAACAACCGGTGCATCATCTGCAGCTACTGACGTTGCTTATGTTGGCGGATGGGGTGGTATCTATTGCAACCAAAGCTGCCCGCTATTAGTTATCAAATGGACTCACCTTGATTTCGGTGGAGCTGGTCTTGCAGCACCTCCATTTACCGGTCCATCTACAGGCGACCAGTACATTGTTTACTGGCAGAACCCGAACGGTGCCTTTATTATGGAAGATTCATGGATTTATGGTGGTCCTGATGACGCAGTTCGTTTCTACGGTGGTCATATTAACATGATGAGAAATACCCTCGAAAAATGTGGTGGTACTGGCGGTGATGGTTTCAATGCCAAAGGTGGTACACAAGGTAATATGGCTTATAACCTGATCATCGGTGGAGCTACTAACGGTACAAAATCAGCAAATGACCCTGGCACCCAGGCTCCGCAGACTGAAATTGCTATGTATAACAATACTTATGTAAACGATGGTTACCGGAATTCTGGCACCTATGGCGCAAGAAGCGGTTCTATCGAAGTTGAAAATAACTCGAGAGCTTTAGCTTTCAATAACCTGATTGTTGACTGTAACTTTGGTGTTCGAATTGCAGGTGGTAATAATGTTACTGCTAAAGTTTATCTGGCAGATACCTTAAGCCACGCTGATGGTCCAATTACCCAAACTGCTTACGGCTACAACTTCTATTATGTTGACAACGTAGCACAGGCAAATCAAATTGTTCCAACTAATATTGCTCAGGCTGTAGTAACTCATCCTAAAGCGACTGATATTCCAAATATGGCTCAGTTACTTGGCTCAACCTACACTTTCGGTAAAGCATATGATGGCTCATCGCTGGTTGGAAAAAATAACCCGCAGTTTGTAAACTACACGTTGCCGAACCTTAATTTTGCTTCACAGGCTTCGGTTGATGGTTTCGATTTCCACCTGCAGAAAAGTTCACCGGCTGTTGGAAAAGCAACCCAGACCTTTAACCCGGTTACAGCTGGTATCCCGGTTGATCCAAACTTTGGTTCAAGTGGTATCACACCTCCGGGTAAAGATATCGGTGCTTACCAAACTGATGGTACCGGTAACCAACATTAATTAATTTACGACCTAACTTATAACAACTTCTTTTGTAATGCTCGGGTTTTCCCGGGCATTACAAAAGAAGTTGTTGGTTTTTAATAGTCCTTTATAATTGCTTTTACAGCCAAAATTCTTCTGCATGAAAATCAGGTTATCTATTCTTTGTTTTACTTTTATTGTTTTTTTATTTTCCTGCGCTAAAAAATCCGATCGTGCTCCTTTAGTTCAGAAGCCGATTCCTCAAAATTTGCCAAACACAATTGATTTTACCGATACGCTTAAAGTGATTGCTTACAACGTGCTTAATTATGGTAATGGCTGCCAGGGAAGCACAGCAGCTTTAGATGGATATTTGAAAACTATTGTTCAATTTTCAAATCCCGATTTGTTAAGTTGCGAAAAAATGGCAGCATTTAATCCAACATTGAGTTTTCCGGCAAATCTTGCTGCAGATATTACGACAAATGCTTTGAATGCTGCTTTTCCGGGAAAGTATGCCTATGCTACTCCGACTAACGCTGTTGCTGCAACCTCCATGTCGGTTTTGTTTTATAATAAACTAAAACTGACTTTTGTAAAAACTGAAACGGCATTGGCTAATATTACCGACTTTAACCTCTATAAATTATATTACAATGATCCTAATTTAGCGATTACGCATGACACTACTTTTTTATATGTATTGGTTAATCATACGCAATCGGGGTCGTCAAGTACTAGTCGGGATATCCAGGTAAGCAGCATTATGCAAAATTTGCGGGCTAAATTTGGTTACTTCCCCAACCTGATCAGCATGGGCGATTTTAATACCCATAACAGCTTGGAAGCGGGGTACCAGTCTATGATTTCCGCGGCCGATACCGCCACCAAAATGAGCGATCCGCCATTTTCCCCGGATAAAACAGTTAGCTACCCGGCTGAATGGGAGAATAATACAAGCTTGTTTGCTTCTTTTCTAACCACTACAACCAGGGCGCTTGGTACCGTACCAAACTCCTGTGGCACTGCCGGAGGCGCCAAATCATGGTATGATCATATCCTGATCTCGCCATGGCTGGTAAATGGTACCAATTACATCCAATATGTTCCCAAATCGTACCGAACTATCGGAAATGATGGCAATCGAACCGGGGTTGATATCAATAGCTCCGCGCCTGTAAAAAACGGTTCGGCTCCTCCGGAAGTGATCGATGCACTTTTTCAGTTTTCGGATAAGTACCCGATCTCGATCAAATTACTGGTGAAAGCTAACCGGAATGCCTATAGCGTTGCTGACCCCAAAGAAAAAAATTAAATTTAAACCCATAAAGATGAGTAACACTCAAAAACATTCTGACCGAAGCCAAACATTTACAATGAGTAATGCTTTGCTATGCCTACTGGGGATATTCACTTTAAATTTCCATGCATATAGCCAGAATAAAAAGTCGTCGGTTGTTAATATCATCTTTACTTCTGATGCTCATTTTGGTATTAGCCGCGCAAATTTCAGAGGGGATTCCAATGTTGCCAGTTACAAAGTTAACGCAGCAATGATAGCCCAAATGAATACCCTGCCAGCCATGGTTTTACCTGGCGATAATGGGATAGCAGCCGGTAAAAAAGTGGGTGCGGTAGATTATTTGATTGAAGCAGGCGATATTGCCAACCGAATGGAGCCGCCTGTGCAAAGTGCCGCTGCATCCTGGATGCAGTTTGAAACAGCATATAGGCAACAGTTACAGCTAAACGCTCCTAATGGAAAGCCTACCCAACTTTTAATGGTTCCGGGCAATCACGATATTTCTAATGCTATTGGATATGCCCGTGTAATGAAACCCGCAACCGACCCATGTTCGATGGTGGGTATTTATAACTTAATGATTAAACCGAAAATTCCGCTTACCGTTGCTAACTACAACTACGTTACCGATAAGATCAATTATTCGCGTAATCTGCACGGTATACATTTTATGTTTATCACGCTTTGGGCCGATTCGGCTGAACGTATCTGGATGCAGAAGGATCTGGATTCGGTGGCATTAAAAACCCCGGTGGTTATCGTTACCCATGATCAGCCCGAATGCGAATCCAAACATTTTACCAATCCGCTGCCGCCTTATAACATGACGACGCAAAACAGATTTGAGAATTTGGTTGAGGAGCATTATAAAGAAGGTGCCGTGGCATCGAAAGATGATGGCGCAACGGTGTTAGAACAACGTGGGTTTGTTAAATTTTTGAAATTACACCCGAACATCAAAGCCTATTTCCACGGTAATAGCAACTGGAACGAGTTTTATGTTTACCATGGTCCGGATAATGATGTCAATCTGAATGTATTTCGGGTTGATTCGCCCATGAAGGGTAAATACTCGGCAAAGGATGAGACCTTGCTGTCTTTTCAGTTGATCACATTTGACCCTCAAACACAAGACCTAACTGTTCGCGAATGTTTGTGGAACAGTAAGCCATCTGATCGGGATCAAAAGGTAGTCTTCGGAAAAAGCTTAACAGTTCCGCTGAAAGTAAATTGAAAGGCGCCGGCCCGGTTAGTGCAAATTGATCTTGTTTCAAACAATATAATTCCAACCGTGCGGATCTTCAGATCTACCGTAGCGAATGCCATCCAGCGTGTGCAGTACCTTTTGCGAAAATTCACGTGTTTTGGGGTCACTCAGGAAATATTCCTCTCCGTGGTAGCTTATTGAACCTACCGGTGCAATAGTAGCAGCAGTGCCAGCTCCGAAGGCATCTGATAAGGCACCGCTCTTTGCACCAGCTATAATCTCAGCAACTGATATACGGCGTTGTTCAACCGGGAAGCCCCAATCGTTAGCCAGCGCAATTACCGTGTCGCGGGTTACGCCGTCGAGTATGGTTTGCAGCTCCAGCGAAGGCGTGATCAGTTTGCCGTCAAGTACAAACATTACGTTGGCTGCACCCATTTCTTCAATAAATTGATGTTCTTTTCCGTCGGTCCAGATCAATTGGTCAAAACCTTCTTCTACAGCTTTTTTGCCGGGAAGCATAGCGCCGCCATAATTGCCGGCAGCTTTAGCGTAGCCAAAACCCCCTTCGGCAGCACGGGTGTATTTTTCTTCGATCTTAACCCGTAATGTTTTTGAAAAGTAGGGTCCTACAGGGCAGGTTAACACCATATATTTATAGGTGGCCGAAGGGTTTACACCTAAAAACGGATCGGTAGCGAACATTGCCGGCCGGATGTAAAGCGAATGGTTCGGTGCCGAAGGTATCCAGTCGCGCTCCAAATCAACCAGCGCTGCTATGCTTTGAACAAATATTTCTTCAGGTAATGCCGGCATGCATAGACGTTCGGCAGATTTGTTAAAACGGATCGCATTTTTGTCAGGTCTGAATACGGATACCTTACCGTCGGCATGTTTGTAGGCTTTGATGCCTTCAAAAAATGCCTGCCCATAGTGCAAAGCAGAAATTGCAGGACTCAAACCAATCTCGCCATAAGGGACTATCTCGAAGTTTTTCCATTCGCCATCAGCATAATCGGCCAGCAACATGTGGTCGGTAAATATTTTTCCGAAGGGCAGGTTATTAAAATCAGTTTGCGCTAAACGCGAATGATTGGTTTTAGTGATTTTGATGTCGAGCGTCTCAGTCATGGCCTTAGTGTATTGGTTGCAGAAAGTGGCAATTTAGCCATTTTGGCTGAAAGTTCATAGTTCACAGCTCATGGATCATGGTATATGGGTGATATTGACCTGTTTGTGACGAATATTGTTCCTGGTTTATTGTCTGTAGTCAACAGACCATAGTCGATAGCCAATGACCCAATGCTCCAATGACGCACAGCCAATGCCCAAATTACTCAATAACCCAAAGCATCCTCCACCCAGCCTTTCCCCCAATGCTCTTTTTCTTCATCAGTCCACAGTGATGGGAAAAAGATAAGCTTTTGAAAGCGTGGCGGCAGGTATTTTTGCCAGTTGGTGCCGCCGGTCGCTTTGATCTCGTCAGGCTCGCGGTTCAGGTAGCGTACGGCCGATTTATAGTGCGCCAGTGGCCAGTTGATATTTACATTGGCATCCAGTTTGCGCAATTCATCTTCTAAAGCCGGGGTTGATTGTTGCTGTTGTTGTAAATGCAGTAACAGCGCATTGAAATTAGTTAGCGTGCTTGATTTTGCCAGTTCGATAAAGGATCTGGCATACTTTTTTTCGAACTGTTTCAAGGTTAAGGTCTTTTTTCCGGTTGACAGTTCGGTTGCACCAAATTTCCAGTAGATATATTCAAACTGTGCTTCAAACGACGCATTTGCCAGTTCTTCGCGTTTGTCTTTTGCTACCAGGTTAATAAAATCTGTCGCATAGATCTCAATCTGCCGGTATTGGCCGCTTTGAAAGCCGCTGGATGGCAGCAGCGACATGCGGAACTGCAAAAATTGTTCTTTCTCCATACCATCTACCATAATAGCGAAAGACTGCGTGAGCGACTCGAAATAACGATTGATGCGCTTAATGCGGGTGGTAAAGAAATCGGCGCGAAGATTTTGACTTTGAGTGATCTGCCGGCACTCATGCAATGCCATTTTAAAGTAGAGCTCGGTTACCTGATGGTACATGATAAAAATCTCCTCATCGGGGAAGGGCGTTTTGGGATTTTGGAGGCTTAACAAGGTATCCAGGTGAATATAGTCCCAATAAGTCAGGAAATCAGCATAAAGCAATCCGTCGAGGTACGATACCATGTCTTGCCCCATGGCTTCATATTTTTCCTGTAACAGCGTAATGCGCTTTTCTATTTCGGGAGAGATACTCATAAGAAGGTGTTATAGCATCAAAGGTATGAGCTTGCAATGCAGAAACAAAACCCGATGTCGTCTGTTAAAAAATTAAGATGAACTTGAGCAAAATATTGATCGCAATTGATGAAAGCCTGGAGTCAGACCAGGCTGCAGCCCGGGGCTTTGACCTGGCGCATAATTACCATTCGGAAGTAATCCTGGTGAACATTAAGGAACTGATCGTTTCTTCTCCCGGTGATGCCGGACTGATTAACGGTATGCCCTTTGAACAGGGTTTAGGTGATGACCCGGAATTGATAAAAATACAAGGCGAAGTTTCGGATAATATCATTGACCGAACAATAAAGAAATACGCAAAGGATCTTAAAGTTAGTCATTTCAGCGAATACGGCTCAGCGGCCGAAAGCATAATCGATTACAGCAATCAATTTAAGGTCGATCTGATCGTCATCGGAACGCACAGTCGTTCAGGGCTTGATCGCCTATTGCTGGGCAGTGTTGCCGAACACGTGGTCAGGCATTCGAAAGTGGCTGTGCTGGTGGTGCCGGTTTAAGTCGGAAAGTCGGAAAATCCGGAAGGTCGTTTTGAGGGCGGTTAAAAAACCACCTTTTTGGCAAAATCTACGAAATAGGCATCATCAGTACAAATCTGTACCTACGGGAGTGATTCTAAAATCGAGTCCGAAATACCTTTTTTGGCGCTGATTTGTTCCAATTGTATTTTATGAAAACTGATTGTCACCGGTAGCCAGCCTCGCAACCTATTCATTTACAGCACTTAACATGGTAGCTTGAACACTGCCGGGAATGATAAACCCTTAAAATCGCTTTTTGCGAAAACTATGGCTGATAATCAGCTAATTGCATAGTCTCTAAGATGACCGGTTGATTTTTAGCCAATCAATTGATACTGAGGCGATAACAGCTTTTGTTCGGCGCGACCGGAAATATTTCGGCATTTGGCTGTTCAATACATTGATTATCAGTCATTTGCAATTTCCGGTCGGACGTGTCATTTTGAACACCTAATCGCCTGCTTGCCAATAACTTGCAAAAAACCGTTCAAACGACCGGATACGCACCGGCCTTTTTTTGCGAATAAACAGCTGTAGAACAGTGCATTTTGGGGTTAGAACAGGTAGTAACAGGGTGTTTTACGTGAACATTAGGTAACCGCGAGCACCGTAGTTACACCAAACCATTTTCCAGGCTTCATTTAATACAACAACCTAAATTTGATTGTATGATCGATCGCTTTTAACTCGTTCAGTACGCGGTTGCTATAGCCGGCATGTACGTCGGTAATTACATAGCCGATCTGCGCATTGGTAACCAGGAATTCACCAACAATATTGATGTTATGGCGGGCAAAAACCTCATTAATTTGTGCAAGTATACCGGGAACATTGGTATGAATATGGATGATCCGGTGAGCGCTATCATTACGCGGGGGCTGCAGATCGGGAAAGTTACAGCTCATATGCGTTTTACCCTCATTCATAAACCCAATTATCCGTTTTGGAATGAAGTCGACGTTGCGTGGATTATATTTCGGGTCATCGAAAATGATAATCCCGTTTTCGCAGGCAGTTTCTGATAACCGCCGTCCCGATACGCGACCTAAGATACCGATAACTTTTAGGCGCCCTGCATTTTCTAAATGTTCAGGTGTGGGTTGGTTGTCTTCGTCGCACAAAAGTACGCCGGCTTCCTCCAGGTATTTCTCTTCTATGCTTTCTTTATGCCTGATATCGTAACCTTCCTTGCGCATCTGTTCAATTGCCTCCTCGTCTACCTGACCCACAACAAGGCATTTGATGCGATTTTTAGGGTAAGATATAGCGCGTGGCAGTTTGTTAATGTAAAGGAACTCGTCAAAACTTGGCGTAACATGATCGGCTTTTTCTGCTACCGATTTCCGTTCGATATTTTCAGTAAAAGCAAAGAATTTTTTAATCATTCCTGATTCCTTTAACTGGAAATCAGAATAGCCATCACCAATACCAAAAATTTCGCCCTGCAAGCCCATCTGTTTTAACAGCTTAACCTTGCCACCTTCTTGCGAAAGCGGGTTCTCACGGTCGTAGCCGATAATATTGTCTTGCTCGTCGAATACAAAAGTATTGGCGTAAATATTTTCTTTTTTAATGAAGTAATCGGTAACTACAGGTGTAATAAATTCTTTAAATCCGCCTGATACGATATATACGTTATCCTGATGCTGCTTGAAAAAATTGCTGTTCCTCGAAAATGAGGTGGATACCTTTTTCTTAAGGTGCGTAATTAATTGCTTCAGGTGGTCGCGGTTTGCCTCCAGTAATTTTACCCTGGCAGCCAGACTCTCGCTGAAGGAAAGTTTCCCCTCCATAGCGGCATTAGTATAATCTTCGATCTGTTTATAGATCTTTTCGCGATCCGGATGTTTCCGCAGCGAAATACGCGCAAGTTCGTCCAGAGCCTCTACCTGCGTAAAAGTGCTGTCGAAATCGATGATAAAATATTGGTCCATGCTTTATTCAGGTAAAGGAACCGCTATAATCCGGATGATGTGCTGGATATTAGCGGGCAAGCGCTACAAAGGTGCAAAATTTTGGTTAGTTATTGTTTATTCAGCACCAATTTAGTGTATCAATTACACGTTGTGTTTTTTAGTTCACAACAAATTAGATTGAACACACGGGCGGTTAAGTACAAGCATTGAAAAAATACATTGTTTACACCATTCACCGCAGTGTTCATTTTAATTGACAGTTTATTTGGGAGCCGGTGGTGGCGTATTCCTGCCGTAACTAATATCAGTGGCTTTAGTGACACGAAAGGCCGTGTCGAGCTCGAAATGGTATTTTTTTAGTTTTTTATGCCCAAACGAATCGATTCTAAACGAAAAGTCAAGCACATAATAGTACAGTCGTTCTTTTTCAATACTGTCAAGTTGTTTGATATTTTGCGATGCACGATCGGGACGCTGGTAATTTTCGCTATCGACATAGTGCTCCATTTTTTTATATTCTCCATCCTGTATATGGGCGTAATTAAGCGAGGAGTCAAGCGCTGTGATGTATCTTTTTTTCTCCAGGGCTGAAAAACCGACCGGAACAAGGTACTTTGGGTGATCAAAAAGATCTTCAGTATAGTGTTGGACAGCGGCGTCTGCCTCGCGTTGCTGCGTTGATGACACTACACAACCGCAGAAAAAGCATAAACTAACAAATAATAACCTTTTCATAGAAGGCTCATTCAAAATCCAAAATTATAGAAAAGAAACGAACAGAGCAGGTTCGTCTAAGATGAAATTTAAACCGCTGTTTTACCTAAGGCCGCGCAAATAGCTTTGATAGAGTCGTCAAGCGGCTTGAATTTGAAATCGATAGCCTTCCTGATCTTGCTGTTGTCAAACGCCCTGACCAGGGACGCTGCCTGTGCGGAAACCTTATCTATGCCGGGAGAACCCCCATTAAATAAACCTGTAAATGCAGCAGCCCGCCAGGCGAGTTCCATCATCCATGAGTTTGCCGCAATTGATGGCGGCTTAACGCCAAAGCAAGTAGCTATCCGTTGCGTAATTTCTTTATACGAGATATTTTCGGCGCTTATTATATATCGCTCACCGGTTATATTGGCAGCCATTAATTTAATCATGCAGGTCGCCACGTCTTCAACATCAACAAAGCCCATTCCGCCTGCGGTGTAAAATTTGAGGCCGTTTTGCACAACTTTAAACAAGGCGCCGCTTCCTGCAGTACCTGCGCTCGGTCCAATGATAATTGAAGGGTTTACGATCACCGCACTCATGCCTTCGGCGATGCCGCGCCACACTTCCATCTCACTTTCTAATTTTGAAATAGCATACCCATCTGTTTCCAAAGCCTGATCTAATTGATCTTTTTCGCTGGTTAACAAGCCTGGTTTGGCCTGGCCAACTGCAGCAACAGAACTCACATGAACCAGGCGGCAATCATTTACCAGGCAAAGATTTACGATGTTTGCTGTGCCGTTTACATTGGTGTATATCATTTGCTTTTTATCAACCTGCCGGAGTGATACAAATGCAGCGCAATTGTAAACGTGGGTGATGCCTTCAAATGCGTCGTCCAAAGCTGAAATATCAAGGATATCGGCTTCAAACCATTCAATTTGATCTTTGTACTGATTAAGCTGCGAAGGAATTGCCGAGCTGCGCCGCCTTGTACAACGGATACGCATACCTTGCCCTGCCAGTTGATTTGCAACTTCTGCACCTAAAAAACCCGTTGCTCCTGTAACCAGTATCAATTAATGCAAAATGAAATGAGGTAATTCATATTATTTAAGCGCAAATATGCTATTTGTTGCAGACATAAAAACGCAGTATTTAAGATGTTCAAATTTTTAGTACAAAAGACATCATAAATTAAATATGTTTGCTTTCAGAAATTTTGAAGAATCTTTAATGTTTTCAAATTTTCAAATTACCCAATCTTCGAATCAACATGTCTTTATCCGACTTTTTTACGCCGATAAACCTGGATGCGATAACCCCGAAAACCGGGTATTTCAACAGCCAACTGGGCGAGCGGATCAGGCTGTTTACTACAACGTTTCCTGATCTGGATGAGAAGGCAGACATCGCAATCATTGGTGTACAGGACGACCGAAACGCTATCAACAATCCGGGTTGTGCGCTGGGCCCCGATTATGTGCGCGAGCGTTTGTACGCTTTGTTTGAAGGCAGCTACAAAACCCGCATCGTCGACCTTGGTAACATCAAACAGGGAGCGGTTGTTACGGATACTTACTTTGCTGTCAAAACAGTTGTTAATGAGCTGATCCGCAAAGACATTTTACCGGTAATTATTGGCGGAGGGCAGGATTTGACTTATGCACAGTACCTTGCATATGAAGAATTGGAACTAAAAGTTGATCTGGTTATCGTCGATCCGCGCTTTGACCTGGATGACGACGCATTTATCGATACAATTGAAACCACATCCCTTAGCTATCTGAACAAGATTTTTTTACACGAGCCTAATTACCTGTTCAATTACAGCAATCTGGGCTTTCAAACCTATTTTACAAGTCAGCAAAGTTTGCGGGTGATGGATAAACTCTATTTTGATGTCCATCGGCTTGGTGAAGTTAGTGGTACAGTAGCCGTAGCAGAGCCTGTTATCCGCAATGCGAACATGGTTAGTTTTGATATTGGTGCCGTCAGGTCATCAGATGCAGCGGGCAATGCCAATGCTTCCCCCAACGGTTTTTATGGCGAGGAGGCCTGCCAGATTGCCCGGTATGCCGGTTTTAACGATAAGTTGAGTTCTATAGGTTTTTACGAATTTAACCCCGCTTTTGACAGCAACGGTCAAACCGCTACCCTGCTGGCACAAATGATTTGGTATTTTATTGATGGGTTTTATAATCGGAAAAAAGATTTTCCGCTTAACCCTAAATCGCAATACCTCATTTACAAAACAAGTTTGAAACACGAAGATCATGAGGTTATCTTTGTGAAAAGCAAAAAGTCAGATCGGTGGTGGATGCAGGTGCCCTATCCAACAACGGGTTCTGCTAATGAGCGCTTCCACCTGGTGCCTTGCCGCTATGACGACTATAAGACGGCAGTCGCCGGTGAAATGCCCGATCTTTGGTGGAAAACTTACCAAAAATTGAACTGATTGCAATTGAAGATCGAATAAAACGTTATGCATGTCATAAATTAGATACGGATGAAGAAGATAGTATTTTGCCTTACCCTGTTGTTGCCGCTTATGGCATTTAGCCAAACGCCGCAGCCATTTACAATCACTGGGAAACTGGGTAATATGAATGCACAGGTTTTTATGTTATACCAGGTTGGTTCAAATAAAATTCTTGATTCATCGAAAGTAGTGAATGGCGTGTTTACCTTTAAGGGCGACCTGATCTATCCTTCGCTTGCGCAGTTAGTGGTAGATTATAAAAGTGTTGGTTCAAGGAAGTTGATTGATAGTATTCCCGACCGGCTGGTTTTTTGTTTCGACAAAGGAAATACCACTATACAAAGTCCCGATTCGGCCTACAAGGCGAAAGTTTTAGGTTCGGGCATAAATGATCAGTTTTTGAAGTTATCCGCCATCAGGGCAGAGGCTTCAAACAAAATAAATAAGCTGACTGTAGACGCACTTCATGGAAAAAGTGATTCGAGCACTTCGGGCATCAACCTGCAGGCCCAGATCAAAACGATACAAAATGACCTTCATCAGCAATTGAAAAGTTTTATTCAGGCAAATCCCACCAGCTATTTGAGTCTGGTAACCATAGGTGGTTTGGACGGTCCAACTCCCGACCCGGTAGAATTATTGCCATTGCTGGATGGCTTATCGAAAGAAATGCAGGATACCGAGACTGCCCGCTCATTACGTGATGCGCTGGAGTCCTTAAAAAGCACGTCGATAGGTTCGCTTGCCCCTGATTTTGAACAGGCTGATACCACGGGACATCCGGTAAGGTTGTCATCATTCAGGGGAAAATATGTGCTGCTCGATTTTTGGGCATCATGGTGTGGCCCCTGCAGACAGGAGAGTCATTATGTGGTCCACGCGTTTAATCGGTTTAAAGATAAAAATTTTACCATTGTTAGTATTTCGCTCGACAGGCCCAATGGCGGTTTCGCCTGGCTAAGTGCTATACGGGCTGATCACCTTGAAGGCTGGACCCATCTGTCGGACCTGAAGTTTTGGAACAATTCGGTTGCACGGCTTTACTACGTTCAAAGTATACCCAAAAATTTCCTGATCGACCCTAGTGGAAAAATCATTGCGCTTGATTTGCGTGGCGATGACCTCGAAGCCAAACTCGACGAAGTATTGGGTAAATAGGCCTCAATCAGCCCAATTACATGCGTGCGGCTGATTTGAATAAGACGAATTGCGCGCTTAGTGGTTGAATTTTTTAATAGCAGATAAAATCTATTAAATTAGTCAACTTTGTAAAATAATTGCTATTATTGGATTCTCAATAGTTGAAATATGAAGAAAATAATCCTTGCGGCATTCACCCTTTTGCCCTTTATTTCCCTGGCCCAGGACGGCCCGTACACTGTGCACGGCAAAGTTGGCAGTTTTAATGCCCCGGCCAAAATCTATATCATTTATCAGGTAAAAGAAAAGCTAGAGAAGGACTCTGTTGTATTGAACAACGGGCAATTCGAGTTTAAAGGTACGGTAGGTAAAGTGCCGCTTAACGCTTACCTTGTTTTAAATGAAAAAGGCGATGGCCTGAAATACAAAGATTATAAATCGATCTACGTTGAACAAGGCGATATTAAGGTTAGTAGTGATGATAAGCTGGCTAATGCAAAAGTGGATGGTCCTAAAACCAACCAGGACAATGCTCGTTATAACGCTTTGACTAAACCGATCGACGACGAGCAGGAGGTTCACGATGCAAAAGAAAAAGCTGCAACAGAAGAACAAAAAAATTCAGAAGTTTTTCAGCGTCAGTCGGCAGCTGAACAAAATGCACTTGATGCAAAAGAACTGGCTATCATCAAGCAGTTTATTCAGCAAAATCCGGGTTCTTACATCAGCTTAAACGCACTGGAAATGTATTCGGCCTACGGTGCAGATTATGCAGATATAGCCCCTTTGTATGAAAACCTTACTGCCGAAATCAAACAGACGGATGCAGCTAAAGCCTTTGGCGACAGGCTTCCGAAATTAAAAGCGGTAGCATTGGGGCAGGAAGCACCCTTGTTTACTGAAGCCGATACGGCTGGTAATTTAGTTAGCCTTCAATCATTCAGAGGCAAATATGTACTGGTTGATTTTTGGGCATCCTGGTGCGGCCCCTGCCGTCATGAAAATCCGAATGTGGTGAAGGCTTTTGGGAAATACAAAGACAAGAATTTTACAATTATAGGCGTTTCGCTTGATCAGCCAACCGGTAAACAAAAATGGCTGAATGCCATCCACAAAGATCATTTGACCTGGACACAGGTGTCCGACTTGCAATTCTGGAAAAGTAAAGAAGCGGAATTGTATGCGGTCCGTGGCATTCCGGCAAATTTTTTACTTGACCCAAGCGGGAAAATCATTGCAAAGAGCTTGCATGGTTTCGATCTGGAAGATAAGCTGGCCGAGATATTTGGCAAGAGTACTACCACGGGCGGCAGCAAATAGCCCAAAAAGTAGAGATAACTTAAAAGCCCGAAGGATTTTCTTCGGGCTTTTATTGTTTTATAAAATAATGGCCTCTCGTGCTTTCCGACTACAACAAATCAAACCCGATATCTCTTCTGAAATACATTCCATCGAAATAGATCCGGCTGGCGTCGGCGGTTGCTTGCTGCAATGCGTCGAAAAGGTTTTCCTGTAAAGTAGTTACAGCAAGTACCCGCCCACCGGTGTTGATCACCTCATCGCCGTCAAACGATGTTCCCGCATGAAATACGATGGAATCGCGTATGTTTTCAGTGCCTGTAATAACCTTATTTTTCAGGTATTCGCCCGGATATCCGCCCGAAACAATCATAACGGTTGCTGCAACCTTGTCCGATATCTCCAGGGTTTTGGTGTCCAGATTTCCTTCAGCAACACCAATAAGCAGGTCGACAAAATCTGAGGCTATCCTTGGCATAACACTTTCCGTTTCCGGGTCACCCATACGGCAATTATATTCAATCACAAAAGGCTCGCCATTGCAATTCATCAGACCGATAAAAATAAAACCTTTGTAAGGAATATTTTCCTTTCGCAAACCTTCAACAGTTGGTATAATCACTCGTTCTTCAACTTTTTTGAGGAAGACCTTGTCGGCAAATGGTACCGGCGAGACCGACCCCATGCCTCCTGTATTCAGCCCGGTATCAGCTTCGCCGATACGCTTATAATCTTTTGCTTCCGGTAATATCTTATAATTTTTGCCATCTGTCATCACAAACACCGATAGCTCAATACCCTCCAGAAACTGTTCGATCACCACTTTGGCACTGGCATCGCCAAACTTTGCGTTTTCGAGCATTTCGGTTAGTTCGTACTGCGCCTCTTGCAGGGTGGTACAAATCAGCACGCCTTTACCGGCTGCCAGCCCATCGGCCTTCAAAACTATGGGTAAACCAGCGGTTTCTAGGTATTCCAAACCATCCTGCAAAGTTTCCCGGGTGAAAGTTTGCGAATCAGCCGCCGGAATATGATGCCTTTGCATAAACGCCTTTGAAAAATCCTTGCTACCCTCAAGCTGGGCTCCTTCGGCTTGCGGACCGACTACCGGAATGTGTTTCAATTGCTCATCAGCCAGGAAGAAATCGTGAATGCCTTTCACCAATGGTTCCTCTGGGCCTACTAAAACCAGGTCGATACCGTTGTTTAAGGAAAACGCTTTAAGCCCCTCAAAATTGGTGGTTTTAATGTCCACGTTGGTTCCGTATTTTGGTGTGCCGGCATTACCCGGTGCTATAAATAGTTTTTCGCATTTCGGACTTTGAGTAATTTTCCAGGCGAAGGCACTTTCCCTTCCGCCCGAACCGAGGAGCAGGATGTTCATGCGGGCAAATATAATCAGCCCCGCAATATCTTGACCCTGAATTGGAATACTTTTTTAATTTGAATTACAAACACCAGTTATACTAAACCTTAAATCTATTCTATGTCAAAAAGACTAAACCGTTATCGCCAGCTGCCGGTATTCAAAAAAGCCGGTGAATTGTTGGAGCTTGCCCAAATGGTTGTTGCAGCGCTTAAACACGATGTGTCGACTGATAGCTTAGCAGCAGAAATTCTAAGTAATGCGGTATTGATACAAGTAAAAATAGCCGGAGCTGAGGGTGGTGGTTTATACTCCATACGCATGCAGAACGCGGTTCTGATTAAATACGCCGCACATAATATGTTAAATGCCGTAATCTGCACCGAGTTGTTTGGCCTTAATAATGAAGATTATGTTGATCTGATGCGCCGTAAAATAGAAGAATTCAGGTTGGAGTTTGTGGCCTGGATCCGTGGCTTTGATAAAAGTTACGATATACCCGATAACTGGGCCATCCGTTTCGACGCTAGTACTCCGGAAGAGGAAGCGCTGGAAATGCTAATGTTGAACGACGATCTGTTTAATACTGATGATTTTGACAATTTTGATGAGGATGACCCGGATGATAATGAAGAAGATTGGTTTGAACATTAAATGTTTGTAATGTTGAAACGTGATGCAAAATACTTTTATAAGCATCGATTCAGGATTTTTTTTAATTATATAAATAAAATTTAGTCGGGAAATTTCAGTTGCAATATTTAATACTATTTACAGTAGCCGTTTTATTTTTTTGTTTGGCCCGCAAGTCCTTATTAACTATTTAAAGAAATTCGGAGCTGAATAGAATAAAAAATAACCTTCCAACTTTTCAACCTTCCAACTTTCCAACTACAAAACGTACCTTTGGCTGCCATTATGACCTCTAAGGGTGCTGTGGCGCAATTGTTGACTCAACAAAACATATTGATTTATTATGTTAAATTTTATAAGCAAGCTTTTCGGCAGCAAGTCCGAACGGGACGTAAAAGGTGTACTGCCTATTGTTGAAAAGATAAAAGAAGAATATGCCAAACTCGATGGGATTAGTAACGACGAGTTGAGGGGAAAGACCATTGGATTTAAGCAAACCATAAGCGAAGGACTCACCTCTATTGATGCTGAAATACAAGAAATTAAAGATAGAATCGAGTCAAATCCAGATATGGATGTTACAGAAAAAGTTGAACTGTACCGCCAGGCTGACAAACTGGAAAAAGACCGTAACAAAGAGCTGGAAGTAATTCTGATGGATATTTTGCCGCAAGCTTTTGCAGTGGTAAAAGAAACCGCCCGCCGGTTCAAAGAAAATAAAACGATAGAAGTTACCGCCAGCCAATTTGACCGCGATCTGGCTGCCCGCAAGGCCAACGTGGTGATTCAAGGCGATAAAGCTACCCACCACAATACCTGGATTGCTGCCGGAAACGAAGTAACCTGGGATATGGTGCATTATGACGTGCAGCTGATAGGTGGTACTGTATTGCACGAAGGGAAAATAGCAGAAATGGCCACTGGTGAAGGAAAAACACTGGTAGCTACATTGCCGGCATACCTTAATGCACTTGCCGGGCAGGGTGTTCACATCGTAACAGTTAACGATTATCTCGCCCGACGCGACTCCGAATGGATGGGGCCGCTTTATGAGTTCCATGGCCTCTCGGTTGATTGTATTGATAAGCACGAGCCGAACTCTGAAGAGCGCCGGAATGCTTATTTAGCTGACATTACCTTCGGTACCAATAACGAATTTGGCTTCGATTACCTGCGTGACAATATGACACGTAGTCCGGAAGAACTCGTTCAGCGCAAATTACATTATGCGATGGTGGATGAAGTTGACTCGGTACTGATCGACGATGCACGTACTCCATTGATTATTTCTGGCCCAATACCACGTGGTGATGAGCACGAATTTTATGAGTTAAAACCACGCATTGAGCGCCTGGTAAATACGCAGAAAGCTTATATAAACCAGGTTTTAAATGAGGCCAAAAAGCTGATCGCCGACGGCAAGACCAGTTCAGATGATGGTGGCCTGGCCTTGTTGCGCGCGCACCGGGGCCTGCCTAAGAGCAAGGCGCTGATTAAGTTTTTGAGCGAGGGCAGTCACAAATCGGTACTCCTTAAAACGGAGAACTATTATATGCAGGACCAGAGCAAGGAAATGCCTAAGGTAGATTCGGAATTGTTTTTTATTATCGATGAAAAAAACAATCAGGTTGAGTTAACCGAAAAAGGTATTGAGTTGATCACTGCTTCTGGCGAAGATCCTCATTTCTTCGTGATGCCGGATGTTGGGAGTGAGATAGCCGAAATTGAAAAGTCAAATTTGAGCAGTGAAGAAAAGATCGCCAGAAAAGATTCTCTGATGCGCGATTTTTCTATCAAATCAGAACGCATCCATTCTGTTAACCAGTTATTAAAAGCTTATACGCTATTTGAAAAAGACACGGAATACATCATCGATGAAGGCAAAGTAAAGATCGTTGACGAGCAAACGGGTCGTATTTTAGATGGCCGCCGCTACTCGGATGGCTTGCACCAGGCGATAGAAGCAAAGGAAAACGTAAAGGTAGAAGATGCTACCCAAACCTTTGCAACCATTACTTTGCAAAACTATTTCAGGATGTACCACAAGCTCTGTGGTATGACTGGTACCGCAATAACCGAAGCTGGCGAGTTTTGGCAGATATATAAGCTTGACGTGGTAGAAATACCAACCAATACCAAAGCGATACGCGATGATAAAGAAGACCTTGTTTACCGCACAGTTCGTGAGAAATACAATGCGGTGGCCGACGAGATCACCAAATTAACGCAAGCTGGACGCCCGGTACTGGTGGGAACAACATCGGTTGATATTTCCGAATTATTGAGCCGTATGCTGAAATTACGCGGCATTAAACATAATGTATTGAATGCTAAGCTCCACCAAAAGGAAGCTGATATCGTTGCAGAAGCAGGTAAATCGGGTACGGTAACCATTGCAACCAACATGGCTGGTCGTGGTACCGACATTAAATTGGGCCCGGGTGTAAAAGATGCCGGAGGATTGGCCATTGTAGGTACCGAGCGCCACGAATCGCGCCGTGTCGACCGCCAGTTGCGTGGTCGTGCAGGCCGCCAGGGCGACCCTGGATCGACCCAGTTCTTTGTATCTCTGGAAGATAACCTGATGCGTTTGTTCGGGTCAGAGCGTATCTCGAACCTGATGGTGCGTATGGGTATCGAAGAAGGAGAAGTAATTCAACACTCCATGATTACCAAATCAATTGAGCGTGCACAGAAGAAAGTTGAAGAGAATAACTTTGGTATTCGTAAACGATTGCTGGAGTATGACGACGTGATGAACTCACAGCGTTCTGTCGTATATGCCAAGCGTAAAAATGCCCTTTTTGGTGAACGACTTGAAGTTGACATCAACAATACAATATTTGATGTGGTTGCAGATGTGGTAACCGAGTTTAAGGAAGCCAACAACTACGACGGATTCCAATTGGAAATTATCCGTGTATTTTCAGTTGATACAGCAATAAATCTGGAAGAATTTGGGGATACAAACCTGAATGGATTAATTGAAAAGGTTTTCCTTGAAGTTACGGCATTTTATAAACGCAAAGCCGAAGGTGTAGCGCACCAGGCATTCCCCATAATAAAAGATGTGTTTAATACGCGTGGTGAATATGTAGAAAATATTGTAGTGCCATTTACTGATGGTATTCACGGTATCCAGGTAGCAGTGCCGCTGAAAAAGGCGGTTGAAAATAAGGGAGCCGAAGTATTTAAATCATTTGAAAAGAACGTGGTGCTTTACCTGATCGATGATGCCTGGAAAGAGCATTTGCGTGAAATGGACGAGTTAAAACAATCCGTTCAAAACGCCGTTTACGAACAAAAGGACCCGCTATTGGTTTACAAGTTTGAGGCATTTGAATTGTTTCGTGCAATGCTGGCAAACGTGAATAAGGAGTTGGTTAGCTTCCTGTTTAGGGGTGGCATACCGGTTCAGGAAGCTGAGGAGGTTAAAGAAGCCAGACCAGCGCCCAAATTGGATCTGCGTAAACTGCGCACTTCCAAACCTGAGCTGGTTACAGAAGCAACCCAGGTAGGCCAGCCAGTAGAAGATACGCGCGAACTGCAAAAGACAATGCCGGTACGTGTGGAACAGAAGATAGGCAGAAATGACCCTTGCCCCTGCGGTAGCGGCAAAAAATATAAAAACTGCCATGGTGTGGGGCTGGTGTAATGGTAATTTCGGGTGGTGTAATATTTAGCATTTAAAGGATAAAGGAACGACCGGGATTCCTCATTTTCGAATTTTCAGCATGTATAAAACAGCATCATATCCTATAGCTTTAAGCAATATCATACGAGGCTGTTTTTTTATGCTCTTTGTTTTTTGTTCAGTATCTGTTTCAGCACAAAGCAAAGGTAAAGTGGAAGTTATTAAAGACCCGCGTGTAGATACGCTGATTGCCAGGCGGGCCGAACTGGAAAAAGCTGTTGGGCTTGATCAGGTAACAGGATTCAGGGTTCAAATTTATACCGGGGGCAATCGCAAAGATGCTTACGCAGCACAGGCTAAATTTCAGGAACAATTTCCCGATATTCGCAGCTACGTGATCTATAGTGATCCTAACTTCAAGGTACGCGCCGGCGACTTTCGCTCCCGCGCTGATGCTGAAAAGTTTCAGGCCGATCTGAAAAAATGGTTCACGTCGACTTTTATTATCACCGAAAAAATCAATCAGCCTAAGGCTGAAAACGCAGATGAATAAAGAAAAGATACAGAACCTATCCCAAAATATATTTGACGAAGTGGTTGCCAACCGCCGTTATTTGCATACTCATCCCGAACTTTCATTCAACGAAGTGGAAACATCAGCATTTGTAGCAAAAAAGCTGGATGAGCTGGGATTAACCTATGAACGTATGGCTGATAACGGTCTCGTAGCGTTGATTAAAGGAGCTAAGCCCTCCGATAGGGTAGTGGCGTTGCGTGCGGATATGGATGCGTTACCCATCATGGAGGCGAATGATGTTCCCTACCGGTCACAAAATACAGGCGTGATGCATGCCTGCGGGCATGATGCACATACTTCGTCACTTTTAGGTACGGCTAAGATATTGACTCAGTTGAAAGATGAATTTGCCGGAACCGTAAAACTTATCTTTCAGCCTGCCGAAGAGAAACTCCCCGGCGGCGCCAGCCTGATGATCAAAGAAGGCGTGCTGGAAAATCCTAAACCCCAGGCGGTATTAGGTCAGCACGTAATGCCGCTGATCGATGCCGGCAAAGTGGGTTTCAGAGCCGGAAAATATATGGCTTCAACCGATGAACTTTATGTTACCGTTAAAGGCAAAGGAGGACACGGCGCGCAGCCTCAACAGAATATCGACCCGGTGATGATCACCGCCTACATGTTGACTGCCCTGCAAACCATCGTCAGCCGTTCTGCCGACCCTAAAAGCCCATCGGTTCTCTCGTTTGGCAAAGTGATCGCCAACGGCGCTACGAATGTGATTCCAAACGAAGTTTATCTCGAAGGCACTTTCCGCACGATGGATGAAGCCTGGCGGGCAGAAGCTCATAAAAAGATGAAGAAGATCGCCGAAGGTGTAGTAGAAAGCTTTGGTGGCACGGTTGACTTTAATATCGTGCGGGGATATCCCTTCCTGATCAATGAAGAAAAGCTGACAGCTGCTACCCGTGCTCATGCCGAAGAATACCTCGGCAAAGAAAATGTTCTCGATCTGGATATCTGGATGGCGGCAGAAGACTTTGCTTATTATTCGCAGGTTGCTGATGCCTGTTTCTATCGACTTGGCACGAGAAATGAAAGCCGGGGTATTACCTCCTCTGTCCATACACCAACTTTTGATGTGGAGGAAGATGCATTTAAGATCAGTACAGGTTTGATGGCTTATCTGGCTTTGAAGCAGTTAGGCAATTAGTTGTTTGAATCACAGATTTTAGCTGACTATTTTGACTCAACAGATTTTAAGCAGAAAGTTAATTTACACTGATTGATTTTCGGCCTGGGCTTTGATGACGCGGTTCCTTTCGGTGAGAAGGTTAGTCATATACTTCTTTAAAACCAGCCAATTGAATAGGCTCCCTAATACTCCCCCGGGCGATTCAAATGTAAAGATATCTTTCATGAGCGTTTGCCCATTTAGCGAAACAAAGTAATGCTCATGCCGGAAGCTTTTAAAAGCACCGGAAACCATTTCATCCGCAAAGAAATCAGGTCGCTTAAATTCATTAATTTTTGAGGTAAGGTTTTGCCAGATTCCAAAATGTCGGGCCCGCCAGGTGACGGTTTCGCCGGGTTCAATCAAACCACTGGTTTTGCCGGCAATAGCTTGTTCACCCGTTTGTTTGGTAGATTCCAGGTGAAGGTCAATACTGCGTGACAAGTCAAAAACTATTTCAGTAGGCGCATTAATAATTGTGGTCAGCTCTATTTTTGCCATTTATTTAATCACAGATTTTTAGATGATTACTATGATTTCACAGTTTTTTAATTTAAAATGACCTCAATCAGCGTCATCAACATAAACATCTACGAATCAGCGCTCAAAACTCGGCATTTTTAGGAAACCTTGGGAACGGGATGACGTCCCTGATATTACCCATACCGGTAACAAAAAGCACCAGACGCTCGAAACCTAAACCGAAACCGGCATGCGGACAAGCACCGAAGCGACGGGTATCCAGGTACCACCAAAGTTCTTCTTTCGGGATACCCATTTCGTCCATACGTTGTTCCAGTTTATCTAGGCGCTCTTCGCGTTGTGAACCGCCAACGATCTCGCCAATGCCGGGGAACAGGATATCCATCGCACGTACGGTTTGACCGTCGTCGTTCTGACGCATGTAGAATGCTTTGATCTGCTTCGGATAATCAGTCAGGATAACCGGTTTTTTAAAATGCTTTTCAACAAGGTACCGTTCGTGTTCCGATTGGAGGTCGGTACCCCAGCCTTCAATGGGGTATTGGAATTTTTTCTTTTTATTCGGGGTCGATTCTTTTAATATCTCGATTGCCTCGGTATAGGTAAGGCGCTGAAAATCATTGTCCAGGCAAAACTGCAATTTGTCAATAAGCGACAGATCTGAGCGTTCATTTTGTGGCTTCTGTTTTTCTTCTTCGGCCAAACGTTGGCTAAGGAACTCCAGGTCGTCAGCATTTTTATTCAATGCTTCTTTGATCACGAATTTCAAAAGAGCCTCGGCCAGGTCCATATTATCTACCAAATCATAAAAAGCCATTTCGGGTTCTATCATCCAGAATTCCGCTAAGTGCCGGGTAGTATTTGAATTTTCAGCACGGAAAGTTGGGCCGAAGGTATATATATCGCTCAGTGCCATGGCACCCAGTTCGCCTTCCAACTGCCCGGAAACGGTGAGGTTGGTAGCACGGCCAAAGAAATCCTGTTTGTAGTCGATTTCTCCGGTTTCTGTTTTTGGTGGGTTGGTAATATCGAAATTGGTCACATGGAAAGTTTCTCCTGCGCCTTCAGCATCAGAAGCAGTAATGATAGGTGTATGCAAATAAACAAATCCCCGATCCTGGAAAAATGTATGAATAGCATGTGACAGCGTATTGCGCACGCGGAAAATGGCGCCGAACGTATTGGTACGGAAGCGTAAATGTGCTATCTCCCGCAAAAACTCCAGACTATGTTTTTTCGGTTGAAGCGGGTATTTCTCCGGGTCGCTATCACCAAGTACTTCTATTTGTTTTGCTTTAACCTCTACCTTTTGACCTTTGCCAAGCGATGAAACTAATTCTCCAACTACGCTTATTGCTGCGCCAGTGGTGAGACGTTTTAGTAAAGACGGGTCGGTATTTTCAAAATCGACAACGATCTGCAGGTTATTATTGGTGGAGCCATCATTTAAAGCGATAAACTGGTTGTTGCGAAAGGTGCGTATCCAACCTTTAACAGTAACCTCAATTTGGGTTTGTTCACTTTCAAGTAATGCTTTGATCTTAGTCCGCTGGCTCATATAAAATATATTTTCGAGCGGCAAAAATACGATTATTTGCTTAAATAAAGTCGGAATGAAGCGCTTGAAAAATTGATAATGGCCGGGTAGCGGACATCGCTGTTGGCTGGATTTTTTAGAAGTCTTAAATCGAAAGTACCGACAATAATTCCGGCATTAACATCGTAATCGGTTATTTTGAATGTATTGCTATAAGTGCTGTCTAACTGATAGGGAAAATAAGGGCTGTCCATGCCTGCAATGTATTTATAGGTTACATTATTTTCTGCTAAAGCATAGTTGCCGGCGCCGTTAAAGCTGAGATTGATCCTAAATATCTCTGAATAAGTAGGGGAAATAGTTGTATCAGCAATAAGGAGTGAATCGGCCTTAATTTTCACTGTCGCATTTTCAATTTTCCATGACAATCCATTCTTTGTGGCAGTTATTGAATTTAAGGGTAGCGGCAAGTCACAGCAATAGCGGCTGCACGAAAGGGCGGTTAAGCAAATTAATAGTACAATGATGAGTTGTTGTGCTTTTTTCAAAATGATCTATAGATAGGGAACCAATACATAAAAACTACCATTCCGGAATTTGATTCCAGACGGGCTTTTGGGGTCAAGAAACACGATACTGAAAGTACCGGTTATCCTAACCTGGTCGGGTACGGTAGAATAGGGGTTGCTAAGCCTTTGATAACCCGTTATTACGATGATGTTATTGTAAGTATTGTCAATTTTGTAGCCAGTTAACGTACCATTATTAAACATGCCGTAAAATGCATCGTTGCCTTTTAGCGCATAGGTGCCCGGATTAATATAGTCTATTTTAAAATTTAATGTATCCACTTTATTGATGGTGCCAGGTGTTGGTATCGTAGCACTAACTGCCGAAATGCTCAGGGTGTCTGATGAGCTCACCGAGCCGGATGCAAAGCGATCAGCCCAACTTATGCCGTTTCTTTGCGCTGTTACAACAGCTGACGGTTGCGGAAGCACGCAACAATCAGGATGGTAGTTGCATGACCACGCTGAGAATATCGTTAAAATACAAGTCAGGTAATTAAGTTTTTTCACTCTACTAATTTAATATCTGTTACGCTGCTTATTGATTGGATGCTACAATTGTTTTAAAAATTGGTGCAGCGCTTAAATACAATAGGGCTTTTTGCTATGTTTGGAACAATTCGATAGTAATGAATCCCAAAATAAGCCTGCTGATTGGCATTATCTGTATTTCTTTCTCGCCGATTTTTGTCAGGCTTGGCGATGCATCACCGCTGGTCTCAGCTTTTTACCGTATTTTTTTGGCCTGGGTTGTATTGGCGCCCTATGCTATCATTGGCAAAAAGCTAAAGATATCCCGAAAGGACCTCCTGATTGCCCTGCTTGGTGGAGTAATATTTGCAGGTGATATTGCGGTGTGGAATATGTCGCTGATGAAAATCAGCGCTACCGTATCAACATTGGTTGCTAACCTCGCACCTGTCTGGGTTGGTTTGCTGAGCTATTTAATCCTGCATAAAAAGTCGGGCCGAAACTTCTGGATCGGAACGGCTGTGTCTATAGTAGGTATGATCACCCTGGTAGGGTTCAATAAAATAATTCAGCTGCAGTTCAATATTGGTTTTGTTTACGCTTTGATCGCCAGTTTTTTCTATGCAGTTTATATCATGATCACTAAAGGCGTCCTTCGGAATATTAGTACAGTTACTTTCATGTATTACAATATGCTTGGCGCTAGTATTTTCATGTTGGCGATTTGCAGTTTTCGACACGATAATTTATTGCATTTCTCAACGCCAACCTGGTTTTGCCTTATTGGTGTAGGACTTATCTGCCAGTTAACCGGATGGATCACCATTAATTACGCAATCAATCACCTCGAAGCAACTAAAGTTTCCATTGCATTACTTAGCCAGACCGTAATTGCCGGTTTTTGGGCCATGCTTTTCCTGGGAGAGAAATTGGAATTGAATGAAATTGTGGGAAGTGTTATTGTATTGGGCGGTATTGCGATTACTTTTTTCAGGAAGCGCGTAACAGCTGTTTCTACTTAAAAAGGCACCTGCAGCCAGAATCGACCGTTGGCCAGGTTGACGCTATTACCCGGATCTGAACTTCCCTGCACTTTAACAAAATGTAGCTGAAACGAGCCCTGCGCTACATTTGAAACGATGTCGTATTGAGTTACAGAAACCGTATTGTTTTGTGTGGTATCCAGTTGATAAAGCGAGGCTGGACTGTCGGTAGTAATTGAATAAATAAAGGTGGCATCTCCCTTTTTAAGTTGATAGGTACCTTTGCCATTAAAAGCTATTTTAAACTCCAGCGTATTTTTGCTTGCGGAGCTGATACCTTGCACTGAGATCGAATCGCCGCCGGCTTTGCTCGTATTTGGCTGGCCCAACCAGGTTATTGACCCAATATTTGCAGCGATAAACAGGTCGTTGCCTGATATTTGTTTTTCTTTTTTACACGATAAACCTAACATCGTACCCGCAGCCAATAGCACAAGAAGAAGCTTTTTCATATCACTAAATTAAATGTCTTATAAAAATCAAATACGTAAAAATGAAAACCAACGATACAAACGTTGGAAAAATTTTGGTTAGGCAACACAGGTATGACCGCCTAAAAAGTTATTTTTGTTGGTACGACTCAACAGAATGATCACCAAACTCACTATCGACCGCATTATGGAAGCCACAGACATTGTGGAAGTGATCGGCGAGTTTGTACAACTTAAAAAACGCGGGGCCAACTATGTTGGTCTTTCTCCATTCAGCAATGAGCGTACGCCCTCTTTTACTGTATCCCCGGCGAAAGGAATTTTTAAAGATTTTTCTTCCGGTAAAGGAGGTTCGGCCGTTACTTTCCTGATGGAGCTGGAAAAATTCTCGTATCCTGAAGCGCTGAAATGGCTGGCTAAAAAGTATGGTATCGAGGTTGAAGAAACCATTGAATCTACTGAAAACAAGGAAGAAGAAAACCACCGGGAGAGCCTGATGATCGTTACGGGTTATGCGGCGAAGTTCTTTCACGAAAGTTTACTGGAGACCGAAGATGGACAAAGTATCGGCCTGAGCTATTTCAAAGAACGCGGTTTCAGCAATGAAACGATCAAAAAATTTGAATTAGGTTATTCGCCCGATCAGTGGGAAGCTTTTACCAGCAACGCGCTGAAAGAGGGTTACCAGCAGCAATTTCTGGAAGAGACCGGCTTGAGTGTTAAACGGGATAATGGCACGTTGTACGATCGTTATCGCGGCCGGGTAATGTTCCCTATCCACAGTTTTACTGGCAGAGTGATTGCATTCGGCGGACGAACACTTAAAAATGACAAGAATGTTCCCAAATACGTCAATTCACCCGAATCGGAGATTTACCATAAGTCGAATATTTTATATGGCTTATTTTTCGCCAAAAAGGCCATTCGCGATGAAGATAATTGTTACCTGGTAGAGGGTTATGCCGATGTGCTGTCGGTACACCAGGCAGGTATAGAGAACGTGGTGGCATCGTCGGGTACCTCGCTTACCGTGGAACAGATCAGGTTGATCGGGCGGTTTACTAAAAATGTAACTATTTTATATGACGGTGATGCGGCTGGGATCAAAGCTTCATTGCGCGGACTGGATATGATACTGGAGGAAGGACTTAATGTTAAAGTTGTTCTTTTTCCTGATGGGCACGATCCTGATTCTTATGTGCAGCTGGTAGGCACACAGGCCTTTAAAACCTACATAAACCAGAATCGTAAAGACTTTATTCTTTATAAAACGGACATACTGCTGAAAGAAGCCGGCAACGACCCTATCCGGCGGGCAGACGTGATACGTGAGATCGTGGAGAGTATCGCAAAAATACCCGACTCTATTAAGGCTTCGGTATTTATCCGCGAATGCAGTCACCAATTGGAGATCGACGAGCGCGCTTTGCTATCGGAATTGAATAAAATGCGCCTGGCAAAAGCCAGGAAGGAGGCGCAGCAAAATACCCGTACTATTGAGCCTGTTGATTATTTACCTACTGAGGAACTTCCTCAGGAACAGCCTGTTAAGAAAGAAGACTCGAGCCAGGAGCGAGAGATCGTGAGGTTGCTGCTGTTGTATGGCAATAAAATGATCGATTGGGACGGTATTACCAATACCTATATCGGACCTTTTATGATCGCTGAATTGGGAGACGTTAATTTTGAGCATGAAGCCAGTAGAAAGTTCGTGGCCCATTATTCCAAAGAGGTAGAAAATGGAATTTTACCTGATGAACAATTTTTTATTCATTTTTCCGATAAAGATATTGTCGACCTTTCAGTTACCCTGCTGGCTACTAAATATACCCTCAGCGATAACTGGTACGAAATGCATAAAATACTAGTGCCGGATGAACAAGTGAATATGAAGGCTACCATTTTAGGTGCCATATTTCATTTAAAAAAGCAAAAGGTTGGGAAGATACTGGATGGCTTGCGTACTGAATTGCAGAAGGCAGTGGGGGAAGCTGATACCGAAATACTTCTTAATCAATACATGCATATGAAAAAGGTAGAGAAAAGCATTTCAGATTATTTAGGTTCAGTGATACTCAAATAATGGCGCAACACCTCGAACTTGGCCGCAAAGGCGAAGCCCTGGCCAAAGCATATTTAGAAAAGCATGGGTTTGAGATACTGGATGAAAACTGGACCCACGGTAAGTGCGAGGTTGACCTGGTAGCCTACAAAGACAGGCGCATCATATTTGTAGAAGTAAAAGCACGATCCAGCAATAGTTTTGGCGAGCCTGAGGATTTTGTTGATGCGCGGAAACAAAAATTACTGGTTGAAGCTGCAGATGAATATATTTACCTGATGGATCACCAGGGTGAGGTGCGGTTTGATATCATTTCGATCCTCTTTAACAGGAATGCAGATTATAAACTAAAACATATCGAAGATGCCTTTTGGCCATCATCTATTTAATATATGAAGAAGAGAATAATTGTTTATTTTACGGTCATTATAGCATTTATTTACGGTTTTACCGGATGTAAACCTAATGAACACCACGTCGATCTTTCGGTTTCGCCAGAGGCTGGTACTAATTATAAATCCGGCGACGCGGTAACTGTCAAAGCAAGTTACCCTGCTGATTTGAAGCCAGATTCAATTGTTTATCTTGTAGATTCGGCTAAAATCGCCACTAAAAAGGATTCAACAGCGTTGATACTCAAAACCGACAGTTATTCCCTTGGTCCGAGGGTGATAACCGCCCGGATATTCAGTCAGGGTAAAAGCCAGGATGCTACCACCAATATAGTCTTGCTGGCGTCTAAAGCGCCCGAACAATATACCTATGTAGTAGAGCGAAAGTTTCCCCATGATACCAGTTCTTATACCGAGGGTCTGGAATATCATGATGGCTATTTGTATGAAAGTACGGGGAATTACGGTAATTCGAAATTGTTAAAGGTCGATTTACAAACCGGAAAGGCGCTGCAATCTATCAAGCTGGATAAAAAGTATTTTGGTGAAGGGTTTACTTTTGTTGGCGACAAGATCATGCAACTGACCTATCGCGAAAAGACCGGATTTGTTTACGACAAAAACACATTCAAAACCCTCAAAACCTTTACTTATAACATAGGTAATGAAGGCTGGGGAGTTTGCAACGATGGTACGAAGATATATACCGATGACAGCACCAACAGGATATGGTTCCTTGATATTAACGACTATCACAATATTGGCTTTATTGACGTCTACGATGACCAAAAGCAGGTTGATGAGGTAAACGAACTGGAATTCATCAATAAAAAGCTCTATGCCAATGTTTACACGCAGGATACTATCCTTGTAATAGATCCTAAAACCGGTGCAGTGGAACAGCGGGTGGATATGAAAAATCTTTGGCCTTTGAAAGATCGCCCCTCAAGTTTTGATAACGCCCAAAATGTGCTCAACGGCATAGCCTGGGACGAGCAAGGTAAGCGTCTGTTTGTTACCGGTAAAAAATGGCCCTATGTGTATCAGGTTAAATTTGTGAAAAAGTAGGGCCTTAGTCCAAAATTACCGCCATGCTTTATAAAGGTTGATCAAACCATTAGTGGATGAATCATGGCAGCTCACTTCATCATTGTTCCTTAGTTCAGGTAATATCTTACCGGCTAACTGTTTACCAAGTTCAACACCCCATTGGTCGAAACTGTATATATTCCAGATAATGCCCTGAACAAATATTTTATGTTCGTAAAAAGCAATCAGGGATCCCAGGGTGCGCGGTGTGATCTTTTTTACCAGGATAGAATTTGTTGGTCTGTTGCCATCGAACTCTTTAAATGGAGCAAGTTTCTCTATTTCAGTATCCGATTTGCCTGATGCTTTCAACTCGGCTACAACTTCTTCATTGGTTTTGCCGTTCATCAATGCTTCGGTTTGAGCGAAGAAATTAGACAATAACATCTGATGATGTTCGCCAAGCGGGTTATGTGATTGCGCCGGAGCGATAAAGTCGCAGGGGATTAATTTAGTTCCCTGATGGATCAATTGGTAGAAGGCATGCTGCCCGTTGGTGCCCGGTTCACCCCAGATTATCGGGCCGGTTGAATGGTCGACCGTGTTCCCGTTTCGGTCCACGTGCTTGCCATTGCTTTCCATATCACCTTGTTGGAAGTAGGCAGCAAAGCGGTGCATGTATTGGTCATAAGGCAAAATTGCCTCAGTTTCAGACTCAAAAAAGTTATTGTACCAAATACCAAGTAGTCCTAAAATAACCGGGATATTCTCTTCTAATTCAGTATTCAGGAAGTGCTGGTCCACCAGGTGTGCGCCAGTCAGCAATTCTATAAAATTATCATAGCCAATACTTAAAACGATAGATAAACCAATGGCACTCCAAAGTGAATATCTGCCGCCTACCCAATCCCAAAACTCAAACATATTTTTGGTATCGATGCCGAATTTGGCAACGCCCTCGCTATTAGTAGATAGTGCAGCAAAATGCTTGGCAACATCAACATCAGTACCACCTCCGGCAATAAACCAGTCGCGTGCACTATGTGCATTTGCCATGGTTTCTTGTGTTGTAAACGTTTTGGAAGCGATCAGGAATAACGTGGTTTCGGGGTTCAGCGATTTCAGTGTTTCGGCTATGTGCGTTCCATCAACGTTTGAGACAAAATGCATGTTCAGTTGATTTTTGTAGGCCTTAAGGGCTTCAGTCACCATTACCGGGCCAAGGTCTGAGCCGCCGATACCTATATTCACGACATCTGTTATTGATTTTCCTGTAAAACCCTTCCACTCACCCGAAATGATTTGCTCACTGAATGATTTCATATGGGCCAACACCCTGTTGACATCTTCCATCACGTCTTTGCCATCAACATAAATAGGTTTATTGCTGCGGTTGCGCAATGCAATATGCAATACCGGGCGGCCTTCTGTTACGTTGATCTTTTCGCCTGAAAACATGGCTTCAGCTGCCTCTTTTACTCTACATTCTTTAGCAAGTTGTATCAATAACGCAACGGTCTGATCGTCGATCCGGTTTTTTGAATAATCGACCAGAATATCATTGAAATTGATAGAAAACTTGTTAAAGCGTTCAGGGTCAGCCTGAAATAGGTCCTTTAAATCTTTGGAAGCAATATCTATAAAATGATCGGTCAGGTACTTGTATGCCTGAGTTTCGGTGAAGTTGACGTTTGGCAGCATAATTGATGTTTTTGTGCAAAAATAGAATTAATATTTAAGCTGGATAAAATTTAACAAAAGTATAACAAAGGCAACAGTTTTAATATCGTTTTGTGTCGTTTTAACACATTTATATTGTGTCAATTCAACACACTAAGCTTAGTGTTGAAAATACACATGTTAAATTACAAAAAATTGAAAATAGTTTGACAATTGGTTTGAAAATTAAATATTTTTATCAATACCTTTGTCGAGGTGATAATAAAAATCATTGATTGTCATCATTTTGTCAATACACGAAATAGGGGGTAGGTTTATGTTTGAGAAATTATTTTTGCTTGTTAAAAATAACGCTGGCAGGGCAGTTATCAATAACCCGGAGATACCGGAAAAATATCGGGAATCGATCATCAACGAAGCGTCGAGTTCAATAATAGAAGTATTAAAAGGACAGATGGAATCAGGACGGTTGAAAGATCTCGTCAGGTATTTTCAATACCCGGGTATTTATCAAAACCCACTGGTTAACAGTGTGGTAAATAAATTTGCCGGGAAATTGAATAAGCACTATGGAATGGAAAATGCGGTAGCTTTACGCGTTGCCAACGACCTGATGCCGCCGGTTATGAATGAACTTATTAGGCAATCGAAAATTGAACAAAATAAAGACTTCGGGTTAGGGACGTTCTTGTCTATGATCAATGGAAATCGGGCTGATTTGAGTGGCCTGGTCAATGATCTCATCCGGGGATAAGAATTCATATTAAAAACACTATCTGCGAAAAATAAATTGAAAAGGGTCGGGGCTAACGCTTCGGTCCTTTTCGTATTTCAGATATGCTCAAGGCTTCTTTTTTTAATGAAGTAGCGGTTTGAAAAATTTGTAATCAGAAGATCTTTAATTAATAACCATACGCAAGGGCAGGATTGTTTACCGACAATGCATTTTACTATATTTGCCACATGACTAAAGAACAAGTACAAGACTTGAGGGATAGAGCAGTTTCCCTGAGGAGGCATCTTTGACATCGATGCTAAACTTGATGCACTCAAAACCGAACAGGAAATAACCCTTGGTCCCAGCTTCTGGGATCAACCCAAAGAAGCCGAAAAGGTTCTGGCTTCCATCAAAACCAAAAAAGTTTGGACAGATGCTTACCAGCAAGTTGTTTCTAAAGTAGACGATGCTGGGGTGATGTTTGATTTTTTTCAGGGTGGAGATGCGACAGAAGGAGAAATGAAGGAACAGTTTGATATTGCGCTGAAGGCTGTAGAAGAACTGGAGTTTAAGAATATGCTGTCGACTGAAGAGGACCAGTTAAACGCTGTATTGCAGGTTACTGCCGGTGCCGGTGGTACGGAAAGCTGCGACTGGGCTGGTATGTTGATGCGTATGTATATTATGTGGGGCGAAAAGAACGGCTATAAGGTTACTGAGCAGGACTTTCAGGAGGGTGATGTGGCCGGTGTAAAAACGGTAACACTACAGTTTGAAGGCGACTTTGCTTATGGTTACCTGAAAGGCGAAAATGGTGTGCATCGATTGGTGCGTATTTCTCCATTTGATTCCAATGCTAAACGTCATACTTCATTTGCTTCGGTATACGTTTATCCGCTGGTTGATGATACCATCGAGATCGATATCAATCCGGCCGATATTGAATTTGAGACTTTTCGTTCGGGTGGTGCCGGTGGGCAGAATGTAAATAAAGTAGAAACGGCCGTTCGGTTATACCATAAACCATCGGGCATTATTATCAAGAACCAGGAATCCCGTTCGCAATTGCAGAATAAGGACAATGCTATCCGCTTGCTAAAATCCCAATTATATGAAATTGAGTTGCGCAAGCGCAGGGAAACAAGCAATGCGATAGAAGGGAATAAGAAGAAAATAGAATGGGGCTCACAGATCAGGAATTATGTGCTTCATCCCTATAAATTAGTTAAAGATTTGCGTACCGATCATGAAACGTCGAATGCGCAGGCGGTGTTAGACGGCGAACTGGACGAATTTCTGAAAGCCTATTTGATGGAGTTTGGCGGTTCGAAGTAATCATTTAACTTTATAGCTTCAAGCTTCGCTTGCTCAATTTGAACCGATATGAAATTTTTTAAATCGTTTTTAGTCCTGGCTATGATCAGCTCGTCAGTTTCGTTTGCGCAACAGCAAATTCCGCTATACTCTAATGGCGTGCCAAATTCAAAAAAGACGCCTTCAACTTATATTGAGAAGGTTGATCAAACAGACTGGATAACGGGTGTAAGTATACCCACCATAACGCCATATCTGCCCGGAAAAGGAAAAGTAAATGGCACAGCCATTATTATTTTCCCTGGTGGTGGTTATGCCGGTTTGGCATCAGGGCACGAGGGAAGGGGAATAGCCCAGGAATTTAACAAGATAGGAGTTACGGCATTTGTTGTAAAATACCGCTTGCCCAGTGATTCTATTATGCTAAACAAAACCATCGGTCCGCTTCAAGACGCACAACGTGCTATCCAATTGGTTAGGGAGCGTGCAGCAGAATGGGGTATAAACCCGCGCAAGATAGGTATTATTGGTTTTTCCGCGGGAGGACACCTGGCTTCGACGTTGGATACCCATTATGCTAAAGCGCTGATCGATAACCCGAACAATATTAGTCTGCGTCCCGATTTTGCTATTTTAGTTTACCCGGTAATTAGTTTCGGACCTGAAGCACATGTCGGTTCGCGCGAAAACCTGATCGGTACAAAGCCATCGCCTGAACTCATCGAATTATATTCAAACGAAAAACAGATCACTACAGATACGCCGCCTACTTTCCTGGTGCATGCCACAGATGACGATGTGGTGCCGGTCGAAAATTCGATCCTTTTTTACGAGGGATTGCAAAAGAACAAGGTAAAAGCAGAGCTACATATTTTTGAGGCGGGTGGTCATGGTTTTGGCCTAAACAACCCCAAAAGCAGCGAGCATTGGTTTAACTGGGCAGCAAACTGGTTAGCAGGTAATGGCTTTTGATGACAGATTACGCTGATTAAGGTTCACAGATTTCACTGATTAACAAATTTCTTCGGCTAAATATTCTTTGTCGTTCGTACTTTTTGACTCCCGATAGCTTTCGGGACTCGGACTTTCGGACTAGCTAACAATTTCCAGCAATTCATTCAGTTCAGCCACTTTTTCGGTTGACCCTAAGTTTTCATAGGCGCTGATCAGGTTACGCAGGATACGGCGGATGATGTCGGCATTTCCGCAGGGTTCGTAGAATTGTTTTTCGGCCCTGAGTTTGAGTGTTTTTAGAAACATGTCAACATCGCGCCTGCCGAAGATCAACCCGCGGTTGAAGGCATTGATATAAAACAAAATGCCACCTTCAAACTCGGTTTCCATTCGCTCGTCCACGTAGGCCAGGATAAAGTGTTGCGGTAAGTTTACGCCGTAGACCGGGATATCCAGTTTTTGCGCAATGATAGAATATATAATAGCCAGCGAGATCTGGTTCCCCTTTTTGCTTTCGAGTACCTGACTCAGATAGCTGTTCTGAGGATCCTGGTGATTGGCCGTGTTGCCACTGAACCCATGAATGTTGTATAAAACGTGATTGATCAATTTGATCTGTTCTGCCGGGCTGGCATCGTAGATCAGTTGTAACCAGATATCACGCTTGATAGCCTCAATCTGGTTAATAATTTTTTGCTCATCAAGGTCGGGGTACTGGTATTTGTTGATGGTAAGCACACCTTGCAATAAATCGAACGCGCCGCTTTGGTACCATAGTTTCAGTTCGTCTTTGACGATGCCAAATTGAATCTCATGTACCAGATCAGCAATTCGTTCCTGCTGTATCGGATCAAAGGCCTGTTCCCAGGCGGATTCGAGGTACTCAATTACTGCTGGTCCGTAGGAGGCCAGTTTACTATGTATATGGTCGAAAATTTCCTTGTCGGGGTCATCCAATAACCGAATCAAGGAATTGATCTCATTCGGGTCTATCATCACTATGCTAAAATACTAAAGCTTTCTCTATTTTTGTCGCCATGCTCCATTTAAGCTTCGCAAAGGATTATGTACTGCATCGTTTACGGGCAAAAACCCGGCATGGCACCCATTCGCCTTTTGTTTACCGGTTGCTGGATGAGGTAATTTACGATTTTAAAAGCAAAAAAGTATACGATCAGGCAGAGAACCTGCGTAAAGAGCTTCTTTCTGACAAGCGGCTGATCAATGTAACTGATTTGGGCGCGGGCTCGTTGTTGAACAAAAATAGGCAGAAGCGAGTAAGTGATATCGCAAAAAATGCTTTGAAGCGCCCAAAACTCGCCCAACTACTGTACCGGCTGGTTAAGAACCTGAAGCCTGAAAATATGATCGAGTTGGGTACATGCTTAGGTACTACTTCCGTATATCTTAAAAATGCAGCTCCTGATGCGCAATTATATACCCTGGAAGGTTGTCCGGAAACGGCCCAAATTGCGACGGAAGTATTTCAAAAAGCTGGTTTAAACACTATTAAACAGGTGATCGGTAATTTTGATGATACGCTACCCGGTGTCATCGGGAAATTAAATAAGCTCGATTTTGTATTTGTAGATGGCAATCATCAGAAAGAAGCCACCCTCCGCTATTTTGAATGGTGCCTGCCAAAAGTGCATGAAGGCACCTTGCTAATCTTTGACGATATCTATTGGAGCGAAGGAATGAAAGAAGCATGGGCAGCTATCAAAGCGCATCCACAGGTTACCGTTTCAATCGATCTGTTTTGGATAGGCCTGGTATATTTTAGGAAGGGGCGGGTGAAAGAGGATTTCAAGATACGATTCTGAACACAATTTAAGGATTTGATTAAATGGCCAGGACGCAACAGACATAATCATGTTCATCCCTCAAATCCCAAAATCGTATCTTTCAAATCAGCCAATTTTTAATTTAAAACGACTGCCCCAGCCCAATATAAAACCCGGTCTGCCTCGACTCACCTGGTACTTTCTCGCCAATGCCATAATCGGCCCTGATGCACAAGCCCTTTTCGGTATCAAAGAAATACCGGACACCCATACCATAATCAGGTTTTAGCGTATTAATAGAAAACATATTGTGCGCTACTTCGCCTGTCCCTAAAAACCCAACGATTCCAATTCGGTCATTGATGCGGTAGCGTAACTCGGTTTGACCTCCTATGAAATTGCGGTCGCGGAAGCGTCCGTTGTAATAGCCGCGCATCATTTCGTCATTGCCCAGGGCGGGTAGTAAATAAAATGGCGATAAACCACCAGTCAGGCTTTGTTCCTGTATATCAATACCCAAAACCAATTTTTTGTCGAGCGAAAAAAACTGGGAATACTCGATATTAAAAAAGCCGCCGATATAACTATTATCATCAATTATACCATGCATTATATTATAGTATGCAGAAACAATAATGCCTTTGGTTGAATACGTATTATTATCCCGACTATCATAATTAAGGCTCGGACCAATGAATATACCTACCCCGCCACTACGGTTCTGAACCTGTGGATCAGTATTGAATATTCCGTTTAGGGTATTGTTAGTGTAAGTATAATTGTAAACGCCGGTTACTGCGCCTGCATAAAAATTGGGAGCAATTAGTTTTTGGGCACCCAGGTTTAGTTTAAATCTCTTCTCGTCTATCGGGTCGGCATCAGCATTGCGGGTATTGTTCCCGATGCCATAAAAATTGGATGGGTAATTGATATAGCTGATAGCTGCGGTCAGGTTATAATTATTCTTAGCGCTCCAATAATTGGTGCTTACGCTAAAGTGGCTTTGCCCTTTGGTAGTGATCGAGAGGTAAGGATAGATACTGGATACCCGTGTTTGATTACTACGTATTGTATCGGCATAAAAGGAATACAAACCTGCACCACCTATCTCAAGTCCGGTTTCTGGCGCAGAGGTAAGTATGGGTATGATAACGAAACTGCTTTTTCGCGTACTGTCTTTATCAAAATACATACGTTTGATAAACCTTCCCAGCGCGCTCACCTGGGCATTGGCTTCTAATAGGCAGGATACCAAAAGAACAGTAAAAAAGACTTTCTTCATCGTTTTAGCGGCAGCAAAGATAGAGGTTTGTGATTAGTTAACTTGTGATTGGCGATTAGTTAACTTGTGATTGTTTACTTGTGGTTGGTTAATTTGTGACGGGGTAGTTTGTGTCTTATCAATGGCAATATCAAACACTGTACAAGTAATCGGAAAAGAACGAACAAAAAAACTAATTTTGCCCCCAAAATCAACAGCAGTTATATGAGCACAAGAGGACCGATCTCGCAATTTATCGAAAAGAACTATTTGCATTTTAACGCCGCAGCTTTAATGGATGCAGCCAAAGGTTATGAAAAACACCTGGAGGAGGGCGGCAAAATGATGGTTACGTTGGCCGGTGCTATGAGCACAGCCGAGTTGGGTATTTCCTTAGCAGAAATGATCCGCCAGGATAAGATCGCAATTATTTCCTGCACCGGAGCTAACCTGGAAGAGGATATTATGAACCTGGTTGCACATTCGCATTATAAACGGGTGCCGAATTACCGGGATCTGAGTCCGCAGGATGAGTGGGCTTTGCTTGAAAACCATTACAACAGGGTTACTGATACCTGCATTCCCGAAGAAGAAGCTTTTCGCAGGCTGCAAAAACACATCCATAAAATATGGAAAGATGCTGATGATAAAGGTGAGCGATACTTCCCACATGAATACATGTACAAAATATTGCTGAGCGGCGAACTGGAAGAATATTACGAAATAGATCCGAAGAATTCCTGGATGCTGGCAGCTGCCGAAAAGAACCTGCCGATAGTAGTACCTGGTTGGGAAGACTCAACCATGGGAAATATTTTTGCTTCTTACGTGATCAAAGGGCAGATCAGGGCTTCGGCGATGAAGAGCGGGATTGAGTATATGGCATGGTTGGCCGACTGGTATGTAAATAATTCAGATGGCCAGGGCATAGGCTTTTTCCAGATCGGTGGCGGTATCGCAGGAGATTTTCCTATTTGTGTGGTGCCGATGCTATACCAGGATATGGAAATGGAAAATATTCCGTTTTGGAGCTATTTCTGCCAGATATCAGATTCTACTACTTCTTATGGCTCTTACTCTGGTGCTGTACCTAACGAGAAGATCACCTGGGGCAAGCTGGATATACATACTCCAAAGTTTATAGTTGAATCGGATGCGACGATTGTGGTGCCCTTAATTTTTGCCTGGATTTTAAAACAATAGCTTTATTTTTTCAAAATATTTAGCACAATTTAATCCAGATCAATTGGTAAAAACCTGGGCAAATTTAAGTTTGGGCGCCAAAAAGGCCGTTTTTGAGTTAATAGAGGCCTCTTTTTACGTTATTTAGAACAATTATAAATTATATATAAGCGTCATTTATTTGTCAGCGATACTGTAATAAATTTTACTTTTGTGGCTGGAAAACCCGAAGCAATTCACGCGCCTGCAATTGACTTCATAAGGATAAAACGGAAATTCATTAAGCATAAATACACTTTATGAGTAGCATCTCATTTACTTTTAAACATTTTTACCGGGCATTTTTGCTGGTAGCCGGGCTTGCTATCTTGAGCATATCTGCGAATGCGCAGACCGATGCTACCAAGGGCGAAGCTATTTTCAAAGCAAAATGTACGGCTTGTCACGCAATCGACAAGCAGGTTATCGGTCCGGCTTTAGGTCCTCAGTTGACCAAGGAAACTGACGACAAATGGCTTGTCAAATGGATCCAGAATAACCAGGCGTTAATGGCAGCTAAGGATAAAAAAGCCATGGACATCTATAACCAGTTCAATCAGGCTGGTATGACAGTGTTCACTGATTTGTCTGATGCAGACGCTGGCAATATTATCACTTACGTACGTGCGGCCTATAAAGATATACAGGACAAAGCCAAAGCTGCACAGGCTACAGTCGCAGTAGAACAAGGACCAAGCATGTTGATCGTTTACGCCTTGTTGGGCGTTATTATCCTTGCCTTCATCGTGATCCTGGTGCTGAATAGAGTTGTTAAAACTTTAGACAATCTGGTTGCTACCAAACCAGAAATTTTAATGGCACCGGCTGCAGTTGACACTACACCGGTTGATAAATATGCCACTGTTAAGCGTCTCGCTAAAAATAAGAAGCTTGTGTTTTTTGTATTGTTATGTGTTTCAATTGCCGGAGGCAGCTGGACCTGGGTTTCGCTATGGAATACCAACGTACATACCGGTTACCAGCCAGTTCAGCCGATCAAATATCCGCACGACCTGCATGCAGGCGAGATGCAGATCAAATGTCAGTACTGCCACTCTGGTGCATACAAGTCAAAAAATGCTTCTATCCCATCACTGAATGTTTGTATGAACTGCCACAAAGTGATCGATAGAAGGAAAGATGCTACCGAGCCTTCAACGGAGATCGCCAAGATATATACTGCAATCGGCTTTGATCCTAAGACTCAGAAATACGATAGCACACTGGCACGTCCTGTACAATGGGTACGTATCCACAACCTGCCCGATTTCGCTTACTTCAACCACTCTCAACACGTAACTGTTGGAAAAATTGAATGTACTACCTGCCACGGTCCGGTTCAATCCATGAAAGAAATGTATCAGTATTCGCCTTTGACAATGAAATGGTGTATACAGTGCCACAAACGGACCGAGATCAATTATAAAGGCAACGCTTACTACGAAAAAATGGAAGCAGTGCACGAATTGCTGAGAAAAGGCGGTAAAGTGACAGAAGCTCAAATGGGCGGTATCGAGTGCGGCAAGTGCCATTATTAATAAATATTTAGGAAACATTACAGTTTATATAGCTTAAATGGACAGCAATAAGAAATACTGGAAGGGTTTAGAAGAACTAAACAACGAACCGGAATTTGTTGAGAAAAATAAACACGAGTTTGCCGAGCCGATCCCTATTGAGGATGTATTGACCGGTGGTGGCCTCGCAGGTAAAACCCCGCGTCGCGACTTCCTGAAAGCTTTGGGCTTTGGTGTTGGTGCGGTTACGCTGGCTGCCTGTCAGAAGGTGCCGGTGCATAAATCCATCCCTTACCTGATCAAACCGGAAGAAATTACTCCGGGTGTGGCTAACTACTATGTTTCTACCTATGATGGTCACGCTATCCTGGTTAAAACCCGAGAAGGACGTCCGATCAAAATAGAAGGTAATCCTAACGACCTGTTCTCTAAAGGTGGTTTGAGCGCCCAGGCTCAGGCTTCTGTACTCGATCTGTACGATTACAATCGTTTTAACAATCCATTATTGGATGGTACCGATTCAAGCTGGCCCGAAATTGACGCTTTTGTTAAACTCGAACTTGCGGTGATCAAGGCGGCAAATAAAAAAATCAGGTTAGTTACTTCTTCTATCAACAGCCCATCAACTTTGGCTGTGATCGCAGATTTTATAGCGCAGTTCCCTACTACAAAACATATTACTTATGATGCCGTATCTTATACAGGTATCATACAAGCTAACCAGAATAGTTTTGGCAAAGCGGTTATCCCGCATTACCATTTCGAAAAGGCTGATGTTATCGTGAGCTTCGGTGCCGATTTCCTCGGAACCTGGATATCTCCTGATGAGTTTAGCACCCAATGGGTTCAAAACCGGAACAGCAAATCGCTGGCCAGTAAAAAAATGTCCCGCCATATTCAGTTTGAGACCGGAATGAGCCTTACTGGTTCAAATGCCGACAGCCGTGTGCTGATCAAACCATCTGAAGAAGGTCCTGCTTTGGTTAATTTATACAATGCTATTACAGGTACAACTTTGCCTGGCAGCAAGCCATTGGCAAATGTAAACGCTGATAAAGCTGTTAAATTGGTTGCGGCTGAATTGAAAGCAGCCAAAGGCAAAGCTTTGGTAGTTTCTGGTTCAAATGATGTAGCCAAGCAGATTCTTGTAAATGCGATCAACGCACAATTGGGAAGCTATGGTACAACGATCGATCTTGATAATTATTCCAATCAATATAAAGGCAACGACGCAGAGTTTGTTGAGTTTGTAGCTGAGGTTGAACGCGGCGAAGTGGATGCTGTATTCTTCCTGAATGCAAATCCGGTATATGAATATTATAAAGGCGCAGAATTTGCAGAAGCATTGAAGAAAGTTCGTTTGCGCGTAAACTTCGCTGGCAGCAAGGATGAAACCTCTGTTCATAGCAATGTGGTCGCACCAGCAAATTATTATTTGGAATCATGGGGTGATAGCAACCCGATCGAAGGTTATTATACGATCATACAGCCAGCCATCAACCCTGTTTATGATACCCGCCAGGCAGAGCAAAGTTTATTAAACTGGTCTGACAGTACCACTAAAGATTATTACACTTACGTACGCAATAACTGGGACAAAAACCTGCTTGCAAAAGGTGGCCTTTCGGGCCTTAAAGGTTGGGAAACGTTGTTGCAAACCGGTTTCGTTAAAGTAGCCGACAAACCAGCTTCTAACTATAGCTTTAGCAAAGATTTGAATGGTGTAGCCCAAACGATCCTTGTACAAAGCAGCAAATACGCAGCTCCTGCAGGAAGTTACGAAATACAACTTTACCAATCGGTTGCATTGCGTGATGGTAAACGTGCCAATAACCCATGGTTACAGGAAATGCCTGATCCGGTATCTAAAGTTACCTGGGATAACTTTGCTGCCATGTCGCCAACTGATATCAGAAATGCGGGCTATGTGCAGGGCGATGTGATCACGATTGCTGTCGACGGTCAGAAAACAGTTACCTTACCTATACTTGCTCAGCCTGGTCAAACTCAGGGTACTATCTCGATCGCTGTTGGTTACGGTCGTACTGAAGTTGGTCCGGTGGGCTTGGGTGCTGGTAAGAATGTGTACCCGCTGCAGATCGCAGAGAACGGAACCTTCCAGAACAGTACAGTTGCAAAAATTACACCTACTGGTGACCAGATCATTCTGGCGCAAACACAGACCCACCATTCGATCGAAGGTCGTAATGTGATCCGTGAAACTACTTTGAAAGACTTCGTTAAGGACCCAACTTCAAATAGCGGTGGTTCCCTTAAACATAAAGAATACGAAACTTTATGGGATGACTATGATCATCCTCAATACAACTGGGTAATGGCGATCGACCTGAACGCCTGTACCGGTTGCGGCGCCTGCGTGGTAGCATGTAGCGCTGAAAATAATATACCGGTGGTCGGCCGCGATGAAGTTCGCCGCCGCCGTGAAATGCACTGGATCCGTATCGACCGTTACTACAGCTTCAACGATGGAGGTAAATCAGTAACCGAAGAAAAAGAAATTCAGGACCTGAAGGACTTGGACAATGTATCGGTTGTTTATCAACCAATGCTTTGCCAGCATTGCGATCACGCACCATGCGAAACAGTATGTCCGGTATTAGCAACGGTACACTCAAGCGAAGGTTTGAATCACATGGCTTATAACCGTTGTATCGGTACCCGTTATTGCGCTAACAACTGTCCATATAAAGTGCGTCGCTTTAACTGGTTCAACTATTGGAACGATTCGCGTTTTGATAACTACCTGATAAATGAGCATACCCATTTGGTGCTAAACCCGGATGTTACTACTCGTTTCCGTGGGGTAATGGAAAAATGCTCTATGTGTATTCAGCGTATCCAGGCGGGTAAACTGAAAGCCAAGATCGAAAAACGCCCTGTTGCTGACGGTGATATTAAAACTGCCTGCCAGCAAACTTGTCCGACCAACGCCATCGTATTTGGTAACAGGAACGATAAGAACTCTGAAGTTGCCAAATTGCTGGACAGCGAAAGAACATATTATGTATTGGAAGAACTTAACGTACAACCAGGTATTGGTTACCAGGTAAAGGTTAGGAATACTGTAGAAACTGAAGCTTAATAATAAAACAAGAGATAGATAACGTATGGCATCTCATCATGAATCAATAATAAGGGAACCGTTGGTAACCGGCGAGAATATCACCTACGCGAAAGTGACAGATGATATTTTAAAACCCGTAGAAAACATGCCAAATAAGGCGTGGTGGATCGGTTTTACGGTGGCATCCCTGGGTGCACTCCTTTGGGTATTTGCAGTAAGCTGGACTTTTTGGTACGGTATAGGTTCCTGGGGTTTAAATAAAACAGTAGGTTGGGCATGGGATATCACCGGCTTCGTTTGGTGGGTAGGTATTGGTCACGCTGGTACGCTTATTTCTGCTATCTTATTACTGTTCCGTCAAAACTGGCGTAACTCTATCAACCGGTCGGCAGAAGCGATGACCATCTTCGCGGTAATTTGTGCGGCCAGTTATATTGTTTGTCACATGGGTCGCCCGTGGATGGCAGTATATTCATTACCATTGCCAAACCAATACGGTTCATTATGGGTTAACTTTAACTCGCCTTTGATCTGGGACGTATTTGCGATATCAACTTACTTCTCGGTATCCTTATTGTTCTGGTATACTGGTTTATTACCCGATCTGGCAACGATTCGCGACCGTGCAACTGGTATCCGCCGCAGGATCTATTCAATTGCTTCTTTCGGATGGACAGGTTCATTAAAAACATGGCAGCGTTTTGAGACGGTATGTTTGATCCTGGCTGGTGTTTCAACCCCGCTGGTACTTTCGGTACACACCATCGTATCTATGGACTTTGCTACATCGCTTGAGCCGGGCTGGCATACGACCATTTTCCCTCCATATTTCGTTGCCGGAGCTATTTTCTCTGGTTTCGCTATGGTGCAGACCCTATTGCTTGTTGTACGTAAAGTATTAGGGTTGGAGAACTATATCACCATGTTCCATATCGAAGCTATGAACAAGATCATCCTTGTTACAGGCTCTATCGTTGGCGTGGCTTATTTAACTGAATTCTTTATCGCTTACTACTCAGGTGGTGAATATGAGCAATATACTTTCTTAAATCGCTTTATCGGCCCTTACTGGTGGGCAGGTTGTATGATGTATGGTTGTAACGTATTGATGACCCAATTGATGTGGTTCAAAAAAATCAGGACCAACATTCATGTTTCATGGGTATTATCTATTGTAGTAAACATTGGTATGTGGTTCGAGCGTTTCGTGATCATTGTAACTTCACTGCACCGCGATTTTATCCCTTCGAGCTGGGCGATGTTTTATCCAACATGGATCGACGTAAGTATATTTATCGGTTCAATCGGTTTATTCTTTACCATGTTCCTTTTATTCATCAGGGTGCTTCCTTCAATTGCAATGGCAGAAGTGAAACTATTGCTGAAATCATCTAGTGAACAGGCTAAGAAGAAATTGATGGCTGAGGGACACCTAGAGCCTCAACAGGTTGAATTCTATAAAGAGTCGTTAACGAAATTTGACAGTGTAGAACTGGCAGACTATAAAAAATAAGAAATAATGAGCAGCACTAAATTTATATTGGGGCTTTTTGACGATCCGGATGTCTTGCTGCATGGGATCGACGAATTGAAAAAGAACAGCGTTCCGATTTATGACGTTTATACCCCAATGCCAATTCACGGTATTGAAGATAAGCTGGGTGTAAAACCTTCACGATTGGGTTATGCAGCCTTTATGTTCGGTATTTTGGGTGGAACAACAATTTTTAGTATCGTGTATTATACCCTGGTACATGACTGGCCGATGAATATTGGTGGTAAGCCTGCATTTGCTGTTCCGGATTTTATCCCGGCAACTTTCGAGTGGACCGTACTGTTTACCGCATTTGGTATGACCATAACCTTCTTTTTTGCCACACACCTTTTCCCGGGACGTGCGCCACGGGTGATGGATCTGCGGGCAACTGACGATCGTTTTGTGATCGCGATAGATGCCAAAGGAAATGTTCCTCATGAGGATATCACTAATATCCTGCGTGATGCCGGAGCTGTAGAAATTAAGCATAACGACAGAAAATATGTTAGCTATGAATAAAACAAAGATATTGGGACTTGCGTCAGTTGCCGTTGCAGCTGCTATCGCAGTAAGCTCGTGCAAGGATAAAAGAAGCACAGGCTGGGAATACGCCCCCAATATGTACGAGCATATTGCGTATGACCCTGATCAGCCGAACCCTAATTTTAAGGACGGAAAAACTGCTCAGAAAGCACCTGCCGGTACAATTCCGGTTGGATTTACAACTTTTGATTATCCAAATACCAAAGATGGTTATGAGTTGGCTGGCACCGAGGTGAAAAGTCCGCTTGCCGAAACTGCAGAAAGCCTTGAAGATGGTAAACAGTTATTTATCAGTTTTTGCTCACCTTGCCATGGCTTAGGTGGACAGGGTGATGGTTTGGTGGTGCAGCATGGTTACCCGCCGCCGCCTTCTTATTCGAAGGGACAGAGTTCAAGGGGTGGTAATATGAAAGATCTTACTGATGGAAAAATTTATCATACCATCACTTATGGCGTGAATGCTATGGGTTCATACGCTTCGCAACTTTCGCCGACAGAACGCTGGAAAGTGGTTCAGTATGTACACCAATTACAAAAACAATAATATTTTAAATGAAGACTCATAATAGTTTTGACGAGCAATATCAATTTACAGGTAAAGTAAAAACCTGGAGCTTGATCGCTATTGTTATCGGTGTTGTAACCATTGTGGCCGGGTTTTTAACTCACCACGAGCAGCGGACGTTTTCAAACCTGTTGCTGATGGGCTATTATTTTACTTGCGTCTGTGCAGCCGGGGTTATGTTTTGCGGCATACAGTATGCGGCTCAGGCAGGTTGGTCGGCATCGATCCTGCGTGTACCTCAGGCATTTGGTAAGGTTTTGCCTATAGCAGCTTTGATCCTGGTAGTTATTATCATTGCCGGGCTAAAAATGACCCACACTGTAAATGTAGATGGAAAAAATCATATCGAACCATATTTATATGCACGTTGGGCAACCCCTGATCTGCGTATTAAAGACAGCGGAATTTATGATTCTGTGATCGCAGGCAAAGCGGGTTATCTGAATGTACCTTACTTTTTGTTTCGTATCATCGGTATGCTTGCAGTTTACAGCTTTTTTGGCTGGTTGTTTGCAAAATACTCCCGTGATGAAGACGAGTTGGGTGGAATGAAATATTATAACAAAAGCATTGTTATCTCTGCTATCTTCCTGGTTTTATTTGGTTTTACTGTTCCGGTATTTGCTTTTGATACGATCATGTCATTGGAGGCTCGCTGGTTCTCGACCATGTTTGGTTGGTACAACCTTGCCGGTCTTTGGGTAAGCGGTTTAGCTGCTATGACCCTGGTTATTATCTACCTTCGTAAACAAGGGTACTTATCATGGGTAACAGTTAATCACCTGCACAATATGGGCTTATTCATGTTTGCATTCTCTGTATTCTGGACTTACCTGTGGTTTGCACAGTTTTTGCTTACCTATTACGCCAATATTCCTGAAGAGTCGGCTTATTTCTTCCGTCGCTGGGAGCCTGATTTCAAGGTTTGGTTCTGGTTAAATATCGTGATCAATTTCGGAGCTCCATTGCTGGTGTTAATGCAGCGCGATTCAAAACGCTATGTTGGTACCTTGCAGGTAATGGCTGTTGTTATTATTCTTGGCCACTGGCTTGATTATTTTCAAATGATCGCACCTAACACCATCGCTCCGCACGAACATTGGTACTGGGGTGTAATTTCATGGGTTGAGCCTGGAGTGTTTATTGGTTTCGCTGGTTTGTTTACGTTCCTCGCCCTGTCTGCGCTGAGTAAATTTAAGTCTCTTATACCTAAGAATCACCCATTCCTGGACGAGAGCTTACACCACCACATTTAATATTAACTAAATTTGCTAACCGATTAGGAATACCAAACTGATATAAAAATGGGATTCAAAAAATTAATAGATTCTAAAAAATTAAGTTCCTTTTTCGCTATGTTTTTGCTGATGGGAACTGGCAGCTTGTTTGCCGATACACCTGCGGCAGGCACTCCGGCTGCGGATACTGGAAGCGAATGGCTGGGAGTAGGATATTATGTTTTGCTTTTCCTGCTGGTATGCGTGATAGTTGCTGTTATTGGAAAAATTCTGAAGATATACGAGCTAACGCTGAAAATGCAAGGCAAGAAAGGTATTAACTGGAATAACTTTATTGGTTATATCTGTTTAGTGTTTCTGGTAGCTGGTTTGTATGGTGCCTATTGGTCGTTTACAGTACAAGGTCAACAAATATTGCCTGAACCTGCTTCATCACACGGAGTGTTGATTGACCAGATGTTTTGGACAACCACCGCCATTACAACCTTTGTGTTTATCATCACGCAAATCTTGTTATTCGGGTTTTTATTTAAATACCGTGGCTCTGAAAAACGTAAGGCCTATTATTATCCGCATAATAATACCATCGAAAAAATATGGACCATCGTTCCGGCGATAGTTTTGACAGTGTTAGTGGTTTTTGGGTTTTTCCTTTGGCGCCAGATCACCAATACCACTGAGGTAAAGGGAGATATCAATATCGATGTTACTGCTCATCAGTTTGCCTGGGAATTGCGTTACCCTGGTGCTGATGGTAAGTTGGGTACAACAGATTATCAAACCTACTATACTCAAAGTAATAATCTGGCTGTTAGCTCGAAAGATAAAAACAGCTATGACGACCTGAGAGCCGATACATTGGTATTGCCGGTAGGTAAATCGATCAGGTTAAATATTCATGCGCAGGACGTTATCCATAGCGTATTTATGCCACATTTCAGGTTGCAGATGAATGCTGTTCCAGGATTGCCGACATTCTTCAAATTTACACCAACCATCACTACAGCCGATATGCGCAACAGGTTGGATGACCCTGGCTTTAATTACCTGTTGTATTGCAACAAGATTTGCGGTGGTGGTCACTATAATATGCAAAAAGTGGTTATGGTAGTTACTCCAGCTGAGTACCGCGTATGGCTTTCACATCAGAAACCTTACGTCAATGACCTGATCAGGAAAGAGTGGAAGCTTGCCGACGCTGGTAACAAAGCTGGCGCAGCAGAAAATAAGATAGCATTAAATAATTAATAAGTATAGCGATTATGTCAACATTAGCAGTTCAAGATCACGCCGTGTCTCATGATCATGATCACGAACATCATCATCACGAAACTTTTCTAACGAAATACGTGTTTAGCCAGGATCACAAGATGATCGGCAAACAATTCCTGATCACAGGTATTACAATGGCAGTTATAGCTATGCTTTTGTCAATCCTTTTCAGGATCCAGTTGGCGTATCCGGATAAGTCTTTTCCTTTATTAACTACACTTTTAGGACGTTTTGCCCCTAACGGACGCCTTGATCCTGAGTTTTACCTGTCGCTGGTTACCATTCACGGTACCATCATGGTATTCTTTGTTCTAACTGCCGGTTTGAGCGGTACCTTTAGTAATTTACTTATTCCATTGCAGGTTGGAGCACGCGATATGGCTTCACCTTTTGTGAATATGCTTTCCTACTGGTTCTTCTTTATTGCCAGTATCATCATGCTTTCCTCATTCTTTATTCAGAAAGGACCCGCAGGAGCGGGATGGACCATTTATCCGCCTTTGTCGGCGCTGCCGAAAGCGATGAAAGGGTCAGAATTGGGGATGACGCTTTGGCTGATCAGTATGGTATTATTTGTTGCCTCCTCATTGATGGGTGGTATCAACTATGTAAGTACCGTATTGAATATGCGTACCAAAGGTATGGACCTTTGGAAAATGCCGCTTACCGTTTGGGCATTCTTCCTTACTGCTATCCTGGGTATTTTGTCTTTCCCTGTATTGGTAGCAGGTGTAGTGTTGTTGATTTTCGATCGTAGCTTTGGTACCAGCTTCTATTTATCTGATATTGTTTTAAACGGAAAGTTATTGCCTTATTCAGGTGGTAGCCCGATCCTGTTCCAGCACTTGTTCTGGTTCCTGGGTCACCCGGAAGTATATATCGTTATCATGCCTGCGATGGGTATCTCGTCTGAGGTGATATCGGTAAATTCACGCAAGCCAATATTTGGATACCATGCAATGGTTTATTCACTGATCGGTATTAGTACCCTTTCATTTATTGTATGGGGTCACCACATGTTTGTTACCGGCATGAATCCTTTCCTGGGTGGTGTGTTTATGATCACTACGTTGATCATTGCGGTACCTTCAGCAGTAAAAACCT
>CAIPPO010000086.1 GCA_903866915.1 uncultured Mucilaginibacter sp. | reverse complement strand
TATTCTGAACCAGCTAAATTCATGAAAACCCGCGCTATTACCGGATTCTTTTTTGTCATCGTGATGATCGGCTCTATGTTGCTGGGCCGCACGGTATTTGATTTGTTCTTCCTATTACTCCCGCTGCTTTCGCTCTGGGAGTTTTATGGACTGGTGAAACAAAATACGGCAAAACCAAATATCGTATTAGGTCTATTCCTCGCTTTACTGGCGTATGGATTTTTTGCTTTTGTAGGCTATAATTTGGTTAGTAACCTGCATCTCATCGGTTTAACCATCGTTTTAACACCCCTTGTGGTTGCCGCAATATTTATCACTGAGCTTTACCATGTTTCTGAAAGTCCGTTTAACAATATTGCCTACACTTTTTTAGGGGTAATTTATGTTATGGCCCCTTATATCTTTTTTCATAGCCTGGCTTATACCGGCGGCGACTTTAACTTCCATCTTCCCTTAGGCTTTTTGGTGATACTTTGGTCCAACGACACGGGTGCCTACCTGAGCGGCTATTTATTTGGCAAAACCAAATTATTCGAGCGTCATTCGCCGAAGAAGACCTGGGAGGGCTTTATCGGCGGCGTCCTGATTGCTGGCGTTGCTGGATTTGTGCTCAGTATTTTCTATCATGATCTTACGTGGCAGCATTGGGTATCAGTTGCCATACTGATCGGTTTATTCGGCACACTGGGCGATCTGGTGGAGTCGATGTTTAAACGCAGCATCGATGTCAAGGATTCGGGTGGCCTATTGCCGGGCCATGGCGGCTTGCTCGACCGCTTCGATGGCTTACTGCTTTCGGCACCAATTGTATTTGCATACCTCTACTTAATTACTATTTTTTAATTTTGCATCAAATTTCCTGCAAATGACCATCCATAAAGAAGGATATACTTCCATCGCATTAACCGTATTAGTAATTTTTGTGCTAAATGCAGTTGTACAGTTTTATTTTCCATCAGCACACCTTGTAAAGTGGATCATCTATATTCTTTCGGGTGTTTTGTTCCTCATCATCCTGCAGTTTTTCCGTAGCCCGAATATCCATATCGATCTTAATGAAACAATTGTGCTTTGCCCTGCAGATGGCAAAGTTGTAGTAATAGAAGAAACTGAGGAAAACGAATTTTTGAAAGACAGGCGTATACAGGTATCCGTTTTCATGTCGCCCATTAACGTTCATGTCAACCGCAATCCTATCGCAGGTGTAATAAGCTATTTTAAATACCACAAAGGCAAATACCTGGTGGCCTGGCATCCGAAATCTTCGACGGAAAATGAAAGGACCACCATTGCGATCCAAAACAAGAACGGCGTAACGGTCCTGTTCAGGCAAATCGCCGGCGCACTGGCGCGCCGTATCGTCTGGTATGTAAAAGAAGGCGACCAGGTGGAGCAGGGTGCGCAATTCGGCTTTATCAAATTTGGCTCAAGGGTGGATGTATTTCTACCCATCGGCACAAAGATCAACGTTGAGATTGGTGAAGTAGTTAAAGGCGGCAGAACCTTATTGGCTGAACTGGCAGAACCGAAACCAACCAAAGCTGATTAATACAACCGAAATACACGAATAAGTAGAATAGGCGAATTGCCATTAAGGAGCTTTGCGCTGGTTATGAGCTGACAAGCTTAAGGTTTACCTTTAGCCGCGGTTGTATTTGATTACTCAGTTAAAAGACAAGACGCGTATTTGCATCCTTGCGATTGCTTCATCGCTGCCACTCACCGCCCGCCCTGCTCTTCGCAATGACATTTTTTTTGTTGTTATTTCCTCATCCTGCCCATCGAAAAAATCCGGCAATCGTTTCCCAGAATCGTGTCCACAAAAAAGCCCCGGCGAAATTCGCCAGGGCTCAACTATTTTCAGTACAGTATGAAAATTAAACTCTTTTTGATTTGATACGAGCAGCTTTACCGGTCAGTTCGCGCAGGTAATACAATTTAGCGCGACGCACTTTGCCACGACTGTTTACTTCGATCTTATCGATATTTGGGGAGTTGATAGGGAAGATACGCTCAACACCGATGCCGTTTGATACTTTACGCACAGTAAACGTTTCGTTAGCACCAACGCTGTTGCGCTGTATAACCACACCTTGGTAAACCTGGATACGTTCCTTGTTACCTTCACGTATTTTATAGTGTACGCTAACAGTATCACCCGCTTTAAACGCAGGAGACTGCTTTTTTTCTATTGATTGCTCTTCAACAAATTTTATTAAATCCATGATTTTAAGCTCTAAACCCAATTTTTAACCCGTAAAAATCGGATTGCAATAATAGGGAATTTATTTTGATTTAAAAAGTATGATTTAAAAAAATATGAAAGGACAGGATTTTTGGATTTAAAGGACCGGGCTGGTGGGCAGGTTTAAATTATCAGCTATTCTTGCTTATTTTAGCAAGTCCGGCCGTCGTTCTTTCGTTCGCTCCACCGCTTGCTCAAAGCGCCATTTTTCAATTTCGGGGGTGTTTCCGCTCAGCAATATATCTGGTACTTTGTGACCATTCCAATCGGCCGGGCGGGTATAAACCGGGGCATCCAGCAGATCGTCCTGGAAGGAATCGGATAGCGCTGACGTTTCGTCGCTCAAGACACCCGGAATCAGGCGAACGATAGCATCTACCAAAACTGCGGCTGGCAACTCACCGCCAGATAGCACGTAATCGCCAATGGATATTTCGCGGGTTACAAACAGATCCCGGATACGCTGATCAATTCCTTTATAATGGCCACAAAGCAGGATTACATTTTGTTTGATAGATAACTGGTTGGCTACGGATTGGTTCAACGTTACGCCATCGGGCGTCAGGAAGATCACTTCGTCATATTGGCGTTCAGCTTTGAGCTTTTCAATACACAGGGCAAAGGGCTCGATGGTCATCACCATGCCACTACCGCCACCAAAAGGATAATCGTCAACACTTTTGTGTTTGTTAGTTGCATAATCGCGCAGGTTGTGCACTACAATCTCCGCCAGTCCTTTCTTCTGTGCCCGCTGCAGGATAGAATGGGCAAATGGACTGTCCAACAGGCCTGGCAATACAGTAATGATATCAAAACGCATAGGGCAAAGATAGTTTGTTTGGTTGAAAGTCGCGAGGTCCGGAAGATGCTGCAGGTAACACAGACTTACGAAGTTTAAAAAACTTCGTAAGTCTTTCCCGTTATTTTCTCGTTCAAACGCCCGCGAAAAAAACCTTTCCCCTTTTACCTTTATCCTTTCACCTAAGCACAGCTAGTCCTCTTCCTCCAGTAGAAATATTTCCTCAACCGTTTTGCCGAAAACCCTCGCAATTTTCAAAGCCAGAACCGTTGAAGGCACATACTTATTGCTTTCGATGGTATTGATGGTTTGGCGTGAAACATTGATCAAATCGGCCAGCTCGGCCTGGGTAAGGTTTTTAATGGCGCGCTCAACGCGTAGCTTATTCGTCATATCAATGCGCTCTATTAGCCAACCAATTGTTCCGGATGATGCACCATTGGAACCGAAATATAAAAAAAAGCAGCAAGGTCCACATATTCAACATCAAGATATGCCCCATCTCCATATGTTCTGTGAAAACAAGAGTCGATATCAACACCACATAGTTAAAATAAACCGCCCATTGCAGCGAATCGCGGCGCAACTGCATGATCTGCTCGTCCTCGATCTTTTCTTTAGAGAATGCAAAAAAGAACAGGCCAACAGTCACCATCAGCGTGGTAAAAATGAAAAAAACATGCGGCCCGTTGAACAGTCCCGGTGCCTTGCTTTCCATATCGTGGTACTGATTAAACAGCAGCATTACGGGCAAATGTAAAAGGAAACAGGCGAGCCCGAGGTAACGAAACCAATTAGGAAATAGGAAGCGGGTTTTCATGATCTATCTATTTTTATAGATCAAATGTAAAACATACTGTACAAATTAGCAAGTATATTTTACTTTTTTTACGCGTATAGAAAATTGAACCCCAAAACGAATAATATTAATTTAGGAATATAGGTATAGAAAACTACCAGGCAGGTTTTCTTGAGGTATGCAAAACACGCAGAATAACGATCCGTTGATTTACCTCATCAACAGTGTAATGGATAAGATATTGAAATATATAAGTTGGGAGACACCGTACATCTAAATAACGAACGCTACCAAGGTAGGGAGTAGTGACTAATGCACTCAGTTTTTCATCCAGATCGATTAAGAAGCGCTTCCCCAAACCCAGCTGCCGTCTATTTTCCCAATCAATTGCCTCTTGGATGTCCCGCCGGGCATTTGCGGTAGTAACAAGAACAAATGACATGGAACTTAAACCTTAAATTGGTTCTTAACTTCTTCCCATGCTATCAGGTTGGCTTTTCCATCTGCCAGGTTATCCAACTCGGCTTTGCCCAATTCTACTTGCCAAACGGGTACCGAAAAATCTTCTGTTGCAATATTCTCTACGCCGGGTATTTTTTTCAATTCGTACCAATCATCAATTGGCAAAAAAACACCAATTTTTTTCCCGTTACTATCAAAAGTATATTGTGGCGTTATCATGATGCAAAGCTTAATAGTTCTAATATTAAAGTTACAAAACTTGTCGAGATGCAACAAATGTGAAATTTATTCCAAATAAATCTCCAGCAATCCATCAGGCAAATCAACCAAAACGACACTCTGCACCACGTCAATGCTCTTTACTGTAGCTTCGTTAAGCGGAAAAAGTACTTCACAGTTCTTATAATTAACGGTGGCTACAAATTGCTGGGGCAACTCCTGTACGTTGCTGATTCTGCCTAATTCGCCTTCGTTTTCATCGATTGCTAAAAATCCGGCGAGATCCATTAGGGTAAAATCGCCTTTCTTCTTCTTCGGTTTTAGTTTATTAGGAAGGTAAATATCTTTTT
>CAIPPO010000085.1 GCA_903866915.1 uncultured Mucilaginibacter sp. | reverse complement strand
GGATCGTTGCTGGGGAAGACGTGGTGGTTCTTTGATTTGCAAGTAGGGAGTTTGCTTCGTTCCTCGCAATGACGCTTTATTATTTTGACTTTTTTGATTTGCAAGTTGGGTCCTACATTGGCGGGATTGTTTCTCGCAGTGACGTTTGGGGGACTTCCGGACGCTGGGTAGCTAGCGGGAGGCGGAACTTCGGACTAAAAAAACCGTCAATTCCCCGTGGCTTTATCAATCTCCGCTTGTTTTTTGGGATCGATGAATTCATTGTCGTGGCTGCTGGGTTTGTTGCGCATATCGAGGTTTTCGACAAACTCCCAGCGCCCGTCTTTGAAGCGGTAGCCATCATAGCTTAGGTCGGGACCGTAAAATTCAAAGTTCCCTTTTTGTTTTTTATCGGGGGGTACCAGGTGATCGAACACAATGAGGTGTTCATCGGGTAAATATTTGAGCAGCATGGATGACTGGCGGGTATATTCAAAAACAACCCGTTTGCGGACCTTGCCATTGCCGTCAAATACCGAATGCCCGAAAACCGGTCTATCATCTCTGAAAGTGATCACATCAATAACTTTTTTATTGGTTTTTACGGTATTCCCCTTCCAGCCTAATAATACATAGTAAGGGTATTTCTCCGTATAAACCGGGATGATTTGGTAGTAAAGAGCCCCGATCCATTTTTTCGACGAACCAGTTGAATCTTCAGGATTTTTGGCGAAGGGGGTATAATCAGTTAGTGGGAACATCACCAGCCGGTTATCGCCGGTATTCATTTGTATCGTGCCATAATAGCGGTAGCTGCCATCATCATACTGAACGAACCAGGTGAAGATACGGAACCGGTTATCGGGGGCATTGATGATATGGACAGACTTAACCGAATCGAAACCAAAATTAAACGACTGTGGTACTTTGAGTGCTTTAACCAGTTTTTTTATAAATTCGATATTGGCGTTTTGCCGCTCCATTTCGGTATCATCATTGATCAGTTTTTTGCCGATATCTGCAAGGCTATCCTGGTACAGCGCCAATACTTTGAGGTATTTACTGTCGTCAGAGTGCTGGGCGAAGGCCAAAACCGGCGCTACAGCACTCAAAAGAATTAGAATCAATATTTTTTTCATCGAATGAATTAACGTAAATTTTCGATAACCATTGCGCTCGCGCCACCGCCACCATTACAAATCCCGGCCACGCCGTATTTGCCGCCATTTTGCTGCAATACATGCAGCAAAGTTACTACGATCCGCGCACCGGATGCACCCAGTGGGTGACCTAATGATACAGCGCCACCATTGCAATTTACTTTGGCCGGGTCGAGCTGTAGTTGCTGGTTATTGGCGATAGCAACTACCGAAAAAGCTTCGTTGATCTCGAAAAAGTCTATTTGCCCCAGGGTCAGATCGGCCCTTTGCATTGCCAGTGGGATAGCCTTTGAAGGTGCTGTGGTAAACCATTCTGGTGCTTGCTGGGCATCAGCATACGAAAGTATCCTTGCTAATGGCTTAATGCCCAGTTCATCTGCCTTTTCTTTGCTGATCAGAACCAATGCGGCGGCACCATCATTTAGGGTAGATGCATTGGCTGCAGTTACTGTTCCGTCTTTTTTGAATACCGGTTTCAGCGTGGGTATTTTATCAAATTTTACGGCTCCAGGTTCTTCGTCCTGACTAAATAACGTTATTTCGCCTTTTTTATCTTTTAGCTCCACCGGCGTTATTTCATCGCTAAACTTACCCTCTGCTTGTGCCTTTTGCGATCTTTTATAAGATTCTATAGCAAAAGCGTCCTGGTCCTCTCTGCTTATATGGCATTCTGCTGCACACAATTCTGCTGCCGAGCCCATATGGTAATCGTTGTAAACGTCCCAAAGGCCGTCCTTAACCAGGCCATCAATGATCTGTCCATTGCCCAGTCGGTAGCCGTTTCGGGCTTTGTCTAAATAGTAGGGTACATTGCTCATGCTTTCCATGCCACCCGCTACCACAATGTCATTCTGACCTAATGCTATACTTTGAGCGCCGAGCATGATCGCTTTTAAACCTGAAGCGCAAACCTTGTTGACGGTGGTGGCTGGCAGATGCGGCAATCCAGCAAAAATCGCTGCCTGAGTAGCCGGAGCCTGGCCGATATTGGCCGACAAAACATTGCCCATATAAACCTCCTGAACCTGTTCGGGTTTTATGCCCGCCTTTTCTATTGCAGATCGGATAGCGGTTGCGCCAAGTTGCGTAGCCGATAATGTACTCAATGCGCCGCCAAAACTGCCGATAGGCGTGCGTGTTGCCGAAATAATGTATACTTCTTTCATTGTTTTTTATTGGTCATTTGTCAATGGGGGTCATTTGCTGCGCGTCATTGGGTCATTTGTCATTGGGTCATTTGGTTAATTGGCAGAACAAATTTAGCGATTTTTAGTCCGAATGATGGTCAAATCCTTAAAGATGTGCTTTAGGTACCAAATCATCAATGTTTCGGGCGTAATCAAGCAAAAACACTATTTTTGATTCCGTAATAAAAATAAATGGCCCAGTTAAGCACAACACGTCAAAAAGCATTTCTACGAAAGTACTCCCTGTACCTGAAGTATGTGATGATCGTTGCCAGTATTGCGGTAATTGTTTTTACTTTGCCGAAGCAGGCCAAATTCAGATACGAATATGATCGGGGTCGCATCTGGACGCAAAAGGACCTGGTGTCACCCTATAATTTTACCATACTCAAAACCCCTCAGGAGATTGAAAGCGATCAGCAGGCCGCCCGGCGCAGTATCACACCCATTTACCAGTTAGATGACGATATGGCTGCCCAGGCTGTAGAGGGTTACAAGAACGATTTCGAGATCAAGTGGCATAACTCAGGTATCAAGGAAAAGCAAAAGCAGTTTTATTTACAAATAGGCGAGGAGCTATTAAGGGATATTTACAGTAAAGGATTGGTAAGCCTGAACTCGAAGTATCAGCAGAACCAGCAAAATTACCCGATCACCATTCTCAACAAAAATGTAGCGACGGATAAAAATACGGCCGATCTGTTTACGAAAGAAAAAGCGATCGCCTATTGCAGCCAGAAGCTTGCTGCCTATCAAAGCCTGGATCAAAGCTTTGTGCTCGACCTGGTGCAGAACCGGCTTCAGAATAATGTGCGTTACGATGATAAATTAACCAACCGGCTTGAAAAGGAAGTATTGGATGGATTATCGCAAAGCCGCGGAATGGTACAAAAAGGCGAGGTGATAGTAGCGAAAGGGTCCATCATCAATGACCTGGTGTACCAGAAACTCGAGTCGTTTAAAAAAGCGTTTGAAGATAATGCACGTGTAAACGGCGATCCCCGTCTGGTTTTGCTCGGGCAGATACTACTGGTATCCATCGTTATCAGTTTGCTGATCGTTTTCCTGTACCTTTTTCGCAAGGATATATATATGGACAACCGCCTGGTAGGACTTATCCTGCTGGTGGTTACCGCTATGCTGGCTTCGCTGTCGCTGGCTATCAAACTGCAGCTGCCTAACCTCTATTATATTCCTTATTGCATCGTACCTATTATTATTCGCATCCTGTTTGATACCCGACTTGCACTAAATATACACGTATTGGTTATACTGGTTGCAGGCTTCTTTGTACCTAATAGTTTTGAATTTGCCTATTTCGAGGTTACGGCGGGTATGGTTTCTATTTACAGTATCAAAAACCTGATGCGCCGCGGCCAGTTTCTTACTTCGGCGCTTATCATCACATCGAGTTATTTTGTGGCCTTCCTGGGTATCTCTTTTATCCGTGAGGGAAGCCTGAGCAGCATTGACTGGGCCGATTTTGTCCCCTTTGTGGTAAGTGTGATGCTTACTTTACTGGCTTACCCACTCATTTATGCATTTGAAAAAGTATTCGGTATTACCTCGGATATCACTTTGATCGAGTTAACCAATACCAATGCTCCGTTGCTTCGCGAACTGGCCTTTACAGCCCCCGGAACTTTCCAGCATTCGCTGCAGGTAGCCAACCTGGCCGAAAATGCCATTTTTAGTATTGGAGGTAATGCCCTGCTGGTTCGTGCCGGAGCCTTATACCATGATATCGGTAAGCTGGAGAATCCGCTATACTTTATCGAGAACCAAAGCTCGGGATTCAATCCGCATGATAAATTGCCCTACGAAGAAAGCGCCCAGATCATCATCAGGCACGTAAGCAAAGGCATTGAAATGGCACGAAAAGCAAACCTGCCCGACATACTAACCGATTTTATCCGTACCCATCATGGCAATACCCGGGTAGATTATTTCTTTCAGTCGTTCCTGAAGAACTTCCCTGAAAAATTTGTGAATGAAAACATCTTTCGTTACCCGGGACCAATCCCATTTTCGAAGGAGCAGGGCGTACTGATGCTGGCCGATTCGGTTGAGGCAGCATCGCGCTCGCTCAGGGAACCGAATGAAAAGTCGATCAGCGACCTGGTTGACCGTATCGTAAAATACAAGCTTAACCAGGACCAGTTAAAAGATAGTGATATCACGCTAAAGGAAATTGAAACCATCAAAACCATATTTAAACGCATGCTGATGAGTATTTACCACGTGCGGGTTGAGTATTAGGCTTGCCATGGGCTATCAAAATAAACGAATCATATACCCCGTTCCCGGCCTTTTATAGTTTTTGATCGATAAATTTCAACCAAATTCAGCCGAATTAATGGAAATTTCGATATTTTTAGCATTGGCGATCAAAACATATTTATTTTAAAGAAGGTATTTTAAACTTAAGACGGGTATTATTTGTTGATATCCAAATACTTAGATTTTGATCCTGCAAACAAATTGTTTCCCCTATCGTCTAATAGTTTTTAATTATTTAGTTTTAAAAAAGGTGTTCATCAATAAAAACGCTCATTAGCAACAGTTTTAAGAACCCGTTTTATCCACCTTATAGGCTTTAATTTTATCGTATGCAAAAAAACATCTACTTCAAAAGCGCCTTTCTTGTAGTTAAGAATATTTGCCTGGTAGCAATATTTCTTCTATTTGCCACCAATCAGGCAACAGCGCAGGGCAATGCGGCTGCAAAATTGGTTTCCGGTACCGTGACCGATATAGAAAGCAAAGTGCCATTAAACGGGGTGACAGTTACGCTGAAAGGTACCAAAACCAAAGTTTCAACTAATAATACCGGTGCTTTTGCTATTGCTGCTAACAGTAAATCGACTCTGATATTTTCTATCATAGGCTATAAAACGTACGAGGTGAATGTAGGTAACCAAACAGTGCTTGACATCAAGCTGGAACTGGCCAAAGAGCAGTTGAAGGAAGTGGTAGTAACGGCATTGGGCATTTCAAAAGAAAAGCGGGCGATTGGTTATTCGGTCTCCGAGGTTAAGGGCGCTACCATTACCGAGGCACGCGAAAATAGTTTCGTCAACAGCCTTGAAGGAAGGGTTGCCGGTGTAAATGTTAGCGGTGTTGCTACGGGCCCAAATGGGGCAAGTAATGTAGTTATACGCGGTATAACCAATATGACTGGCAATAATCAGCCATTATACGTGTTAAATGGTATACCGCTGGTAAATAATAACTATGCAACTACCGATGTTGGCGGAGGCTATGGGGGCAAAGACGGTGGTGACGGAATCGGCGATATCAATCCCGATGATATTGAAACCATTTCGATATTAAAAGGGGCAGCTGCTTCTGCCCTTTATGGTTATCGTGGTTCGAATGGCGTGGTATTGATCACGACAAAAAAAGGTAAAAATGGTGAGGGCCTTGGTGTTGAAGTAAATTCAAACTATGTAAGGGAAAATGTAATAGATGAAACTAATTTTCAGACTCAATTCGGACAGGGCTACAGCGGAGCAAAGCCGGTTAGTGCTGCAAACGCTTTAGGTTCGATGGAGTCGAGCTGGGGAGCACCGCTGGATGGATCGCAAACCTACCAGTTTGATGGGGTTCAAAGGCCCTATTCAGAAGCGGCGAAAGGAAACCTTGGACGTTTCTACCGGCCGGGCAATAACTTAACCAACACATTTTCATTTAGTAAAGGCTTTGGTGACGATGGCGCCACCCGTTTTTCGGTAAGTAACTTGAACGATCAGAGTTATGTGCCCAATGCGGGCCTTCAACGTCTGACATTCAATCAAACGACAAACCTGAAATTTGGAAAGAACCTGGCGCTCGACCTATCATCACAATATGTATCAGAATACACCAAAAATGCACCGAACGTTTCTGATGCAGTTGGTAATTTAAACTGGGGGCCAATGTTTGTTCCGCCAAATATTAATATTACTACTCTTGCCGGTGCTTACGGCAATGGTACTTTAGCCAATGGGTATGAATTAAACCCATTTTCGGACCCCTATACGACTAATCCTTATTTTGCCGCTTACGAATTTCAGGGAGCGATACACCGTAACCGATTTACCGGATCGGCCAATGCTAAATATACTTTTGATGATGGCACTTTTATTGGTCTTGCGGTGGCTGATGATTACTCGAACGACCGGAATACTAATATCGAGCCGATTGGCACCGGCTATTTGATTGCAGCCGGGATCACCGGTGATATGAACGAGCAAAATGTTAAGCAAACCGAGCTCAATATCGACCTGACCACGGGCAGGAAATTTAAATTGAATCAGGATTTTGCTGCTAATATTTTACTTGGTGCTAACTATCGTAAATCGGTACAGGAGTTTGTGACCGCTTCGGGACAAAACTTTGCGATACCTTTCTTATACAACATCGGTAACCTGGAGAATTTAACAGATCAATATGCTTTAAATAATGAAGAATTTAAATCAGTTTACGCAAGTGCGGATATATCCTATAAAGATTTTCTTTATTTAACTGCAACCGGCCGTAACGACTGGTATTCGACTCTGGCACCGGGGAAAATAAACTATTTGTACCCTTCATTCAGTGGTTCGTTTGTCTTTTCCGAGCTATGGCATATTCCCGGCCTTGACCTTGGGAAATTGAGGTTAAGTTATGCAAACGTAGGTGGTGCAGCCGATAATCCTTACCAAACTTTACAAACCTATTCAATCCAGGGAACGCTGCATGTTACTAATGGTGTATTCCCAATAGGTGTTGCCGGTAACGGGCAGGTGCCTAATAGTGCGCTGCGGCCTTCATCCCGCAGCGAGATTGAGGGTGGTCTCGAACTGGATTTTTTCAAAGGCAGGTTAAGGGTTGATCTTGCAGTTTATGAAAAAACCGTTAAAGACGATATTGTGCCGGTTAGTATTGATTATACATCGGGCTATAATTCTGCCTTGCTTAATGTTGGAACGCTGAAATACAATGGCGTAGAATTACAGATAGGTGGCACGCCGGTTAAAAGCGCTAATTTTTCATGGGATGTAAATTTCAATGGATCTTATACCAGGGGTAAAGTTATATCCTTAGGTGGTCAGCAGGAAATTACACTCGGTAACGAAGCACAGGATTGGGGTGCAACTGCTTATACCCAGCAGATTGTAGGAAAAGAGCCGCTGCAAATTATAGCGCTCGACCCAGCGCGCGATAGCAAAGGCAACATCATTATTGACCCGGGACTGGGTGCTCCTGATCCATCCCTGGCTCAACCCAAAGATTACGGCTCAGCTATTAGCCCATGGTCTGGCGGTATCAACAACTCGTTCAGGTTCGGACATTTCAACCTTTCATTTCTGGTAGATGGAAAATTTGGAGGTAAGTTATTTTCCAACACCAATTTTATCGCTTACCAGCAGGGGCTTTCAAAGGCTACGTTAGCCGGCAGGGGTGTTTTATATGGAACTGACCAGCAATATGCCTCGGCCTACTACAATGATTGGGGCTCGGCGAACGAAGGGCAGTTTGTGTATGATGCAAGTTTTATTAAGCTGAGGCAGATCATATTTGGTTATGATTTTGCGGTTAAAAAGTTATTCAATAATAAAATCCATGGTTTAAGGCTAAGCTTTGTTTGCCATAACGTGTATACGCTGGTTAAGCATACGCCAAATATCGACCCGGAATCGACGTATTCGGCATCGATTTATACTCAGGGCCTCGAGGCGCCGGCGGTTCCTTATTCAAGAACAATTGGCTTAAACCTTAATATTAAACTATAAAAAGCAGTCGTTACTATTTAATATAATTGATATGAACTTTAAATATATATATCTGATCATAGCAGGTTTTATCACAGTTTCGATAGTCTCCTGTAAAAAGGATTTAACAGCTGTCAATACCAACCCGGATGCCATCACAGCCGCAAAATACGACCCTAACTTATTGCTGACAACCGTTCAGCTGATGTACACCGGCAGCACGAGTTTTGGTGGCAGTGCATGGGCGACCAAATGGGGTGGGGTAGCCTGTTTTATACAACATACTACATCAACCAACGCCGGCTTTTATTATGGCGATAAGTATTTAAATAATATTGGCGCAATGGGCGAGATGTTCCAGGATTCATATACTTCCGAAGTACAGCCGGCAGTAGAGCTAAACTTGTTAACGGCCAACAAGCCTCAATACCGGAACTTGCACCAGATGGCCAGGATTATGAAGGCTATGGTATTTGAACAGATAACCGATCTTTATGGCGATATACCCTACTTTCAGGCCGGTTTAGGGTATTATGATCGTATTTACACCCCTGTTTATGATCAACAGCAGGTTATTTATACCGATTTGCTGAAAGAAGTATCACAGGCGGTAGATAGCCTGAGCGAAAGTGCCGATAAACCATCCGGCGATGTTTTGTATTCTTCGGCTGCAGACCAGATTGCAGAATGGAAGATGTTCGGTAATTCGCTGATGGTACGTATGGCGATGCGGTTAACCAAGATCGATCCAACTACGGCGCAAAAATACGTAACCAAGGCAATGGGTAACACTTTTCAAAGCAATGCCGATAATGCCATAGTACAGCACCAGGACGGTAACCAATTGACCCAAAACAGGGATGCCCTGGAGATTTTTGGTAATGATAGTACCGATTTGAAGCTTTCGAGTGTATTGGTAAGCGGTATGAAAGCTAATGGCGATCCCCGGTTACCGGTTATTTCCTGGATATACTCGGTAGATGGTAATGGCAATATAACCAGCGATAGCAACGCAGCAGACCAGGTTGGCATGCCACCCGGCTTTATTGTTGGTGGAAGTAACCCTGCTTTAGACATCACTATGCTTGATTCTATACCTGCTTCTGGAATTGCAGGCTATTCGAGGTTGAACAATAATATACTTAATACAGCGGCGCCAACGTTAATCTTAACCTATGCCGAAACTGAATTATTGTTAGCCGAAGCTGCGAAAAGATGGGGTATAGGAGGTGATCCGGCAACGCATTATCAAAATGGCGTATTGGCGGCGGTTACCCAATTAGCTGCTTACGGTGCTAATGCTGCCATCAGCGACAATGATGCCGCAACCTATTACAATAACGTAGCCTATTCTGATGCTAACGCCTACGCGCAGATTAATACCCAGTACTGGCTATGCACCCTGATGGACGAGTATGAATCCTGGTCGAACTGGAGGCGCAGCGGGTTTCCGTTATTAACTCCAACTAATTACCCCGGAAATGTTACCAACGGTACGATACCGCGCAGGCTTACCTATCCGCCAAGTCAGAAAACAACCAACCTGGCTAGCTATAATGCTGCGGTTGCACGTTTAGCCGGTGGCGATAAAATGACCAGCAGGGTATGGTGGGATAAATAAATTGGAAAAACCTGTAAGCGTTTGTTTACCCCGTTTTTGATTGTTTTTTATTAAGGTAAATTTATTTGCCGGGAAAAATGCTGCGTGGACGCCTGAAAGCGTTTCTTCAGGCTACAAGGATTGTAATCCGGATGATTTGGCTAACAGTGCATAAAAAAAGCCTTATACCTAAAGTATAAAGCTTTTAACTTGCGACGCGGTGAGGGAGGGATTCGAACCCTCGGTACAGTTTCCCGTACGTCAGTTTAGCAAACTGATCCTTTCGGCCTCTCAGGCACCTCACCATTTAATACAATAAAACCCCGTTTTTTGGGACTGCAAATATAGCAATTCGACTTAGCCGACAAAAAAAATATTGAGATATCTGGCCATGCCTCCAATTTAACGTGCAATCTGCTTGCCGTTGCCAGTTATATATAAATTATCCAACAGCTTTATTCAAAGCAATGATAGCCGTTTGAAAATGCTCGCGGGCCACTAAAAATTGGATATTAACTTTTCTCAGTGCGAAACCGGCGCATTTGATGTTGATATCATTTGCTGCCAGCGCAGTTGCCGCTTTCGCTAATAAGCCGGGTTGATCCATATTGGAACCCAACAGGCAAACCATAGCCACTTTTTCTACATTAACTTTCTCAAATTCGGCTTCCAGGTCGCTGATCAGCTTCTTTACAAAATCGTGCTCCCAAATTACAATCGATATACTATTAGCGCTGGTTGATTTAAACGTGTAACTGATACCATGCTCGAAAAATATCTGCATGATCTTCAAATCGCTACCCACATTGCCTACCATTAATGGGTCATAAACATCAATGACCAATAATTTGTCGGTTCCGGTTATTACTTCAACACGTTTGTGGTCGGAAACAAAATCGCGGGTGATCAGTGTACCCGGATGCGAAGGCTGGAAGGTGTTTTTGATGCGCAAATTAATGCCGTTTATTTCCAGCGGTTTTGAAGCTTTTGGGTGGATGGCTTCCATACCCACGTCGGCCAGCTGATCGGCGATGTCATAGTTGGTATCGCCTACCGGTATGCAGTTGTCCTCGCCAACAATGGCCGGGTCGGCAGTTGATAAGTGATATTCTTTATGGATAACCGCTTCCTGCGGGTTTAAGAAGGCCGCTATTTTGCTGAAAGTTACCTCAGAATAACCCCGGTCAAATTCGCGCATGATTCCCTCGGTACCCTTCGCGTAGCCGGTAACGATACAGATAGTTTTTTCGAATGCAATATGCTTGAACTCGTGACTTATCCGCTGATCGATGGTAAATGCCCGGTGATCGCCAAATCCACTCAGGTCGACCAATGTGGTATTGATGCCCTTGTTTTGCAGAATATTGGCAAACACAAATGCTGAATGACTTTCGCCAACTGAAGCCAGTATTTCTCTTGCTGCCTGTAAAATACCTTCCGTGCTAACATAGCCCGATGCCAGGATATTGGCCAGGTCCTCCAGGTAGGTTTGGGCCTGTGATACGTGCTTTTCAATGTATTCGTCGGAAACCTTAAGGTTTAGTCCAAGGGGCTCGTATTGCTGATTAATGGTTTTTAATTTATCGGTAAGTTTTCTCAGCGATTCATGGAAATCCTGATATTTGGCTATTCGGTGATAAACACCGGGTTCGCCTGTCTTTTTATTTTCAAGCAACAAATTGGTGACACCCGAAAATGCCGATACAACAAATACACGGTTATATAATTGATCGCCACTGCGCTCGTACAAGATGATATTATTGATAACGTCACTCAATGCACTCATTGATGTGCCGCCTATTTTCTCTACGGTAAGCTTATTTATGGTTTGCATTATGATGAATTAATTCGGGGCCTAAACTATTAATTTTTATGATAGGTGTGGTAGAACAATTTTTCGATGATATCCTGTTGCGCCGTGCTCCAAATAACATGGCTTATTTTGTTTAGCTATTTCCGATTTCCGCGGTTATTAATTACTGGTATAATTATAAAACGTTTTTTTTATTTTAGCCTAAATCTTGCACTTCTGAACTCATGTTTTCAATGATGGGTGGTTATGTTTACTATGGCGAGATCGCTTTACAAGTGATTTGCGTATTGCATTGCCTACGAAGCGGCAATCAAAACAGGTGGATTTTCCTGATTATATTTCTTCCATTTATAGGCAGTATCGCTTATTTCTTTGCCGAAATATTGCCTTCGCTGAGGCGGCGAAAAAAAGCCCGGCTGGATATTGTTAGTTTGATCAATCCGGGCAGCAAAATCAAAAAGCTGGAAGATCAGCTCAAATATTCGGATACATTTAGCCACCGGATATCATTAGCGGATGCCTACCTTAATAACGGGATGACCCAAAAAGCAATTGAAATTTATGAACGTAGTTTGACCGGTGCATTTGCCGAAAATGAGCATGCCACCATGCAGTTGGCTACGGCTTATTATGCTGAGCAACGCTACAATGAGGCGATTAAATCGATATTGAAAGTATACAAAACTCCGCAGTTTGTGCGCTCCCGGTTGCATATTTTATATGCAAAAGCGCTTGAATTTACGGGCAAACCTGAAGCAGCAGAGCTTGAATTTAAATCGATGGCTGGCCGGTTTGCAAATTTTGAGCAGCGTTATGAGTATGGTCTTTTCCTCGAAAGAGCCGACAGACTAGAGGAGGCTGCCGATTTGTTTGAACAGATATTGGACGAAGCCGGGCAATTAAGCGGAATGGAGCGTAAAAATAACCGGGTCTGGTTTTCTAAAGTGAAAGAAGAACTCAAACGAATTTATGTTTGAAGTTGCAGCCTGCCCCAATCTCTTATAATTATAAACCTGTCGTGCTAAATTCAGATTGTAATCTATGGCAATACTACCTGCCTGATTTATTTTTTTGGCACAGATTTATAAATATGACTACATTAGCCTAAAGCTCAGCTGACTTATTATTTACGATAAATTGGCTTAAATATTTCCTCGCCCCTGGCAGTGATAACTATAAAAGTACAAATGAGGTTTAAGAAATGCCTGCTTGTTGTAATTTGTCTGTTTGTTGTCGCCGCAGCTTTTGGTCAGCAAAGTTCACTTCCGCCATTTGAGATAGGATCTGATACAGCGCTATCAGTTGATTTGCCCGGAAAATTTTGGCAGCGACTGGAAGACAGATCCGGAACTCTCACTTATTCAGCTGTACAGCAGTTGGCACAAAACCAAAAGTTTCATTTTGCTAAAAGTCCCGGGCTCGATTTTTCTATTAAAACTTATTGGTATCGTTATGCTATAAAAAATGTAATGGACCATGCCGTTACTATTGGTCTGCCATCCAACAGCGAGGAGTCGACGTTCTACATCGAAAAAAATGGCGATAAGACCCAGGTAATCGAAAATGGGGAGGTTACGTCCTGGCACAAAGAAATTGGTGATAAATTACTTCAACTGGTGCCCGTTACGCTAAAGCCCGGCGAAACGGTATCCATTTATAATCGCATTCATAACAGCTACACGTTTTACTATTTTACCGATAGTGTTGATGTAAGCTTTAAAATTGAATCGGCAGCTTTTCGATATTATGCCAACAATGAACGTACGATAATATCTTACGTGCACGACTCCGTTTTTTTTGGTGTTTTAATTTTTGCAGCCTTATTCAACTTTTTCTTCTTTCTGGTGGTCAAAGAAAAGGTTTACCTGTATTTTTCAATTTACCTTTTGTGCCTGGGGGTTGGGCGGATGGGCGATGAGTTCTACTTCGTATTTTTCCGTGATTTCAGGTGGCTGCTAACTTACCTGATGCCTTTAATTTTTCTCCTCACATTCAGTTCGCTCACTTATTTTATCAGGAGCTTGTTGCAGTCTAAACGTTATTTGCCGCATTGGGATAAATTTTTGGCGATACTTAATCTGGTCTATTTCGCAAATGGCTTGGTACTTACTTGTATTGGCCTGCCTTATTTCAGGTCTTGGGGTCAGATTAATGTTTTATTTAAAATAGCTTTAACGCTCAGTATTCTGCTTACTTTTTTCCTGCTTCTGGGTCGGCAAAAGAAAGGCGATTGGCGACTAATGGGAGCGGTACTGCCCGGCTTTGTAATTTGGGGAATAGGTTATTCTTTAGTATCGCTTTATGATGGCTATGGATATACCTTATTAGGAAGCTTTACCATAACGCTCGATGATTGGTGGTACGTAGTCGAGACAGTTTGTTCGAGCTGGCTTGTTATTTTCTTTTCGTCAATATTACTGCAACGATTCGGGCATTTACAAAAGCGGGTTGTTCAGCAGGCTCTCGAAAAAGAACAGGAAAAAAGCCAAATGATCAACGAGCAGAAATTGGTGCTGGAACGTACCGTTGATGAACGAACCGCGGCGCTAAAGAAATCCATCGCCCAACTTAAAAATACCCAGGCACAGTTGATACAGTCTGAAAGGATGGCTTCCATGGGCGAACTTACAGCGGGCATTGCACATGAAATACAAAATCCTTTGAATTTCGTTACCAATTTTTCTGAAACAGGGGCCGAGATCGCAAATGAACTCAAGGAAATTTTAAATAAGAGCGATAATAGCGAAGCTGTTGCTTTGGCCGATGAACTGGAGGAAACATTGAATAAGATTCGGCACCATGGCAAGCGGGCGGACAATATCGTGCGCGGTATGCTGCAACATTCAAGGACCAGTACAGGCGAACGACAGCCTACAGACATCAATGGGCTGGCTGATGAATTTTTACGCCTTTCTTATCACGGACTGCGCGCGCGCGATAAGGCATTTAATGCCAATTATGAGATGCTATTTACACCCGATCTTCCCAAAGTCAGGGTGATTCCTCAGGAGATGGGACGCGTATTGCTTAATTTATTTAACAATGCTTTTTACGCGGTATACCAAAAACAAAAAACTGCAGATGCTTCTTTTAAACCGGCGGTAATTGTTTCCACTGCGCTGGCAGAAAATGCACTGGTTATTAGCGTACGTGATAACGGAACTGGCATGCCCGATCATGTTAAAGAGAAGATCATGCAGCCTTTTTTTACAACTAAGCCAACCGGCGAGGGTACAGGTTTGGGGCTCTCGATAACCTATGATATGATCGTAAAAGGTTATGGTGGTACTATTGATGTTTTAACTAAAGAAGGTGAGTTTACAGAGTTTGTCATCAAACTCCCTGCGGAGTTGATGGAAGATGAACCGGAAGCTGATGCTAACAAATCATAAAAGTCCTTGTCTAGTCGTTTGCCATTAATATCCTGTATCTGCATTACTAAAAACAGCACAATCTTATTACACAGAGCTGTACAATGCTTCCTCGCCCAATCCTATCCTAATAAAGAATTACTCCTTGTATTTGAATCTGACAATGAAGCCACAGCTTTGCATTGCCGATCGGCAAAATATCCCTCCTCAGTTAGGGTTTTGATGACAATACCGGGTGAACCACTGGGGAGTTTACGCAATTATGCTATCAACCAGAGTAATGGTAAACTATTTTGTCAATGGGATGACGACGACTGGTACCACGTTAAGCGGCTGGAACTACAGTTTAATGCTATTGAAGCAAGCCATACAAAAGCCTGCGTTATAAACCGATGGGTCTTGTTTGATTCTGTCCGGGGCAATGCCTTTATCTCGGGCCGGCGTTTGTGGGAGGGCAGTTTGCTTTGCTACAAGGAAATGATGTCGCAGGTACAATATCCGTCTTTACGCCAGGGCGAGGATACAGCTTTTGTGTACTTTCTGGCTGCCAATAAGTTGTTATATATCATGGAGAATGTTCCTTATCTATACATCTACACCTTTCATGGCAACAACACCTTTGGGGCTGCGCATTTCAGCGAACTTTTTGAAGATGGACTAACCCTGGCCTCGGAAACAAACCGGGAAATAGCAGACATACTGGCGCCGGGATCAGCTGTTGAAGCAGGCTCAAAAAGGTTAACCGAATTGTTATCGCAAACCTAATTAACAAAAACAAGGTCCACCGGACCAGTTTCTCCTTTTTTGATGGGAACGAGATTTTTAGTCAATCCTTTTAGCCTGATAGTATCTCTGGCCTGAATGATCTCCCCGACCAATTGCGGCGTTATCTCCCCCACTTCGTCTAGCTGAAATGCCGAGAGGTATTGGGCCGCGAAATACGCAAATTGCTGTACGGAAAGCTCGCCATAGTTGCGTTCAGTTAGTTGCTCCCAGCTGTCAAGGGTCAGGAGATTGATGAATCGGAAATCCAGCCTATTTGCCGTACGATCCGACTGAATATTAATATTAAACGGGTGCATTTCCGGCAATAACTCCCCTTGCGCTATTTTCCAGAGCTTTTCTCCAAGCCGGGATACCATCAATTTGCGATTCCCGGTTTCAAGGTCAATAGCTCGTGAGATCGCTTTTTCTGTCGGTTCTTTGTGCCCGGCCAGATAGTGTAACCAATGGCGAATAAACCATACCTGTTTATGTGCAATGGTAACTTCCTTGCCCAACCAATTTGATAACTTTTTATTGTCTTTCAGGTCCTCGACCGAAAAGCCTTCAAATTCGCCGCTGCAATAACCTTTAACGATCCATTGGAAGAAAGATGGGGTCTGTACGTCAAACTCTTTGTTATACTGCCTGTAACTGGCAACATCTGCTTCCTGGTACACCGAGGTTAGTCCCCGGAAATGGGAATCAATCGGGCAAAGTGAATTGATATCCGTTTTTGCCAAATACCAAAAATCGAGGCAAACTGTCGCGGCAGCTTCACTAACGATATACAGGAATTCAAGGTCGCTGATCGTTTTTTTATTCAGACTGATCTTGCCGGTTTTTAAGTAAGGCATATCGTCGAGCATTTCACTGATGGCCCATAGGTGAAGGTAATCATGAACCACAAAAAAACACTCATAAACAAGCCATTCTCCGGCGTTAAAGGATACAGCCGACTCGTGGGCATGAGGTAACCAGCGGTTAAATACCGAGTTTTCGGCGCAAAATAACTTGCCGCAGAATGGATTGAAACCAGCTGGCGAAATAGGAAAAATACCCTTGTAGGTCCATTCGCTTTCTACCGGTCGCGCTACGATCGGTGCGTTAGTTTGTTTGATGACAAAATCGACCAAAGGTATATTTAACAAGGATTGTGGTTGGACTTCCATAAGCTGCTGTTTCCTGTTTTATTGATTAATTATTGGAATGTGTCAACCAAATCGCCCAAAAGGGTGCTTTGGTCCCAGTCTATATTGGCTTCAAATTCAAGCGGTTCATAATTCAGAATGCCATCGGTAATGACCAACCCAAAGGCTTTGGCTACTGCTTTAAACTGTTCAAGATCTCTTGCCCTCCGATCAAAAACAACTGAACGGCAAAATAGCCAGCCTATCCGGTCTGTAACAAACTCCCAATTTTTATTTCTTTCTATCGCCGAAAACTGGATTAGATTTTCAGCGCGCAACAAGCCTGTTTTTTTGTTGCAAGCAATAGCCAGGGCATGGGTATCCATTTCGGACCCGGGATTTTCGGTAAAACTTTGCCATGCCCAGGCTTCAATGCCCGTTCGTCCCGATTGAATTGCCGCCAAAACACGACGCGGATCGGTTACGATCCAGGCTGATGAATTATAAACTGGTGCTTGCCAGTTGAGCGTTGGATTGTTTAAACTGCCATTTGCCCAAAGGCCTTTTAGGGCAAAACCCATCGCATCATCCTCGCCGGTTGTGCGCATGGGATCGAAACCGCCTGCGGCGCAATAGGCACTACCGGCAAATGCAAAGTTGGCACCCTCGGGCCATATTGCTGGCCCGGAGCCAATCCTTCCATCACGCGTGCAAAGGTTGATCGCATCCTGTACCCGATTAAACAAATAAAGTTCAGGAACGTGGATCCCGGCGGGAAGCCCCATAGCAATTTTGCCCTTATAGCCATAACCAATTGGCGCTGCTACAAAAACCGGTGTAATATTCTGGCTAAATTCATTCGCTATTTCAGCCAGGTAAGCGGGAGAGCTGGCTATTAGATCAACGTCATTACAAAGAATAACGGGTTCATCAATGTCTTTTTCGATACAATATCGCAAAATACTATCGACCAATAGTTTACGTACCCGCCCCATAGAAACAGGGCCCGGCAGGTACGCCGTTAGCAAGCAAGCAGCAGCAAACCCACATTCCTGGTTAAATTTAGTAATAACTGCAGCATGGTATGCTCGGGCATTTTCAAAATCGGGCTCCGAAAACTTGTCCTGGGTTGCATTGACAAAAACACAAATATTGAAGTGCCTATTATTTAATGCGGGGCGGATCCCGTCTAAATAATTTTCCAGCAGGCGGTCGCCGGCATAAACCGGTACAGTTATAAAAAACCGGGTTTCGATTTCGAAGCTTAGAGATTGTGTCAGCTCGGTGATTAGTTTTGCATCCGCAGCAATGCCGGCGCCATCAACCAATTCAAAATAATCCTTTGCCACATTCTTAAAAAGCGAAGGACCTTCGGTTATTGTCCCTAACTCCATAACAATTGCTGGCTGGCTATGAGTTGGTTAAAGAATATCGGTCCCGGAAATACAACCTTTATCACAATTACCAATCAGGCAAAAGGAGGGAAGTCGCCCTTAGTAGCCTTAGGCATTGAACCCCAAATGTCGACGCCTTTAGTATCGCCCGATGGCGGATCGCCTTTTGTTGCTTTTGGTAGGTTTCCCCAAATATTGGCGCCTTTGGTGCCGCCAGTTCCTGGGAATACATCATTTGCGCCATCTTGTTGCGCAGTTTCTATTTCGCGGATGTCTTTTAATGTTACTTTCTTTTGGGTCGCCATATTATTTGTCATTAAAATTGATTTCCTAATAGCTAAAAAAAATAGATAATATTTTAAATATCAAGCGCCTGTCGGATTTATTGAAGGTTTGATTCAATAAATATATAAATTTAATTATTGCCCGAATAATATAATATATTTAAACAAAGGTGTGCTTTGCTTTTGAGGTCACCTGGCTTAATTTAAACCAGTATTGATCGGGAAAACGGCATATTATGGCGGTAAATAAATATCACAAGTTAGCCCAACTAACTCATTTACCGTATGGGTCGGTATTGAAAAGTAAAAATGAATATATAGAATCGGTTGAAACCCTGGATAAACTTAACTTACCGCTGCACGGTGATGTGCCAAAGAACTGGGATTCGCTGGCAGCTTTAGCGATATTGTGCAGAACATTTGGAACAAGAGAAGAATGCGATTTAAAACATCTGCGTGTTTTAGATGCTGGTGGTGAATATTATTCGGTTGTTTTGCCACACCTGGCTCAACTTGGATTTGAACAACTTTATTGCCTGAATCTGAGCTTTAATGAGCCGATCCAAAATGGGCCAATCAATTACTTGCCCGGTGATATTACTCAAACTGCATTTGACAATAACTTTTTTGATGCCGTTGTTTGCCTTAGCGTAATTGAACATGGTATCCCCCTAAATCGCTTTTTTAAAGAAATGAAAAGGATTATCAGGCCAGGCGGACTTTTGATCGTGTCGGCTGATTATTGGGACAAACCGCTAGATACCGGCGGTAAGATGGCCTATGGCGTACCAGTAAAGATATTTAGCCGTGACGACATTGTAGCCATCAACAACATAGCGGCTGAAAATGATTTCAACCTGATTGAGCTTCCTGAATTAGATACAAAGGACGCTACTGTGCGCTGGTTAGATTTGGATTTTACTTTTGTGTATTTAAGCTTCACCAAATTGCATTAAGTCTTTGGGTGATTTTTTCTTCTCCGCTGAAAAAGAATTTTAGCTTGTAAATTTATATATGCGATAAAATCTATAGAAAATATAGCATATTTAAAAATACTTTTATATTTGATGCGGAAAGCTAACCGTTTTCGGCAAAACACAATGCAGAAATGCGAGTCGAAGTATTTTGGTGTTTATTTTAAAAAAAAATGTTGGAGGTTTCAAAATTGAATCAACAATAATGAAATAAATTGATTCAGTGAAAAGAAACCAGCAAGGAATCCTTGCCGGTTTAATAGATGGAAGAACAGCCGTAACGCCAATCACTACTGTTCCCAATCACAGTAATACTTAATC
>CAIPPO010000084.1 GCA_903866915.1 uncultured Mucilaginibacter sp. | reverse complement strand
GGATACCGGGTGCTTATCCATTTAGCAATATTAAATAGCAGCATATCATCAAATTTTCCTAAAATAATGAGCGTAAAACCCGGCTTGCTACACCAGGCGTGCAGGTCAGTTTCTTCTTTCTTCTTTTCATCATAAATTTCGATAAAAGGTATTCTGTCGCCAGCCCTGATTTGCTCAGATTTTGCCAGATGCAGGTTTATTTTGCTATCGCGATAGCTGATCCCGGTTTGCGATAGCTGTTTGAAAAAAGCATTCCTTGGTTTTTGTTTTTCCCATAAAAAGCGAAGCACCACAGGTAAAATGTATTTCTTAATCTTGTCCATTATCCAGCTTTCAGACAAGCCTATATTGAAAGCCCGGTCGGTAGTAGCCAGTAGCTTGCGGGCAACAGGTATTCGTTCTTCCGAATAGCTGTTCAGTATATTTTCATTGATATTACCATTGATCACACCTGCAAGTTTCCAGGCCAGGTTATAGGCATCCTGGATCCCTGTATTCATGCCCTGTCCACCCACAGGTGAATGGATATGAGCGGCATCGCCAATTAAAAAGCATCGGTGATCCCGGAAGCGATCGGCCATCCGGTGGTGCAGTTTATAGGAGGTAAACCAGTTAACTTTTTTTAAATTCAGATCGGTCCCGGTAGTAGCCGCTATCTCCGGAATCAATTCATCAACCGAAATTTGTTCGGAAGTATCATAGGACAATTTACCGATGATTCGAAAGGTATTTTTATCGCGGAGCGGAAACAATCCAACAAAGTTTCTCTTACCTAAATAAATTTGTATAAGGTCGTCTTCCCGGTATGGCGCACCCAATACTGCGTCTATCAGATAAAAATGATGTGCGTAGGTTTCGCCTGAAAATGGAATCTGCAACTGCTTGCGAACGGTGCTATGCGCGCCGTCAGCGCCAATTACCCAATCGCAGTTGATGGTCTGAATGCCCGCCGGCTGGATTAGTTTTGCTACGATGGTAATATTATTATATTGTAAAGTCTCGAGCGAAGTTTCCCAATAAACAGGGCAGGCATGCGAAGTCAGGTAATCAAGCAGCAAGCGTTCATTCTTGTTTTGTTCAAAAAGTAATACAAAGGGGAATGGTGTTTGTCCGCGGCCGGTATCAGTTAACTCAAGTGTTACTGGTGTATTACCGTAAGGATAATACTGCAATCCTTTTGCTCGTTTTCCCTCGGATACCGCCCTGTCAGAAATACCCATTTGAGAGTATATTTCCAGTGTTCGCGCCTGTACCGCCAACGCCTGAGAATGGTTTGCAGGCCCTTGTTTATCATCAATGATTAAGGGCTGTATGCCATATCGTAAAAGCTGTGCAGCCATCATCAGACCGGATGGACCGGCGCCAACGATCAATACTTTGCTTTGTTTATTAGTAAGCTGCATTAGAATCAGGAACGAAACAATAAAAACATGGTTGGACGTTTATGAAGATCGGGTATTTTTTGTTTCCATTCCGCAATGGTTTTCGTTTGCACAAACTCATCTTCGCCAGTCAGGTTGCAGGCGATACACAACTGGGTTTTGGCCGTGCAGCTTCTTAATATTTCCTCCAGTAGTTGGTTGTTACGGAAAGGCGTCTCTATAAATAGCTGCGTTTGGTTAAACCGGGAAGCGGCTGCCTCCAACTCCTTTATTTTTTTAGCCCGTTCAACTTTGTCAATTGGCAGGTAACCATGGAAAGTAAAACTTTGACCGTTAAAACCGGAGGCCATCAGCGCCAATAAGATGGAGCTTGGCCCAACCAGTGGCACTACCTTTATGCCTCTGCGATGAGCTTCTGCCACAATTTCAGCACCCGGATCCGCAACGCCGGGGCATCCGGCTTCGCTCATTAAACCCACATCGTGCCCGGCTGCCAAACCAATGAAAAAACTTGCTAAATTGATATCGCGGTTGTGTTTACCGTAATCGTGTAAAGAAAGCTCGCTTTGAGGTATTTTCAGCCCGGCCTCCCGCAGAAAGCGCCGCGCAGTTTTTTCATTCTCGACAATATATTCCTTGATTTGGTTGATGGTATCGGTAAGAAAAGGCGTGAATGATTTAGCTACTGCATCATCAGCAAGGGGTACCGGGATCAAAAAAAGTGTTCCGTAAGCCATGTTGCAATTTGGCATTTTTATTTTTAATTTAAGCTTCAGAAAAAACGCGTTTAATATGAAATCATTAGGAACTAACTGGTTTATTGAGGGTGCGATTGATTTTGAACACAAAAAATATATCCTGTTGGACTATTTGCAGGAGATCAATAGACACTTTGACCGCAGCAAATTGTATCCCAACCTTAACGATCTTATCTTTCACTACAATAATCTTTTAGATTTTAAACGTAATAAAAGCGTTTTACAACAGGCATTCCCACAACGCCTGACACAAGCGGATATTGATGCATTGAAGCTCACCTACCAAAAAATGGTTGAAGATGATAGCACCATGCGGGAAATTGAAAGTATCATTTCTTTTGCGCTTTATAAGATGGATCCCGCTATACAAACCGGAAAAGAGATTTATGATTTTGTCGAGAGTCGTCTGCGTATCGACCCCGTTGGTCTGGTACCACTGGTACCTTTTAATGGCTATTTCTCGCTTCGCAACGGTAACGAACGAACTACATGGGTTTACGAATACCAGCTTACTATTTTTGAGAATAAAGAAGATAAATTCAGAGGCATCAATGTGCAGTTTGTGGATACCTATGCCCATAGTTTAACTAATACACCGGAAGCTATCAAACTTGATCTGATCAACAAAAGAAAGCATCTGCCTAATCCGGCACTTTACTACGTAGTAAGTGATATTACCTTTCCGCTCGAGCAAACTTTACTGCCGGTTGCTAAACGGACCCTGGTAAAGTATATTTCAACGGCAGCTTAAAAGTTGTTGTACGTTTTGCGTGTTACGCATTAAGAGGGGCCGGGCATTAATAGCCCGGACCGATAAAGTCAAATTTAATGCGACTCTTTCGCTTGTAGGTTATATTACTCAGGGTACTGTCGAGCAGGGCATTGCCGGTGATCAGTTTCAGGGTTTTTATTTTTCGAAAACGGGTGTCTGCAGTTAGCCTGTAACTATGTACTGCGCTGCTTCGCATAAAAAACTCCTGAACTTTAAGCGGAATCCTGGTACTATCGTTGACGATTATATAACACTGCCGGGTATTTAAAAGCACCTCGGGAGCTAATTTTAGCGCATCGAGTGAATCTCTTTTCTTTTTGTAATCATTACTATCAATTGCCAGCGGCATAAAATAATTGCTGCTGCAATTTATACCAAGTTCCATCATAAAACTTTCTGTCGTTTTTTGAAAGACACCACCCACGGGTATCACTGGAAAAAGCAGGGGTCCCATTAAAAGTGGATGCCCAACGCCGTTGCTGGTAGTGATCGACCCGATGGTATCACCCGACTTACCCGGGATCAGCACCTTATAATAGATCATTTTAGCATCAGAATGGCTATATCTGCGCTTGATAGTTTGATGGGCAACCGAAGGCTCATAATAATACTGCTTGCTGACGATGGCACAACCTGACAGCAAAACCATAATGAACAAAATCCCCGGGTACCTCATTTCCAAAAAAGGCTACAGCAATTTATAGTTGACGCTAACGTGCCAGGCCGGTTTATTTGCCGCCAGACTTTGTGTATTCGTCGTTTAGGCCGGCAACGACATCTTTGGTTACATCAAGGCTATCGTCTCCATAAAGCATTGAAGGGCTAGACTTAGAGTAAGTGAGCACAATCTTGTATCCTTTTTCCCTGGTATAGCCCTTTAAGAAGACTGCAATTTTTTCGTAAAGTGTGGTGTTTTCGGCCGATTCAATTTCCTGCAATTGTTTACCGGTATTTTGTTGCAGTTCCTGCAAAGTTTGTTGTTCGGTAGCCAGTTTCTTTTCGGTAGCAGCCTTTTGTACCGGGGTTAAGGCATTAGCTGTTTTTTGGTAATTAGCTACCTTTTTTTGAAATGCCTGGCCCTTAACGGTAATCTCATCCTGCGCCTTTTGCGTAAGCGTTTGAAGCTTAAGCTTTACAGCTTTAAAGTAAGCGTAATTATTTAACAGGGAATCTGAATTGACGAATACCACGGTTGGAGTAGCCGTTGGTGCTGTTGGCGTACTTTGGGCGCGAACGGTAAATGATGTCAATACTATCAGGAAAGCAATTGCTAATAATCTCATTATCTGACGAATTTAATTTAAAAGATGCGAAGTTAGGAATTTGGTGGGAATTGTTAGCTAGCGATGGATTAATCAGTTAACCCGTTGATCAGTGACTTGTCATACGGTATTGAAAGTTTAAAATCGCCAATTAACTTATCATTATTTCAGCATCAATAACGCTGCCCTTACCCTTGGTACAATCTGTTCAATATCCTGCAAAGTGCTTGCACCAACTGACGCTCTGAACCAAAGTACATCTTCATTTGCACCAAAAGCAGAGAAAGGTACCAATGCAAGTTTAGCCTCTTTAATTAGGAAAAAGTTGATATCGGTAGCCGTTTGCAGCAGTTTGCCATCTGGTGTGGATTTACCGGCGTAATCAAACTTAATGGTGAGGTATATGGCACCCATTGGTTCAATAGAATCAACTTTAAATCCCTCTTCCTTTAATTGCTGTATGCCCTTATGCAGGGTATTTAAACTGGCTTGTATGCGCTCTTTTAAATTGGATAGGTAACTATTTACTTCATCATCCTGTTTCAGGAATTTAGCAGTAGCCACCTGTTCTGCCTTGGGTGCCCATGCGCCCATATGGCCAACGATGGCTTTCATATGATTGATGACTTCGGCAGGTCCGAAACCCCAGCCGACACGTACACCAGTTGCAGCGAAGCATTTTGATCCACCATCAACAAAAACAGTTACAGGTTTTAATTCCGGGCGAAGTGTTACCGGGTTAAAATGTTCATGCTTGCCAAAAGTAAGCTGTGAATAGATCTGATCATATAATATATACAGCGGCTTCTCGCCGGCTTTGCGGCTTTTGTTTTCTTCGATGACGAGGTCGCATATTTCTTCCAGGTTTTGTTTGGTGAACATGGTACCCGTAGGATTCAAAGGAGAACATAAAGCCAGTAAAACAGCTCCCTTTAAATGTGGGCGCAGTTCATCTGCCGTTGGCATAAAATTGTTTTCGGGTTGTACCGGGATGATTACGGCTTCGGCACCTGTCAGGTCGCAATAATGGTTATTGTTCCAGGATGGTGCAGGGAAAACTACCCTTTCGCCCGGGTCAACTAACGCCAGGTAGGTGGAGTATATGAGCGGACGTGAACCACCGGATATCAAAATCTGGTTAGGAGCATATTCCAAATCAAAGCGATTTTTCAAAAAGTCAGATACGCTTTCACGAAGGGCTAAAATACCATCCGCAGGCGGATAGTTGGTTTGGTTGTCGTGATAGGCATCAACAATTCCCTTCGCTAAAACAGCCGGGATTGGATATATATTGGAATCAAAATCGCCAATGGTGAGGTTGGCAATATTTTGCCCCTGCCGTTTCAACTCGTTGATCTCGCCTGCGATCTTGATAATTTCAGAGCCCCTTAAGTTTTGGGCAAGTACAGATACACTCATGTTTTATAAGAATAGTGGGGCAAATATAATAAAAGGTTGTAGGTGAAGGGTAAAAGGAGAAAGGTAAAAGGTTTAGCGTATTCTCAGTATTGTTTGCCTGAAGCAATTTCTTTGTGCTCTTTGTGAAAATCTCTGTGCCCGCAGTGGTTAAAGCTATATGTGCATCACGTTAAAATAATCTTTGCACCCTCAGTTGAACCTCGTTTTGGCGGTTACCCATTTCCCGGCGGGTAGCCCCAACGGGGCAGAGTTTATGCCCCATCGGGGCTACCTATTTGTAGGGATAGTGGTCGTTAATATTTAACACAAATCAAATTGTTCTGCCAGCAACCTGTACGATTCCAACCGTTCATCAAAATCCTCAGTAATAGTTACGGCAATGATCTCATCAACCTGGTATTCTTCTGCCAATTGGGTCAGCTTTTGCTTCATTTCAACAGGCGTGCCGGTAAGTACGCGCTTGCGGTTATGCCGGATGCGCTCCAGTTCCTGCGAGGTGTAAGATTTATCTTTAATATCCTCATAGCTTACCGGTACTATGCCTTTGCCCTGCTCAAACTGATTGAAGCGGTAATCCATCAGCGCCTGATGCCGCCTGATTTTTTCCTCATCTTCCGAGCAATAAACAAAAATAGCCACGCTGGCGGCGGGTTCGGCCTGGTCCTCTGATGATTTGAAGCGTTGGCGGTAGGCCGCTATGGCCTGCGGACCACCTATCGGGTTAATAAAGTGCGCGAAAGTCATTCCCATGCCAAAGTGCGCAGCAAACAAGCCGCTTTCACCGCTGGAGCTTAGCAGCCACATTTGCGGAATTGTTTTCACTTGAGGTATTGCTCTTATTTTCGATTGGGGTGTACCCGGTTCGCCGCGATCGTGAAAATAATTGAGCAAATCATACAGCTGGTTAATAAACTCCTGTTCGCTGAATTGATTGGAAGGGTTTAATACCGATGCCGTCAGCCTGTCGGTACCCGGCGCGCGACCCATACCCAGGTCAACCCGGCCGGGGAACAGAGCTTCCAGCATCCTGAAGTTTTCGGCAACCTTTAGGGTACTATGATTCGGCATCATCACCCCGCCCGAACCAATTCTTATTGTGCTGGTCTGACTTCCAAGGTACGCCAGCAAAACTTCAGGAGTCGATCCCGCCAAAGCCCCTGTATTATGGTGTTCCGATATCCAAAAGCGGGTATAACCTAATTGCTCGGCATATTTTGCCAGTTGAATGGTCTCCTGGATGGCTTGTTCGGCATTGACACCTTTACGAATGGGTGATTGATCGAGTACGCTGAGTTTTATTTTACCTGTATTCATTAATCTATTAAAATACAAAGGTAGACAAGCACTTGTTTTTCATTTGTCAAGTTTTGAATGCCTTAGACTGATTTTTTTGATCCTTTTTACCGTTTTGCTTTTAGCTATCGATTTTAGAAATAACCCAGTGTTAGCCATTCTTTTTTTTGTTGAAATGAGTAATCCATCAAAACGTCTTCCATCTTCAATTTTACTCAAATCAGCGTTAAGGATTGAAATGAATACCGGCCTACGCCTAATGCCCGCAGGCGTATGAATGGAAAGCCTGACCCGAGGTACGAGGGGAACGCCCTGATTCTTACAAAATACGAAAACCAAACCGCCAAAAAAACCGCCCGCAATCACCCAAAAATCTTTCGGAATTAAGCGGACTTTCCGACTTCCGGACTCCCCCCGCAACTAAACTAAAATTCTATTTGTAAATAATACTAAAACACCTATCTTTGCAGTCCCGAAATTACGGGGTATAGTAAACGTTTTATTAATTTAATTTTAAGCAAGTGAATACGTTAAGTTACAAAACTGTCTCAGCCAATAAAAAGACCGTTAACAAAGAATGGGTTGTTGTTGACGCTCAGGGCGAGATTTTGGGGCGCTTGACTTCCAGGATCGCAGCGATCATCAGAGGAAAGCACAAGCCAGGGTTCACCCCAAACGTAGACTGCGGTGATAACGTTATTGTTATTAATGCAGACAAGGTAAAGTTGACCGGAAACAAATTCAGCGACAAGCAGTATGTTTCGTATACTGGTTATCCAGGTGGTCAGCGTTTCATTTCTCCTAAGGAGTTAATGGCAAAGCATCCTACAAGAGTGGTTGAAAAAGCCGTTCGTGGTATGTTACCTAAAAATCGTTTGGGCCGCGCCTTATTTGGAAACCTGCATGTATATGCCGGAGCCGAGCACCCGCATCAAGCTCAAAACCCTAAAGCCATTTAATTAATTATTTAAAAGGAGAAAGAAAATGCCAACAACTAACACTTCAGGCAGAAGAAAAACAGCAGTTGCCCGCATCTATCTGACCGACGGCAACGGCGCCATTACCGTTAATGGTAAAGATTACAAAGAGTATTTCCCAACACTGCCATTGCAGTACATTGTTACCCAATCAACCGAAGTATCTGGTTCTGCAGGTAAATTTGATGTAAAGGTAAATGTAGCAGGTGGTGGAGTTAAAGGACAGGCAGAAGCTGTTCGCTTAGCAATTGCTAAGGCTATTGTTGAACTTGATGCTGAAAAGAAACCTGCATTACGCGCCAAGGGTTTAATGACCCGCGATGACCGTATGGTTGAGCGTAAAAAACCAGGACGCAAGAAAGCACGCAAGAGATTCCAGTTCAGTAAACGTTAATTTAAGGAGGAAACAACAATGGCAAGAACAACATACCAGGATCTGCTGGATGCAGGTGTACACTTTGGTCACCTTACCCGTAAATGGGACCCGAAAATGTCACAGTATATTTTCATGGAGCGCAATGGCATCCACATTATCGATTTAAACAAAACTTTAAATAAAGTTGAAGAAGCTTCTTCAGCTATCAAACAAATTGTAAAATCAGGCCGTAAAGTATTATTCGTTGCTACCAAAAAGCAGGCGAAAGATATCGTAGCCGATTATGCAAAAACAGTAAACATGCCTTTCGTAACCGAACGTTGGTTAGGTGGTATGTTAACTAACTTCGCTACTGTTCGCAAGTCGATCAAAAAGATGTCTAACATCGATAAATTGACCAAAGACGGTACTTACAGCAACCTTTCGAAAAAAGAAAGACTGATGATACAGCGCGAGCGTATCAAATTGGAAGCATTACTGGGCGGTATAGCCGACCTTAACCGCTTACCGGCAGCTTTATTTTTGATCGACGTAAAGAAAGAACATATCGCTGTTTCAGAAGCATTAAAGTTGAATATCCCAACTTTTGCAATGGTGGATACCAACTCTGATCCGTCTAATATTGATTTCCCGATCCCGGCGAATGATGACGCTACCAAATCGATCTCTCTGATCACTGGTATCATTATCAAAGCAATCGAAGAAGGTTTGGACGAACGCAAACGCGAGAAAGAAGAAGAAGCGGAAAAAGAAGCAATAGCTGCGAAAGCAAAAGCTGATGCTAAAGCTGAAGCTCCTGCAGTAACTGCATCTGCTCCGTCTGAAGGTGGTAAACGCAAAAGAGTAGCTGAGGCTGAAGCCCCTGCTGCCGCTGCTGCTCCGGAAAAAACAGAAGAATAATTAAATTGTTGTGGTGGTTGCAAAGGTTGAACTGGATATTAGCTAGTGCAACTTTTGCAACCATTACATCTTATACAACATTTTAAACTTTAAAAGAATGTCTACAGTACAAATAACAGCATCTGATGTTAACAAATTACGTCAGCAAACAGGTGCAGGTATGATGGATTGCAAAAAAGCTTTGACTGAAACCAATGGCGATTTTGAAGCTGCAATTGACTATTTAAGGAAAAAAGGCGCTAAAGTTGCTGCCAGCCGCCAGGATCGTGAATCGAACGAAGGTGTAGTTATTGCGCGCACCTCTGCCGATGGCAAGCGTGGTGTGATCATCGAACTGAACTGCGAAACCGATTTCGTTGCAAAAAATGCTGAGTTTGTGGCATTCGCAGGCGCTATAGCTGAAGCAGCAGTTGAAAATAATCCTGCTGATCTGGAAGCTTTAGCCGAACTGACTGTTGAAGGTCAGAAAATTGGTGAAGCAGTTATTGATAAAACAGGTAAGATCGGCGAGAAGATAGGCGTTTCTAAATACGAAGTTGTAAACGGAGAGAAAGTAATAGCTTATATCCACGGTAACTATCGTTTGGGTGTATTGGTTGCTTTAAGTGCCGATGCAGCTGGTGCTGAAGAAGCAGGCAGAGACGTGGCGATGCAAATTGCTGCTATGAATCCGGTAGCAATTGATAAAGATGGCGTTGATTCAACCACCATTCAACGCGAACTGGAAATTGCTAAAGAGCAGATCCGCGCGGAAGGTAAACCGGAAGAAATGGTTGAAAAGATCGCTGCGGGTAAACTAAATAAATTCTACAAGGATTCCACGTTGTTGAATCAGGAGTTTGTAAAAGACTCATCCAAAAACGTTGCGCAGTTTCTGGCCACCGTTGAAAAGGGACTCACGGTTACCGCATTTAAACGGGTAGCTTTAGGAGCTTAATACGAAATCCCCCTCAGAAAATGAGGGGGATTTTTTTTGCAATAAAATTTCGTAGAGACGGAACACTTTGCGTCTCTTTGCAGATATTACTGAATTTAGGTTCACACATAATTGTATATTTATAATTGATGCGATCATGATAACCGCCCTGCATAATTTCCGGTTAATTTCTGCAAGTACCGTTACCGGAACGGAAGAAATAATTAAAAGTGGTATTGCTGTATTGCTGGAAGGCAAAATCATTAAAGCAATTGTAAATGAATCTGTCATACCAGCTGATGCTGAACGTATAGACCTGCTCGGTCATTACCTGGCACCAGGCTTCATCGACCTGCAAATTTATGGTAGTGGTGGCCGATTGTTAAGCATCGATACTGACGAGGAAACGGTACTGCAAATGGAAACCGACCTGCTTGCGCAGGGAACGACTGGGTTTTTCCCAACTATCTCTACCAATTCCGACGAAGTGATTGAGCAAACCATCAGGGTTGGCAGAAGCTATCGTGAAAAGCGTATCGGTAATTATCTGGGGGTGCACCTGGAAGGCCCTTTTCTGAATCCTATCCGCCGGGGTGCCCACAACGCAGATTTCATAAAAAAAGCTTCACTAGACCAGGTGAAACAATGGCTTGAACTGGGTGACGGCGCTGTGAAAATGATAACAATTGCACCCGAGCTGCAGGACCAGGAGGTGATTGATTATTTGCATAACAAGGGTATCATCGTATCATCGGGCCACAGCAATGCTACCTATGCCCAGGGTAAGGCATTTTTAAATAAGCCTATCCCGGCGGTGACGCATATTTACAATGCAATGCCGCAAATGCACCACCGCGATCCGGGGTATATTCCGGCTATATTTGAGGAGCGTCCTTATACCAGTATCGTACCGGATGGTATCCATGTTGATTTTGTTATGGCAAGGCTGGCCAAACGAGAGCTTGGTGATAGGTTATTTTTTATTACGGATGCTGTTACCGAGACTTTTAAAGGTCCTTACCAGCATCGATTTAAAGGCGACAGGTATACATTGCCTGATGGTACCTTATCAGGTTCATGCTTGACGATGTTAAAATGCGTCGAAAATGGGGTGAAGCACTTTAAAGTAAGCCTGGTTGAGGCCGTAAAAATGGCTTCAACCTATCCGGCGCAATTGGCTAAGCTTAATAAAGGTGTTGTAGCTGCAGGCTATGATGCTGATTTTACAGTGTTTGACGATGATTTTGTGCTTAGGGGTACGTTTCTGGCGGGTGAGCGGATAAACTAATCGACATATTATTTTAACACTGAATTTAAATTGATAATTTTGACAAACTCACCCTTATGAAATATAAACGTATCCTTCTCAAACTTAGTGGCGAATCGCTCATGGGCGACAGGCAATATGGTATCGATAATAGCCAGGTATTGCAATATGCCAATGATATCAAAAGTGTTTACGATAAAGGTATCGAAATAGCAGTAGTAGTTGGCGGCGGTAATATTTTCAGAGGGTTAAGTGCCGAAAAATCGGGTATGGACCGTGCCCAGGCCGATTATATGGGCATGTTGGCCACTGTGATTAACTGTATGGCCCTGCAAAATGCCCTTGAAACCGTTGGTGTTGAGACCCGCTTACAGTCAGCTATTAAAATGGAACAAATTTGCGAGCCTTATATCAGGCGACGCGCTATGCACCACCTGGAGTTGAAAAAGATCGTGATCTTTGGTGCAGGTACCGGCAATCCTTACTTTACTACAGATACTGCAGCGTCTTTGCGCGCAATTGAAATAAAGGCCGATGTGGTACTGAAAGGCACCCGTGTTGATGGTATTTATACAGCCGATCCCGAGAAAGATCCGACTGCCACACGTTATGACGAGATCTCTTTCCAGGAAGTATATGACAAAGGCTTGAATGTAATGGATATGACAGCCTTTACTTTATGCCACGAGAATAAGCTACCGATCATCGTTTTTGATATGAATAAGCCCGGTAATTTTATGAAGATTGCTTTGGGCGAGAAGATCGGTACGCTGGTAAGGTAAAAATGGGTAGTGCTGGTTGCACAAATTCCCGATTCTTTATTCTTGCCTCTTTGATTCTGTTTTATTTTCTATTTTTGCCAGCAAATTTTTAATACAATGAGCGAACTCATTAAGAAACAAGTTAGCGATGCCCGTGCTTTGATGGATAAAGCCCTGGACCATTGCGAGAGCGAATTGCAAAAAATACGTGCAGGTAAGGCCAATCCAAGTATGCTGGATGATATTGTAGTGGAGTACTATGGTACGCCAACACCTTTGAACCAGGTTGGTAGCGTAAATACCCCTGATGCGCGTACTATCGTTATTCAGCCATGGGAAAAGTCGCTGCTTAGCCCAATCGAAAAAGCGATAATGGAAGCAAATCTTGGTGTAAACCCACAGAATGATGGTGTAATCATCCGGATTAATGTTCCGCCTCTGACCGAAGAACGCCGTCGCGACCTGGTTAAAAAAGCTAAAGCTGAAGCAGAAACCGGCAAAATAGGCATCCGAAATGTGCGTAAAGACGCCAACGAAAAGATAAGGAAACTAAAAACCGAAGGCGTTTCCGAAGATGAAATGAAAGTGGGTGAGGCTGAAGTACAAAAGCTGACCGATGCCTATATCATCAAGGTTGACCATTTGTCGGAAGCTAAGGAAAAAGATATCATGACCGTTTAAGTAACAAAATAGTGTCAAAATCAAGGGAATACGCTGCGAAGCTGTTCCCTTTTTTTATTTTTACAATAATCATGAAAATACTTTTATCCTATCTCAAGGAACATAAGTGGATAGTTGCTCTGGCACTTTTACTTGCTGCATTCAATATTGGGTTTTCGCTTTGCGATCCATTGATTACCAGGAACGTTGTTGACCATTATATGGTGCCTGTCGATCGCAAAATATTAAGTTACGACGATAAGGTGCAAGGTGCATTAAAATGGATCGGTCTGGCTGTTGGGGCGGCTATGGTATCGCGCATTGCAAAAAACTTCCAGGATTATTTTACCAATATCATTACACAAAAAGTAGGTGCAAAAATGTATGCCGATGGTTTGAAGCACTCCCTTCAATTGCCATTCCAGGTTTTTGAAGATCAGCGAAGCGGCGAAACATTGGGTATTTTGCAAAAGGTTAGGATCGATTGCGAAAAGTTCATCACATCGTTTATCGGGGTGCTGTTTGTTAGCCTTGTAGGTATGATCTTTGTGATGGTGCTGGCAGTAGTAGTAAGCTATAAGGTCGCTTTGGTTTACCTCGGCGCCATACCCGTGATCATGTTTGTCAGTATGGCCTTAAGTAAACGGATCAAAACTATCCAAAAGAAAATAGTCTCGCAAACCACAGCGCTTGCCGGTGCAACAACTGAATCGCTGCGTAATATTGAATTGGTAAAGAGCCTGGGTCTGGTAAAGCAGGAAATTGACCATTTAAATAAAACAACCTATAAAATCCTCGACCTGGAGCTAACGAAAGTAAAATATGTTCGGAGTATGAGTTTCATTCAGGGTACGACAGTAAACCTGGTGAGAAGTACCATGATGGTATTACTTCTAATGTTGATCTTCAAAGGGCAGTTGACGACGGGCAGTTATTTCATGTTCCTGTTCTATTCTTTTTTCTTATTTAATCCGCTTCAGGAATTGGGTACGGTAATACAGTCATGGCGTGAAGCGGAAGTTTCATTGGCAAATTTCAAGGGCATACTAAGTACTCCTATTGAGGTAAAACCTGAAAATCCGATCTTGCTTGAATCGGTCACGAAACTGAGCTTTAGCAATGTAAGCTTCAAACACCTTACGGCTAATAGAAATGCATTAAACAACATCAGTTTTGAAGTTGCTACAGGCGAAACTATTGCATTTGTTGGGCCATCAGGCTCAGGAAAAACAACCCTGGTTAAATTATTGGTGGGGCTTTACCAGCCGCTCGAAGGCGATATTCTATATAATGAAATACCGGGCAAAAGGATAGATCTGGACGAACTTCGTGAACGGGTAGGTTTTGTTACGCAGGACACTCAATTGTTCTCGGGGTCTATTCGTGAAAACTTGTTATTCGTGCGTCCCGGAGCAACTGATGGCGAATGTATGCTGGCTTTGCAGCGCGCGGCCTGCCAAACGCTGCTGGCTCGTGCGTCAAATGGGCTGGATACAGTAATTGGTGAAGGTGGCGTAAAAGTCTCCGGCGGTGAAAAGCAACGACTATCCATTGCACGCGCCTTGTTGCGTAAACCCGATCTGTTGGTCTTTGATGAGGCAACGTCGTCTCTGGATTCAATTACTGAAGAAGAAATAACTGAAACAATACGCGATGTTTCCGTATTAAAAGATCATATCACCATATTGATCGCACACCGCTTATCTACCATTATGCATGCTGATACAATATATGTCCTGGAAAAAGGGAAGATTGTGGAATCGGGCAGGCATACTGAGCTCATTTCGCAAAAGGGGCTGTATTATGCGATGTGGCGTCAGCAGATCGGTGAAAAAGATATGGCTGATATTATTTGACCCTTAAAATTTCCAATATGTACCTGATAACTTCTGTATTTGGCGGCACACTCGGTCTGATCTTTATGATCATCTGGGGACTTTTATGTTTGTATGCAATTATCAACGTGCTTAGAAATACGAGTGTTGCGGGCTTCGGTAAAATTATTTGGATTGCAATTATACTTTTTTTGCCGATAGTTGGGGCAGTATTTTATCTTTTTTGGCGTAATGTAAAAACCCTTTAAATAGTTTCGCCTTTGTCAGGATCTATCTTATGGAAATCTGACAGAGACAATGGCAGAAATTTTCGGGTCTTGAAATAGGTAAACATAACAACCAGCATCGTTATACTTCCACCAAACAATACGGCAGGGATCGTACCCAATAACTGGGCAGCGACACCCGATTCAAAATCGCCGATCTCGTTGGATGAACCAATAAACATGGAGTTTACAGCGGAGACGCGACCGCGCATGTGATCGGGTGTTAGCAATTGCACCAGTGTGCCACGTATAATAACACTGACACTATCAAATGCACCCTGACCAAAAAGAAATATAAGGGTTAATATAAAGCTCCGGGATAATCCAAAGCCAATGATACACAACCCAAACCCGGTTACGGCAATCAGCAGGTTACGCCAGGGTTTGTTTAACGGCGAAAAGCGTACCATGACCACCATGGTCAAAGCTGCACCAAGCGACGAAGCCATTTTCATTAAGCCGAATCCCTGGGCCCCCACATGTAAGATATCTTGCGCAAAAACCGGCAACAATGCCACTACGCCACCGAAAAATACCGAAAAGAGATCGAGGCTCAAGGCGCTTACCAGCATGCTGTTGCCAAATACAAAGTTTATACCTGCCTTGAGGCTTTTGGAAATACTCTCTTTAGGTACGAAAACAGGAGGATATTTTCTTAAGCGGTAAACCAGAACAAAAGTTATTGCAAGGAAAGTTAGGATCACAATAAAATTCGCGGTGATGCCCCCTGCAAGTGCATAAATAAATCCACCTGTAAACGGACCAAGTATAGATGCCACCTGCCAACTGGTGCTACTCCAGGTACTTGCATTGGGGTAAATTTCGCGGGGTATGCTATGGGCATATACGGTAAAAGTTGCGGGGCCATAAAATGCCCTTGAGATCCCGTTACAAAATATCATTCCGTATAAGATCGGCACTATCCAGGTAGCGGGTATGTACGGAGAAGCTGATTTTAAAGTAGTAATGAACATCACCACTGAGGAAAAGATCACCCCGGTAAATACCAGTATCAGCATCTTTCGCTTTTCGTATTTGTCGGCTATGTAACCGCCGTACAATGCCAGTCCAACTGCTGGTACAGCTTCGCTCAGACCGATATAAGCCAAAGACATTTTGCTGTGGGTAAGGGCGTAGATATAGTAACCCAATACCGCGGTTTGCATCTGGTAAGCAAAAGTGAAAAAGAAACGCATACCCAAATAGGAGCGAAAATCTTTGTATCGCAGGGCGGCAAAAGAGTCTTTTTTCGGTCGACTGTTTCCTTCGTCGGTCACTTAGCTTGGAAGAATTGATACGGAGCCAAGTTACAACTTCGAGCCGACAAAAAGTACGCAGCCATATTGTTTACATCCAAATGATCATTGACGGCCGGTTTCAATTGTAAACTTTAATTAAAGCCGTGCTGGTCAATCAGGTATATCAATGCCGCCATGGAGGCTGCTCCTAATTCCAGTTCGCGTTTGTTTACATTTTCAAATACGTCGTTTGCACTATGATGCACATCAAAATAACGTTGTGAATCGGGAGATAAACCTATCAGGATAATTCCGGGAGACTTTTCTTTAAGTGGACCAATATCACTTCCGCCGCCCCCTGTAACCAGGTGCTCAGAGCCATAAGGTTCGAATAGTTTTTTCCAGGAAGCCAGATTCTTCAATTGCTCAGGAGACAAGCCGGTGAACCCGAAACCCCGGGGTGTGAAACCACCAAGGTCAGTTTCTATAGCGGCAATATGTTGTTCGTTGTTTGTAGCTGCGAGTTCAGCATATTTTAAACCGCCTCTATCACCATTCTCCTCATTCATAAAAAACACAGCGCGTATCGTGTTTTTTGGTTTATACCCCATCACCTTTAATATACGAACGGCTTCCAGCGCACCCATAACACCGGTACCATCATCATGCGCTCCTTCTGCCAGATCCCAGGAATCAAGGTGCCCGCCAACGGTAATGAATTTGTTTGGGTTTTCTGTACCCGTTAATTCGCCTACGACATTATAGGAAAGGGTATCGGGTAAATGATGGGCGCTTTGTTTAAAGAAAAATTTAATGGCGCCACCTTTTCGTTTCAGCAGGCTGCTCAATTCATTGGCTGCAATAGTAGAAATTGCTGCTGCCGGTATATTATTTCCGTTAGGATCGTATCTGGTAGCACCAGTATGAGGATAATTATCCAGACTCTCGGTTAGTGAACGTACGATGACCCCCGCTGCGCCGTATTTAGCGGCTGCAAACGGACCCATATTACGCTGGTCACCAGCAGTGCCGTAGGCACGCAAAGTCTCGATATAACGGGCATCAAATGGCCGGTTGAAGAAAACGATCTTACCTTTGATACCAGCTTCACCCAGCGTATCTAACTGTTTCAGACTATGAACTTCGATGATATCCGCTGTCAGCCCTTCTTTGGGCGTAGCGACAGACATTCCTAAAGCAGCGATAGGAACCGGTATTTTATTTTTGCCGTCGATGATATAGGCTTCTTCTTTGGCACCCCGCACCCAATGTGGGACCATCACTTCCTGCAAAAATACATGATCAAAACCATAGCTTTCCATCAGCTTTTTGCTCCAATCAACAGCTTTCTGTGCGTTGGGCGATCCACTTAACCTTGCGCCAATGTTTTTACACATGTACCGCAAGTTTTCATAACTTTTGCCATTTACAAGAGCCTCGTCATAGATTTTTCTAATTGTTAAAGAGTCTTGTGACATGGCAAATGTTGCTGTGCATAGCAGAATTGCGAGAGCTGAGAGCTTTAGTTTCATGTAGTTTATAAGCTTAATAAACAAAGTTAATATTTTGGGAATGATTACAATATTTCCCTGTAAATACCTGTAGGAAATTGTGTT